>JBLMWG010000282.1:0-4931 GCA_050257115.1 Bacillota bacterium
AAAACGTGCTGACAGTGAGCTCAAAGAATTAAAACTTTAGAGATAGATTTTAAAATAAAAGCGATTTGAATAAAGTCGCTTTTTTATGCGGATTTGTACTTTTCGTTTTCTGAAATTTCAAGAAAGACTGTATTTAGATAATCAATCATCACTTCACGCAACTGTTCCATCGTAAGCTCTGAAGCGTTAAAACCCTGAGCCGTTAGTAGTGCGTTTAATTCTTTCTCTACAGGCTCTTGGATAAGACCTGTTCCTTGCACCACTGTATTAAACAGTTTGTTACTCATGACGCCTCCATGCGTATATAGGTGCGATCCTTGCGCCTATATGTGTCTGTGGGACTCCTTTACTCAATCAAGTGGTTAAGACGAACTCAAATAAAAAGGAGCCGACAGGATGAAGGTCTAGTTGGAGCCGCGACGATGGGAATATCTTTTCCCCCAAGTTCGTGCTTTTGGCAGGCACCAATATAGAAATGGCAATAGCACACGCCGAGGTAGTAAGCGGCGAATATAATAGAAAACTTTCGCATCCAAAGTAGCTGGAATCCATAGTGGTGGGTTTTCTGTTTTCATTGTCTTTAATATAATCTTCGCAAGCTTTTCTGAGGTTGTCAGGCTGAGGCCCATCATTCTTTCCACGAAGGGAGTCATATTCTGATAAAAGTCTGCGTATGGGCCATTCCAGTTGCGAGTCGGATCCGAAAGTTCTGTGTGATAGACGTTGCGAAATGAATTGCTGTGAATGAAACCAGGTTGCACTAAAGAGATCTGAACACCAAATGGCCTCATCTCATACCAGAGAGCTTCACTGGCACCTTCCAGAGCGTATTTAGATGCTGAATAGGAAGACATCGTCGGCATGGCCAACATTCCTGAAACCGAGGAAATATTGATGATTTTTCCTCGCCCGGTTGCACGCATATGAGGAAGCACACGCCGGATTAAACCCATAGGCCCCAAATAGTTAGTTTCCATCTGAAGGAGTTCGTCTTTAGCCGTCATGTGCTCGATAACCGAGCGATAGGAAATACCGGCATTGTTAACTAAAATATCTACACCACCCCAGTGTTTGCTAATTTCATCAATTAGTTTTCGACGTTCTTCTTCGGAAGTGACGTCTAGTGGGCGGATAAGAAAGCGATCGTCTTCAAGAAACTCATCGTGAAGTGTATGAATGCTTTTTTCTCTGGCGGTAATGACGACTCGATATTCGGTGTGTTTGTGAAGAAGTCTGGCCAACTCAAGACCAATACCTGCGGAACACCCGGTGACTAGAACGATGGGCTTATAAGATTGCTGAGTTTCACTGCGATGATAACGAGAAAAAGGCCACATAGTGACCTTCATTAAACTAGGATGGAGCTCCTGGGGCAAAGTTTTTCGGTCTGCCGCCCGGCATTGGTGGTGGTGCTTGTGGTGGAGGAAGTGGGTTTACACCCGGTCCTTCTGCCTCAGCATCACGGAAGCGTGCATACTTCGCATCGAAGCGCAGTTTAACTGTACCCGTTGCACCATTACGCTGTTTGCCCACGATGACCTCAGCGTGACCTGCTTTGTCTGGATCTTCCTTGTCGTAGTAGTCATCACGGTAAAGCATCATGATAACGTCGGCATCTTGTTCGATAGATCCGGACTCACGCAGGTCAGAAAGCATCGGGCGACGGTCCGCACGACCCTCCACCCCACGATTCAACTGAGCCAGGGCGATAATTGGAACTTGGAGTTCCTTGGCGATGGATTTCAAACCTTTCGAAATTTCCGCAACCTCTTGTTCGCGGGAATTGAACTTTTGCTTCATGCTCATCAACTGTAAGTAGTCGATCATGATACAATCTAGGCCATGCTCGGCCTTCAAACGACGTGCGCGAGAGCGAATCTCAAACGGCGACATTCCTGGAGTATCATCAATAAAGATACCCGCTTCAGAAAGCGCGCTGGCGGCGTTGATCAACTTCGGCCAAGCAGAATCTTGGATCTTACCATTTCTGATTTCAGACATGTTAACGCGTGCCTCGGAGGACAACATACGCATCATCATCGATTCTTTACCCATCTCGAGAGAGAAGTATGCGATAACTTTTTTCGCGCGAAGAGCAATGTGTTGAGCGATCCCCAGAGAGAACGCCGTTTTACCCATAGAAGGACGAGCTGCGATAATCGTCATCTCTCCAGGGTGCAAACCAGAGGTCATTTTATCAAGATCTGTAAATCCAGTTGGAAGACCTGTGACGTCAGCCTTGCGTTTATAAAGCTCTTCGATTTTTTGGATCGATGCTTTAACGATTTCCATCGAACCCACTAGGCCCGATGTTTGTTTTGTTTCAGCTAATTTGAAGATGTCACTTTCCGCTTGGTCCATGAAGGACTCTACGTCAGTGAAATCTTGATCGTAGGCGCGTTCAATGATCTTGCCGCTCGTAAGTATCATCTTACGAAGCAAACTTTTTTCGCGAACGATCTTTGCGTGAGATTGAATGTTTGCTGAAGAAATTGTCTTATCAAGAAGACCGATCAAATATTCAGGACCGCCAACCACATCCATCGAGCCTTCAGCTTGAAGAACGTTCGTCACAGTAATGATATCAATTGGCTGGCTTTTGCCATGCAATTCTTTGATCGCTGCATAGATCTTTTGGTGAGCCGGCTTATAAAAATCCTCTGCAAAGAGAATATCGCCGACTTGATCTAAAGCTTCGCGATCAAGCATCAAGCCGCCCAGGATAGACTGTTCGGCATCAAGATTTTGTGGTGGTATACGCGTACTCACTAGAACCCCTCACGTGATAAGCGTCATTGAGTTTTCAAACAAAAATTGCGAGCCTTGTACTAGGTGGTGGTTCTGCGTTGGCTCGCTGATGCTAAATCGTGAACGAAAATATTTAGTTCATTTTTTTAACACGAATTTTGTAGTTATCAATTTTCTTCTTAAGAGTATTACGGTTGATGCCAAGCATCTGTGCTGTCTTAACTTGGTTACCGTTGTATGCGCGTAGCGCTAGTTCCAAGAGAGGTTTTTCAACTTGTTCGATAACGACGTTGTACAAACCATTCAATTCAACCTGAGCTTCCTTTTGCTGAGCAAACAAAACTTCAAGTTTGCTTTTTACAAGCTTTTCCAAGCTTACAGACTGAAGGTTAGCGACAAAAAGATTATCAGAACTGTTAAGGTTCGGCGTCATGGAACTCCCAAAATTTTACAGATGAGTTTGGAGCGGCAAATTTAAGCGCAACTAAAACTTAAATCTATACTCCGCGTGTTTCGTGAGACCAAATATACTTATGCAGCTGCAATTGCAACCTTGCTGATGATTTTTTCTGCAAAATTTTTTCTGCCAACCAGCGTTCAGACACTTGGCCGTATGATGGGCTGTATAAAACCATAAATTTTTCGAACAAATTGTGTTGACGACAGAAACTTTCAGACCAATTGAAGTCTGCTTCAGAACAGATAACAAACTTGTATTCCGTGCTGGGTGTGGAAAAGGCGATGTTTTCCATAAGGAATGAATCTGCTGCTCCACTTTCAGGAGTTTTAACATCCAAAATAACTTTCACACGTGGATCGACGTGCTCAATACTTTTTGAGCCGCTGGTTTCCAAGGAAACTTTATACCCCTTGTCGCAAAGTATTTTCATAAGTCCGTGAACCTCTTTTTGTAAAAGAGGTTCACCACCGGTAACACAAACATGAGGCGCACCATAAGAATCAATCTCTTTCAGAATATCTTCTAACGCGCGCGTATCGCCCTCGTAGTAGGAGTATTTTGTGTCGCAGTAGGTGCAGCGTAGATTGCATGCTGTTGTGCGCACGAAGACTGTAGGCGCGCCTACGTACGATGTTTCACCTTGGATACTATAAAAAATCTCATTTATTTTAAGCATGAACTGGCTCTTAGTATTGAAGAAACAAGGTTCAAAATCGGTAACTTGCCCCCGGCACCCGTCCTAAGTCAAGGAGACGCTTCCAAGCATGACTAACTCATCGGAATTTCGTAAATTTTTTAAATGAACCAATTCCTTAAAAAGTTTCGTCAGGACGTCATTGCAATCACTTTTTTAGGCCTAGGGCTTTTTCTCGCCTTATCCCTAATAAGCTACCGCCCTCAGGATCCATCCCTGAATTCGATTGGCCAAGGCTTAAAAGCTCTAAATTACTGTGGAATCGTAGGTAGTTTTCTTGCAGATGCGGTTTATCAGATGTTCGGTCTTGCGGCCTGGGTTATGGTCGCCAGCCTCGTAAAAATCGCTTATGCCAGCTTTAAAGGCGAATCTCTGAATCTTAAGAACATTCGCTTTGTTTGGGCGTTGTTGCTGATCGTGAACGTGGCGGCCCTGCTATCTATTTACTTGCCAAATACAAAGCTCTATCAGGGCCAGATTTATTTGGGCGGCTTACTCGGATTGACTGCCGCACAAGCACTTATGCCCGCTTTTGCCTCAGTCGGTGTTCAGGTCATCCTTTGGTCATTTATGGCCGTACTGGTTGTGTTCTATTCAGAAAAAACATTGCAAGAGCTTGCGGAAATTCCTCAGGACTTTTTTGGTGGCGTAAAGAAGAAAAAATTTACGAACGGTTTAGGCACATTCTTTTCTGGCATGTTTGTGAGTGATAAAACACAGAAAGCGAAACCGAAAAAAGACGACAAAAAAGAGGAGCCTAAAAAGGCCTTCCCTCTTGCTAATAAAAAATTCTTAGGTAAAGACGAAGAAGAGAATGAAGAAGACGAAGATTTAGAAGCGATTCTGGCGGCAGATGCCGAAGAAGAGGAAGAAGGCGAAGACGAATCTGACGAGGAAGAAGACGACGAAGATGATGTGCCAGCACTCCGTTTGGCGCAAAAACGTAAAGTCGTGATGAAGGCCAAACCTCCACGTCGTATTGAAAATTGGGAAATGCCAAAGTTGGGTCTTTTAGAAGACCCCCCTGCA
>JBLMWG010000283.1:0-6290 GCA_050257115.1 Bacillota bacterium
AAATCCTTTTCCGGTACTTGATAAACGAGTTTGTAAATAGAGTTCTTCTTCATGGGGAGTCAGTGAAATATTTTGAGCGATTTTCTCAGCGATAGCTCGGCCTTTCGCCGGGGTCGGGAAGTCCCTTAAATCCAAAAGTGAGTTTACTAGATTGAGTTCATCAGCACGATCTCTATTGGCTTTGTCACCGGGTTCTACTCCTGCAGAAATCAAGAAGGATTCCGCATCGAAAGAATATTTGTTTACAAAATCACCAGATCTTAATGGTACGGTTTTTTGAATATGGTTTCTGTCTCTTACCGTATAACTTGCCGTTATATAGTTGGAAAGATAGTCATCTTGTCGGCTTAATAGAAAATTTAGTTGAGCCTCGAGATCTGCTGATGGGTTGTTTCGGTTATAACGAATCAAAAGAGCGGTCATGGCACGGCCTAAATATCGTGAAGACGCTAGCTCATAATATTTATTTTGCAATACAAGATAGGATTGAAACTTTGTATAGAGTTGTTTTTTGAGTTGCACATAAGTTTCTGAAGAACGATCCAGGTGATTTGCCAGTGCTATTGTTTCAACGGTATACTTGGTAAGCGCTTTAAGCTCATTATCCTTGATTGCTCGGATCGACCCGTCGAGGTATTTTTCTGTTTCTTTCTGGTATTCTTCGTGAGTCATAGTTTCTTTGAAATAGCTTGGAATTGGCAGAAACTGTGATTCTATCGGTGGCCGCAAAAGATGTGCTGTTAATCGCGACGCTCTTATTTGCACATCATGACTGCTTAATCCTGATAAGATCTGACTATAAATAAATAAAGCTAAGGATTTGCTCTCATCAAGAATTCGATATTTTTCGAGATTTTCTTTGAGAGCTATTTTCGACGCAATAGAAGCCTTTGATGAGCCTAGTGAATTTTTAATTTCAGGAATAAAGCTTTTAAAGCCTATTTGATCTAAGAAATGTTCTTCAGAAGTGCTGGAGTTGTTATGCTCATTTTTGTTAATTGGCTCAGTATGAGACAACGCAAGCATTGGAACAAAATACGCTATACACGTGATTACTTTTAATAAGCATAAATGGCGTCTGGGCTTACCCATAGATCAGCTCCTGCGTTTACGTAGAGCCATTGCAATCTATGGGCTAGTTAAGTGAATCCAAAGGGCGGGGATGGGGTTGAAATAAGTCGGCGAAGTCCGCTTTTAAAACGGGACTTCGCCTGACATTGGTTCGTTTAGAACCTAGGGGTTTTAGAGATACTCTAATTATTTTCTATCTTCGTCGACGAAAATTTTGCCCTACTAAAACGGGATTCTAATGAGCCGTAAGGGAGCCCGTGCTTAAGTCAACATTGACGGCACACCAAACTGATGAGTCGATTCTGGATTCATAACAGGAGATATTCTCACCGTGTTTGATAAAAGTTGAGGCGGGACCGGAATTTTTTGGCACCTGAAGATTTAAATAGAGAGCTTGGGCAGCTTTGCCTTCAATTCGCATGAAGACAGCGCCACTTTCATCGTTTCTGACTAAATTTACACCCCCATTAACTTCACTGGCATGCGAAGCTAGGGATATCAACATGATCAAACTAGATAGGAAAATTGTTTTCATAAAAGCTCCTTATTCATGGATACCGTTCCAAAGTTGTTGGGATGAATTTCCCATTATTCAACCGGAACAGTGTTTCGGACGTCTCATAATGCGAATGTCATTCCAATGTCAGATACACATAAATTCGTTTTAAAAACAAAAGGAGTGTATAAGCAATTTACGAGAGCCGCGAGTGATCGTCGAACTTTTTGACACGCAGTTTTTTTGTTTGAAAAAAGGGGGCTGAGCCATGAGGGCTTACGGGGAGCTGGACGACACCCCTGATGCGACTTGATCATCGATATATTTTGTGACCCAATTTGTATACTCTTTTTCGCTAATATACCGGTTGAAGTCGTGCATGATTTTTTGGCTTTTGGGATCTGTTTTGAAGCCAATGCCGTATCGATTGTATGCGATAGCTTTGGGATTCACTTGAAGACGATCGGCATAGGGGTGCACTTCGGCGTTGGTGCTGCTGATATATCTAAAGGCATTCAAATCAATAAAAATAAAATCAATACGGTGATGGATTAATTTCAGAATATTCACGGTGTCATTCGGGGCTGATTCTAGCTGCTGCGGATTGTTTTTATAGGCATCGGCAATCTGAGATCTCAGGACGTAACCTGCCACGTTTCCCCCTTTGTACTTCAAGAGGTCTTTGGGAGTTTTCCAGTGTATCGGGTTATTTTTTCTTTCAACTATGACCCAAGGAGTTTGATAGAATAATTTTGAAAGAATGAGTTTGTTTTCAAACTTTTCGTCAGCAAATGAGGGAAAGAAACCGTTGATTTTTTCGTCACCAAAACCCACAGCTCGAATCCGAGGAACGGGAATAAATTTGATTTCAAAATCGTAGCCGGCCTTTTTAAAAACTTTTCGTAAACCATATATGGCGGCCCCATCGTCGGGAAGTTTGGGACTCATGAAGGGAGGAATTTCCATAGTCACCAACGTCACCTTTTTTTCGGTGTTCGCAAAAACTAGGGAGGTTAAGGTCCATATTAAAAGGGGGATAAACACTGTAGGCCATCTCTATCTTTGATATGTTTTCTGGACTGACTGTTCATATCAGGCTCACTTCGTTGTCTTCATCCATTATCATCCTGCAGGGTCTGCGAAATGCTAAAAACAACTTGGGGGCGTTCTCAAAATACATTTATCTGTTCGTTTACATAGGGATATGAGTCTAGGATTTGGTTCAAACGAGGCCTTAATAGAAGCGCCCCTGTTTTTCTCAAAATGAGACAGAGAGTGGGGTTACCCATTTGTGCCTTTTGTAAATTCTTTAACCAAAGAACTTAGGTCTATAGCTATGGAGTCCTTACTGAGCTATGGCATGGGAATCGCATCTTGGTACTCAAAAGGTAAACTTTATGAAGATCAGTCGATACATTCTAATATTCGCTTCTTTCCTCTTGTTAAGAGAAGTTGCATTGGCGGACTGTAAACAGTGTGTGAAGCTTGATTTTGGTAAGCAAATTGAGCTGCCATTGCTTGAGCCAATGCTTCGGATGAATTTGCGGGAAAAAATTGATTACGTTCAGAAATACGGAATCCAAGTTTTTCGGGTTAAAGATTCTGAGAATCTACCGGTAACAGTTCCATTTCTTCCTATTGCGACAGAACACGATATCCCAACCAAGTTTCTTAAAGCGTTCGCTGATGGCGGTTTGGGCCAATACATGACTCCTAAAAATCTTAATTACGGTGTGACCAAGCCGACAATGTTACTGATAGAAAGCGTTGACCACTGGACAATTGTGCATGAGTTTGCCCACTTTCTATTCGAGCGAGCTCGGTTGATGTCAGATGATTCCAGTGAGTCATTATTGCTGATGTCTTCAGAAGACGCATTTGAAGATTATATGGAAGCGAAGAATATTTACCAAGATTTGCGTGATTATCGCGACGAGAATCATAAGGCGAGGACAGTACAAAGCTTTGTTCTTTACGCAAGGACTCAATTATTTTTTGTCAGAACGAATCAACTTGAAGAAACGACCATCGAGAAAATGTTACGGCAGTATTACGTCGGTAATCGTCCGACAGGTTTTACTGATTGGGACTACAATCGCAGTGGTAATTATATCTATAAAACATCCACTGACGCCCAGGAAAGCTTACGTCTTTTGGTAGAGGATTGTGAATTTTTAAAAAGGACTCTACACAAAGGCGACGAGAAGCTGATGCGACCTCTCGTTGAAGTTTGCCGTGAAACGAAAGCTCTAAAGCAAGAAGCTCGTCAAGTTTATCAAGCTGTCGGCTTAGACAAGCAATTGGCCGATTAGGATGAAATCACTTTTTTAACCGAGCCAGTCGGGATTGGAAGGGTTCATCGACTCCCGGAGGATTTTAAGAATCCTTATTCAAACCATTTACGGTATTCTTTAGGGATCTCCAATTTTCCGGAGGTCATAATGTGATCGAACTTTTTGGATCTCTTGATTTTTGATAGTCCCGAATTATAGGCCTTTCTTAAATCATCGGTGTCTCTTTTTTTCGTAAAGGCCATACGGAAGTATTCAGTTTGAACAGGGGGCCCAATCACTCTAATATCCTTTACTTTTGGTTCATCCGCATATTGAGTTTTAATTAGATTTTGCAGCACGAACAAATTGATGATTATTAAATCAACACGCTTATGTATTAGTTTTCGAATGTTTTGTTCGTCTTCATCAGAGTCAACTTTTTTTAAATATTTAGCCTCGTCGAATTCTTTGCCGAAGACGTAGCCTCGGACCACGCCAATTGTATAAGGAGATAGTTCGCGGAGACTGGTTTTAAAATTTATACCAGAACTCTTTAAAGCGACAATGACACTAAGTCCTCCGCGATAAGAATCCGAGAAGTTGAATTTCGTCGCTCGTTCGTCAGAGTAAAATGTGGGATAGACGGCATCAACTTTTCCCAATTCGGCTGCGGTGAGGGCCCGAGGCCAGGGATAAAAGAGCCATTCGACTTTAATGTTTCCCTCCGCAAAGGCAGCCTCAGCAACCTGAGCGACCCAGCCATTGTTCGGTAGATTTGGGCTAATAAAGGGAACCCAGTCAAGTGTTGCAATGCGAACTGTCTTTTTGGCAGTAAACGCACAACAAAATATCAAGACCAATAGCATTGGGATAGTTTTTGATATCACAACTCACAGTATGAATGTTCTGTGCAAATATCAAAACTTTTCTAGGTATCCGTAACCATGTCACAGAAATATGTGATGCCATAAGGGGCAAAATGGGCGGGGAAGTGTTGTCATATTACAGTCGTCTAGCTGGCCGAAGTCCAGAACGTCGTAGTGTTGGTAGTCACTTTCTATCTTGCCTCTAGCTTCCAGGGTATTTAACATATCACTCATATGTTTACGTTGTCCTTGCCTTGGTGGGAATTTTGTCTGCGCGGATTAATTGTCTATGTTTTCCTGTTGGGAGCTTTACGCCTCACCGGACGACGCCAGATCGGGCAGCTTTCGCCTTTTGATTTTGTGATGCTTTTCATTCTCAGTAATGCCGTTCAAAACTCTATGAACGGAGGAGATAATTCAGTCACCGGAGGAGTGATCCTCGTTTTGACATTGATCTTAATTCACTGGGTGATTAGCTATTTTTCCTTCAGATACAGATGGTTTGCGCAAGCCGTGGATGGGAAGCCCGAGGTTCTTATTCACAATGGCAAGTTGATTCGTCCAACAATGAAAAAGGAAAAGATCACGCAAGATGAGTTGGATTCTATCTTGCGCAAAAATGGTGTCGGGAAAATTGAAGAAGTGAAAGTGGCGCTCGTAGAAAGTAACGGTCAGATCAGTGTGATCAAGATAGAACCATAAAATCATGCCACAGATTCCAGGAAAGCCCGACGTGCAGTTTCTCAACACAATTAGAAAAGAGATAAAGGAATTCAATTATGGATGCCCATTATGGAAAAGTGATGCAAGCAAGAGATCAAATTCAAGATAGCGGAAGCAAACTGTATTTTGCGTATTCGGGAGTTTTGGATCGCCAGGCTTTCGAAATTTGGGCCGAGGAGCACAGTTATCAGTTTTTCACATTACCCGAAGGCCAAGTGGCCGAAGCGAAGGGGGTCGATTTGATTTTTGACTTCCCATCACGCTGGTGGGGTGGACGTGTTGCGGGTTTGGTAGAAAAAGAAGGCTCTTCTGTTTTTGGAAGACTCTTTGAGATTCCGAAGAAAGAGTGGCCTATAATTCAGCACAAAGAAGGTGTTGTAACAGGGATGTCCGTAGAGGCGACTTTACGTGTTTTAGTCAATGGTCAGGAACTTGAGGCGACGGCCTTTGTCACAGCTCCGAGCCGTCGCAGCCTTGATGGCCCCGTCAGTGAGCGCTATCTGGAGGCATTGGTGCGAGGTGCACGGGCTTCGGGATTGCCAGAAGAGTACGTGGCTTCATTGCCTACAAAGGCTCAAGGGAAACATTTCTAATTGGCTTTAATGGTCGTATCAAAATGACGTATAGAAGGAAGAGGGACCTCAACGACCAGAGATTGGTCGCTGTCTAAATTTTAGTTTACACTTTCACTTTTCTGGAATGTCAGTATTCCTTATTTTCGATTTGAGGTCAGTTCCGCAAGGTTTCGGTTTTGCAAGATGAGCTATTGTCTCTTATGACTCTGGGGGGAGTAGTGATGAGAAATCTGTATAGCAACCTTGCTAAACTTTCTGTCTTAATCGGGGGGGCAATTACTATTGT
>JBLMWG010000284.1:0-9914 GCA_050257115.1 Bacillota bacterium
AAAAGTCGATCTCAGAGATCGATGGACAAATCAGCCAGCATATCAAAAAGCAACAGGCCCTTTACAACAGCAACTGGGGTCAACTGATGAGAGCTGGTAACGAGGAAAGCTATTTCGCTTATCAATTGGACCGTTATGCTTGTGTGTACATGGAAAAGCTGTCTGAGCTTTTGGAGCTGTCACCACGAACATACTTCAGAGCTCCGCGTAGACCTCTGGCACACGAGATCTATTAATTACGAGTGCACAAAGTCCAATAAAAAAGGGCGCCTCATCAGCGCCCTTTTTTATTTTCAATAGATATCTTTTAAACTATCTAACTATTTTATACTTCAACAACTGCTCTTTGATTTCCGCAATTGTTGCAGAATTGCCGCGAACCATGAGGAAGTCCGTGACCACGCGAATGCCTTCCATATCTTGGGCATCTAAGCGAGCTACAGCCTGCACAGTATCTTTTTTTGCACCGGCAGCAACTGTTTGGTTAACTTCATTAGAACCTACGATATTGGCATCTGTGGATGCCTCAGCAGCTAGCTTTTGAGCTGGAGATGGGCTATCCGTCGTTGTTTGGTTCGCCGCTGCTAATACATCACGAGCTTCATCTAGCTGGGATTTTTGGGTATCAGTTAAGCTGCTGTCTGCTGACAACGTGTCTCCACTCAGCAAGCCTTTTGTTTGCAAACGCAAGCCTGTTACAATTTGACGTAAGATCAGCTTCGCCTGATCGACATCTTCTGCAGTTGAAAAGGATGTTTTATCAAGATAAACCGTTTTCGCTGTTTGAAAAGCCGTATAGCCGACTTTTCCGGCGTCGGCACGAGTCGTTGCCAATACCGTAGCATCAGGGTTTTTACCGTATAAAGAAACCGTCATCCAACGATGTGACTTAACAAATTGATCCATTCCAAAAGTGTCAGCTTGTTGTCCTCTGATATTTTTCAAAATGAATTCTACTATATCACCGTAAGACTTGACCTCACTCAGGTTCAATTCTTCTTCTTTAATAGCGGCCTCTGATTGAACTTTTTTAGCTGTAAGGGTGGTGTTTTCACCAGCACTTTTTCCAGCAACACGGACGTTGCTTGACTGACTAGTCTCCTTACAGCCTGACAAAATTTGTAAGCAAATAATGGCACTAATTACCGGAAAAGCGATGCGTTTCATTTAAATCTCCTGGTCTAAGACCTCGATAGCTGTCTATCAAGGTCTATGCCGAGGAGGGCAAACCAGAGAATGAGACCTGTCTCCATTTGAGACGGGCTCTAAACGAGCCTAGTTTCTATTGAAGATAATAACAAAATCCTTAGGACCTGTTTGATCCATGGCCCCTGAATACTTATTCGCCTCAAACTTCTTACGATAGGTTTTGCGGGCCATATTGCGAACCACACACCCCAGAGGACTGGTACCGGCAGGGTCCACTGCGCCACCATCAAAACATTTTGGATCAAAAGTTTCTTCCTGCTCTCGAGTGAGTGGGAATTTTGTGATCGAAATACTGGTAACATCCAATTTGAATTCTGTCTTCAATCGATCAACGGGATTGCCTGGCAATAACTGAGAGGCATAGATATTCGGAACGATGATTGCGACACGCATCCCCTCCTCTCGGGCCTTCTTAATGCCTTCAACTAAACGAGGCATGTCTTCCTTCATTGGAATGTAAATACCCGTATTAAAAAGTTCGACATACGGAAGCATTGGCTCAACGATCAACATCTCATATTTTGAGCCCGCTTCTTGATTGGCTTCAAAAAGACCACGGATCAACTCCATGTCCTCTGTATGACCTGGAGTCACTCCAAACACCATGATGGGAGCCGCTTTGATTTCATTCTTTAAAGTGTCAAAAACCTGCTTACCAAAATCTTCAGGCACTGAAACCTGACTAAAATTGATCTTTGGAATGGACTCTGGCCCCATAGAAAAAGTCATGGAAAAATAGATACCTAGAGCAACAACCGCGATAGCGCCAAGCCAATATAAGTACTTCATAGGACTATTGACGTAGCATCGCTGACCCATCATGGCAAGGCTCATTGTATTCTGATAAAATTGTGCTAAGTTGCGACAATTACAGAGGACTTGATCCTAATCAGACAGGTACCGAACATATGAATGCGACGAAAAAGAACTCGGAAACGAACCCATCATTTTCTTATCTTATTATTGGCTCTGGCCGTGTCGCTCGCCATTTAGGTCATTATTTTAATCTGTTAAATATCAATTATAAATCCTGGGATCGAGCTCAAGACCCTCATGCTTTGCGCGTAAAAGTCTTGGAGGCGAGCCATATTTTGCTCGCAATTTCTGACGGAGCTTTAGCTGGATTTTACCGCCAGCATTTAGAAGGCCACGAAAAAACTGTGGTGAACTTTTCCGGTGCTCACCAAATCGATGGAATGATCTCCGCGCATCCCTTGATGACCTTTGGAAATGATCTCTATGAACTGGATTTTTACAAAAAGATTCACTTCACCCTGACTGGGGCATCGACTCTGGATGAAGCCTTGCCTGGGTTGGCAAATTCCTATTCTTGGTTGCCATCGGCACAGAAAGCTCTTTATCACACCTATTGTGTGATGGGCGGAAATTTTGTGACCTTGCTGATTTCAAAAATGCTTTCTGGATTTGCCACCATGAAAATTCCACCAGAGGCAGCTCGCCTTTACGTTGAAAAAGTTATTGAAAATACTTTTGCCAACCCTACTGGGGCTCTTACCGGTCCTTTGGTTCGCAAAGATACAGAGACTGTTGCAAAGAATTTAAAGGCTTTAGACAACGATCCTGCGAAAGAGATCTATGAAGCTTTTCTAAAAACCTACTGGCCGGATTATCCACGAAAGTGAGGCCATTATGAAATCCATTCTCGACTTCCAAGAAAAGAAAAACAAAAGACAAAAGATCTCCATGATCACTTGTTATGACTACACTTTCGCCAGCATCTTAGCGGAAAGCAATATTGACTGCCTGCTGGTTGGAGACTCTTTGGCGAACACAATGCATGGCTTTGCAACGACGTTAAATGCCACAGTTAATATGATGGCATTGCATGTCGCCGCCGTCGCACGTGGTGCGAGTCAGAAAAAATTCATCGTCGGTGACTTGCCCTTTATGGCCAATCGCAAAGGACTTACTGCTAGCATGACCAACGCTGAAAAAATAATGCGCGCCGGAGCTCATGCGGTGAAACTCGAGGGAGGCGATGAGTTTACTTATAAACTTGTAGCTCATCTTGTGGGATCGGGCGTACCTGTAATGGGGCACTTGGGTTTGACACCGCAATCTGTTCATCAGCTCGGTGGCTTTAAAGTTCAAGGGCGCGATGAAAAAGCACGAGAAAAAATTAAAGAACAAGCTTTACGCCTTCAAGAAGCGGGAGCTTTCTGCGTCGTGCTTGAATGTGTTCCTTCCAAGTTGGCAGCAGAGATCACGAAGTCTTTAGATATTCCGACAATTGGTATTGGCGCGGGTCCTGATACAGACGGACAGGTTTTGGTTCTTCAGGATATGCTCGGCATGAATCAAGGGTTTAAACCGAAATTTCTTAAAACTTACTTCAATGGCTTTGAAATCATCAAAAATGTCTTTAATCAGTACCATGATGAAGTCGTAAATATTGACTTCCCGACAGAGAAAGAGAGCTACTCATGATTCAAGTTTTACGTTCTCCCCAGGACTTCAAAGCCTGGAGAAAAAAACAAACTGGGTCTGTGGGCTTTGTTCCCACTATGGGAGCTTTACATTCGGGTCACGAAGAACTATTGAAACGCGCGCGCAAAGACAATGATCTTGTGGTGCTTTCTATTTTCGTCAACCCAACTCAATTCAACGACCCTAAAGATTTTGAGAAGTATCCCCTTACTTGGGATTCTGATCTAGCACTCGCAAAAGCTAACAAAGTCGATGCCATTCTGTACCCACGTTATCCTGATATGTACCCAGACAACTACCGCTATAAACTCAGTGAAAATGAGTATTCAAATTTATTGGACGGGGCTCACCGCCCTGGTCACTTTGACGGTGTCTTGTCCGTAGTCATGAAGCTCTTCAATATTGTTTCACCTCATCGAGCTTACTTTGGTGAAAAAGATTTCCAGCAACTGACTTTGATTCAAGGCATGGTGGAAAGCTTTTTTATGGATCTTGAAATCGTTCCGGTTCCGACAGTGCGTGAAGCAGACGGCTTGGCAAAAAGTTCTCGAAATGTTCGTCTGACACCGCAAGAAAGGGAACTTGCCCCGATTATTTACAAAACCATTAAGACTGCTCAAAGTGCAGAGGACGCAGCCCACACATTAGCGGCTGCAGGACTTAAAGTAGACTATGTCACCGATATCGGCTCACGTCGTTTTGTCGCCGCTCATCTGGGAGCAGTAAGGTTGATTGACAATGTCAAAATCTAAAATCCTTTTCATGATGACGGGATCCATCGCGTGCTACAAAGCATGCCACGTGGTTTCTCGTCTTGTGCAAAACAATTGCGAAGTCCAGGTCGTCATGACTCCGTCGGCCCTGAAGTTTGTTGGCAATGCCACCCTTGAGGGACTGACTGGCAAACCGGTTATCAGCGATATGTACCTGCAAGGAAATGTCATGGATCATATTCACCTGATGCGTTGGGCGGATTTGATTTTGGTGGCTCCTGCGACCGCGAATTTCATCAATAAAGCTGCTCAAGGCATTGGGGATGATCTTGTTTCCACGTTGTTCCTTGCTCATGATTTCAAAAAGCCATTCCTTTTGGCTCCAGCAATGAACACCAGCATGTACATGCATCCGGTGACACAAAAGTCTTTGGAGACTTTGAAGTCTTTTGGCTTGCAGATCTTAGATTCTGCTTCGGGAATTTTGGCCTGCGGTGAAGAAGGCTATGGAAAGCTTTTAGATCCAGATGAGATCTTAAGAATCACCCTGGAGGAACTACATAAATCGGCGGAAAGTTCCACAAGTATCATCAACCCAACCACACAACCGTCAGAGTTTTCTAAAGTTAAAGTGCTCATCACCGCCGGTGGCACACAAGAGCCTATCGACACCGTTCGTACGATTACAAACTTAAGCTCAGGTCGGACTGGTATTTCTTTAGCTGAATATTTAAGTCAAATGGGTTTTGATGTCACTTTATTGCAAGCCCACGGAACTGCCAAAGCCGAGCACGTTGCTCATCGCGATTATTTCACAAGCTTTGCAAGCCTTGACGAAAAAATGCTTCACTATTTATCCACGGAGAATTTTTCTCACGTGATTCATGCTGCCGCCGTCAGCGACTATTCCGTCGATCATATCGAGGTCGATGGTCAGAGCTATCGGCCTTTAGAGGTAAAAAAAGTAAGCTCTGATGCCAAGACCATGAATGTCGTCCTGAAGCGCAACACTAAAATTGTCGATCATCTTAAAGAGTATTCTCGCAATAAGGATCTTAAGGTTGTGGCGTTCAAACTGACAAGCCACGCAACTCCTGAGCAAAAGGTCGCGGCTGTGAATAAGCTATTCACAGCCTCCCATGCTGATTATGTGGTTCACAATGATCTAGCCGATATTGATATCATTAATCGAACCCATAAGTTTACCTTGTTTAATCATCAAAGCTTTGTGACCTGCGAAAGCCTCGATCAACTGACAAGTGAGTTGGTTCGTATTCTGCTTCCTAAGGATAATGTATGATTTTATGTCTTGATGTGGGTAATACCCAAATTTACGGTGGCTTGTTTGACAAGGACAAAATGGTTCTATCTTTCCGGAAGAACTCCAAGAGCGGTGCATCCTCTGATGAAACCGGAATCTTTTTACGTACTGCCATTCGCGAAAATGGATACGATCCGGCCCAAGTAAAACAAATCGCCATCTGCAGCGTGGTCCCTGAGGTGATTTACTCCCTCCGTGGGGCTTGTATGAAGTATTTCAATATCAATCCGTTTATCTTACAGGCAGGCGTAAAGACCGGCCTCCGTGTGAAATATCGCAATCCCTTGGAGGTGGGCGCGGACCGCATCGCCAACTCCATCGCGGGAACTCATTTATACGGCAACAAGAATTTAATCATAGTTGATTTGGGCACAGCCACCACGTTCTGTGCCATCACCAAAGAAAAAGACTACCTGGGAGGTTCGATTATCGCAGGTCTTCGTCTCTGTATGGAAGCCTTGGAAGCAAAAACTGCAAAACTTCCCTCAGTAGAAATTGTATCCATGCACGAGGCTTTAGGTCGTTCTACGATAGAAAGCCTGCAATCAGGTTTGTACTATGGGCACCTGGGCGCCATGAAAGAGATCATCGCCAAAATCACGAAAGAGTGCTTCCAGGATGAAAAGCCATTGATCATCGGTACTGGCGGTTTTTCGTCTTTATTTGAAAAAGAAAAATTATTTGATGTCATTATCCCAGACCTTGTTTTGAAAGGGATGCTGATCGCACTTCAGCATAATGCTTAGGAGCTTTTATGAATATTTCCATGTTAAGAACTAAAATTCATCGCGCGACTGTCACAGGGGCCGATCTTGATTATGAAGGCTCCGTCAGCATTTGCCCTGATTTAATCAAAGCATCTGGTTTGTTGATTAATGAGCGCGTTGACATCTACAATTGTAACAACGGTGCCCGCTTTTCAACTTATGTAATTAAAGGTGACAAAGGCGAGATTTGTCTCAACGGGGCAGCTGCTCGTCACGTGCAACGTGGTGATTTGGTTATCATCTGCTCTTATTGCGGTATGAGCCTTGAAGAAGGCAAAACCCACGAGCCTGCCGTTGTTTTTGTCGATTCGAAAAATCGCGTGAAAACCAAACGCAAAGAAGACAGTAAGAATAACAAGAAAAAGAAAAAATAGGATTCATGGGAATTACTTTACTACAGCTTCAGGACGGACATAAAGCCTTCGGGTCCAAGATTCTTTTCGATCAAGCGACCTTTGCGATCAACGAAGGGGAACACATTGGTGTCATTGGTCCCAATGGAGCTGGTAAAACCACGCTTTTCAAAATCCTGGTAGATCAAGAGCACTTGGATCAGGGCATTGTCACAAAATCGCAACAGCTACGTCTAGGCTACCTTGAACAAGAGTCTGATTGGAGTATTGCCGAAAAAGTTGAAGATTATCTAGAAAAAAGCTGCATCACACCCCTTTGGGAACTTAAACAGTTTGGATTGAAACTTGGACTGACTGAAAAACACTTTCAATCCCACTTGAAAGAACTCAGTGGTGGTTACCGTATGCGCGTCAAGCTTCTGTACCTTATTGGTCAAGAGCCCAACCTTCTGCTGCTGGATGAGCCCACGAACTTTTTGGATTTGGAAACGTTGCTTGTACTGGAAAGCTTTCTTCAAGAATACAAAGGCGCTTTCTTGTTGATCTCTCATGACCGTGAATTTCTTCGTCGCGTGACAGACCATATTTTGGAAGTCGAAGCAGGTGACATTGTGAAATTTGCCGGAAACTTAGACGACTATTTCGAACAAAAAGCCATGCTCGCTGAAGTTTTGCAGAAGCAAGCACTCAGCCAAGCGGCAAAACGCAAATCAATTATGGATTTTGTGACTCGTTTTGGTGCCAAAGCCACTAAGGCTCGCCAAGCCCAAAGCCGATTGAAAGCTTTGGAAAAAATGGAAGTCATCGAAATCAAAGCCGCACCCACGCATTCCCATATTCATATTCCCCCGCCGAGCTCCACCGGAAAAATGATCCTGGAAGTAGAAAATGCTAATTGCGGTTATGGGGAAAATGTCATTCTGAAGGATGTGACCCTTCGTCTTGAAAGAGGAAATCATCTGGGCATCGTAGGACTTAATGGTGCTGGAAAATCCACATTATTAAAGTCTTTGGGTGAACAAATTCCACTCCTTAAAGGTTCTATTAAATGGGGGCATCAAGTCAGTCTGTCTTACTTTGCTCAACACACTCCGGAAGCCCTTAATCCAGAACATACAGTGATTGAGGCCCTGGCCTCTTTGGCACACAAAGAGGTCGTACAGCAGGATGTTTTAAATATCGCCGGGAGTTTATTATTCAGCGGTGATGCTGTTCACAAAAAAATCAAAGTCCTTTCCGGTGGAGAAAAGTCCCGCGTGGCGCTCGGACAAATTCTTTTACAAAAATCACCTCTTCTGTTGCTGGATGAGCCGACGAATCATTTGGATTTTGACACCGTAGAGGCGCTGACAACGGCTCTGGAGAAGTATGAAGGCACCATTATCACCGTCAGCCATGACCGTGGCTTTATCGGACGTGTCGCAAATAAAATTCTTGAAGTTAATCATGGCAAACTGACTTTATATCCCGGGACCTATGACGAATATGTTTGGAGCTTACAAAAAGGATATTTGGCGGAACGCACTTTTGATATGCCTCAAACCGTAACTAAGGTGCTTGCCACTGAAGATGTCCAACCAAAATTCAACTACAAAGAAGAGCGCAAACGTCTGGATGGATTAGTCAAGAAAGCGCAAAAAACTATCGAAGATTGCGATAAAAAGATTCACGAACTCTCTAAAAGAAGAGATGCATTGAATGAGTCCTTAATCAGCGGATCTGGTAATGCCGCAGTCCTAGCTCGAGACCTTCATGACGTCAGCGGACTGATTGAAGAAATGGAAATGAATATGTTGCAGGCTATGGAAGACCAGCACCAATATGAAAGCGAGCTTAAAAAGCTAATTTCAGGGTTGTAACACCCTGAAATACCGTCATTCATTGATAGGCTCAAATCCGATAACCATATTTGTTCGTTTATCGATAGTACGTCGATGCAACTGAAATCCATATCGCAACAAATCCTCTTTCGAAGCATCTGAAGGCACGGCATCTTGACTGATACCAAGAACGACTGTCTGAACGCTACTGTTGCCGACATCAGTGGCGTCATCAAATTTAAATAATGGTACTGAGTTGTCTATTTTTGAAGGACTTAATTTAATATCCGATGGCGACATTTTTTTATCACCATCATAATTCTTGAAAGCCAACTGTCGCAGCTGATAAGGGACTCCGCTGAGATAAATATCTTTTAGATACTGATTCCAATTTGCCAAACCTTTGGTCTCTTCAATAATAATACTTAAGCTGAGCATTCTAGAAACCAACGGATAGTTTCCTTTAACGATTTGAGTCAGTGTTGGTAGCATTTTATTTCTGACTAAATTCGACTTGCCTTGAATAAGGCGAAGGGCCGTTTCTTGTTGCAGGGGATTCATTGAGTTAACTGCTGCCAAAACTTTTTCGAAGACCAGTGGCGTCTCAATAACATCTGCCAATAAGTACTCATTATCCAGTCGTTCTGCAAAAGAAGATGCCTTCAATGCATTTTCAATCACCGGATCAATAAAAGCATGATCGTTCCTGTGGACATAAAGCAATATCCGATAAACGTCAGCGCCTTGACCCTGTTCGAATGCTTTCAAAAGTTGCTTTTTAAAGTAAGGAGACTCCGTCCCCGTTTCTCGTGCATAAGAATACAAATCCCATAACGGAGGATTCCGTAAAAACAACAACGAACTCAATACTTCAATCGTTTGTGGGGTTTGATATTTCGCGTTTCCTAAGATTGCTAGGATTCCGGCAGGCAAGGCATCTCGTTTAATCATCTCAGGCATTTTAGAAACAATCACCGCCATTAGATCGGCATTAATGGGCTTCATGCACTCTAACGCCAAATAGAAGTCAGGATTTGACCAGTTCTTGTCTTTTACTCTACGTGGATCAATAGCCACGACCGTTAAATTCATCGAACATATCTGATCTTTGATTTCAGTACTTACTAGGGGATTATTGTAGAAGGGTTCCAAGACAAGCCTGGAAATAGCGTTATCATATTCGCTAGCGGAAGACCAAGTTAACGTCACCATTAAGTTTAAAACGTCTACCTGTGCTTTAATCAAGCCAGGAGCAGGCTTTTGTATGAATCCTTCAAGTCTCT
>JBLMWG010000285.1:0-7256 GCA_050257115.1 Bacillota bacterium
CCCCAGCGGGAGCGATGGCCAAAGCTGGCGAACAGGCCCCTGCAACCACAGACATTGGCGTTCCCGCAGGCGCCGGCGGAGATGGCATCACTGCAGTCAGACTGATTTTATCAGGAGTCACACTGATACTGCGTGTTCCAGTCGCCAAAACATTTGAAGAGTCTTTGATTGTCAAAGTCAGAGCTTCGCCAGTGGTATCCTTTAAATAAACTGTTTTTGTATTTGTTCCAGCCGTAAATGTTAAAGTCGTACTCAATGGAGAACCACCACAAGTGCTACTGCTATAAAGAGCCCCGCCCCCTAAACCAGACACCGTCAAAGGTGTGTTTTGAATAGCGTTGGCCGCGTTGCCACCATTATCTTGCAGCTGCACAGTGATCGCCGCGCTACAATTTCCTGACAAAACCGTCGACGCACCGGCAATACTGATTTTCTGTGGAACACCCGCCGTCACATTGAAGGCATTACTATAGGCAGGACTGTAGGAGCCCGAACTGGCCAACAATTTATAGCCCGTGCCTGTCTTGTCGATTCCCAGATCGTTAAAGTTCACAACTCCACCGATAGCTTGCCGCGAAGTGGTTCCACTCAATACGGCTCCATTCACATTGGAAGCAATTGTCATATTGATAGTGGACGTGGATGCGGTCCCTGTATTTACAATATTTCCATTGGCATCCATGACAGCGACCTGAATGTTGGCGATGCCGAGAAGGCCCGCCGGTGAATTGACAGGCTGAATAAGATAACCCAGTCGAGTCGCAGGTCCAGGGACAAAGGGAGCAAATGTCGTCAAAGTGGAAAGGCCTGAAGGTGATGAAATCGTCAGTGTCCGATAAGGCACCGTTTCGTCCGCAATGATTGTACTAATGGATCCTGTTGCCTGTCCATCCGCTCCAGTGGCCTGCATAGGCTGCACTAAAGTATCACCCGTAATGCTTGAGGTGAACTGCGGCTTCACACCAGAGATGGGGTTGCCGTACTGATCTTGCAATGAAATGATAACAGAATAAGCGGAGTTGCCATCCGCGACAAGTGCCGCCGATGGCGGTACAGCGGGAGAAATAGAGATGGACGACTTCGTAACACTGACAGGCCCCGGATTGATTGTGAAAACTGAAGAGTCTGCAGTCAATGGTCCCGAACCATTGGTCTGAGTTGAGGTGTCTTCTTTCGTTGCTGTGAGAATTTTAACACCGGCTTCCTGGATATTTAATCCAGAGAACGTTGCAACGCCTTTCACCGCATTGACGGTTGCCGTGCCTCGAATTGTTCCTTGTGTCGGGGAATTAGTGGAAATTGTCAAAGTAACTTGCGCCGTGGAATCCGGTCCCGCCGTTATCACATTTCCATTTGCGTCTTCAATACTGACCACCGGCTGGCTTGTCAAAGCGACACCCGCCGTGCCACTGGAGGGTTGAGTCGTGAAGGCCAATTGATCTGCTTTTCCCAGAGGAATGAAAGAAACCGTGGATAAATTATTATCCTCGAAGCCACCCATATTTAAAACCGCGCGACATGTGTACAGCTCTCCCGATACTAAATTCGACAACGTGGCAGTCGTGAGTTTCGTATCAGATACAGTCTGCATCAGTGTCTCAGTCAAATCAGTCAATCCTACTCGACAATAGATCTGAATCTTATCCGCGTTGGATCCATCGCTGAAAGTGACAGATGCCGTGGTTCCAGATGTCACTTCCGCGGAAATTATACCGGCGTAAGGTATACCGCCTTTATCAACAGTGTTTGTATCTTCAGACTGGGTGCTTTTAACCGCACGCACCCGGAATAAGTAAAAGTTGGCTGGCGTCAAACCCGTGATGGTTGCCGATGTGGCAGGCACTTTCACGGTCTTAATCAGCTTTGGATTAAAAATTAAAGTCGAATCATAAATATTATACGCGATAACATCCGCCTCAGAGGAGGCATTCCAGTTTAATTGCACTTTTGTTGCGGATAACGTTTGGACTGATACCAGACCAGAGAAGCCATTGGTGCTAGATAAAGAATCTTTACTTAAACTTTGATCTTTCGGAACACAGCTAGACAGCAACAGCATCGCTGTTATCCAAATATAAAGGCTATTAAAAATCCATTTATAACCTAATAGGCGAACCACTGAGTCCTCCGAAATACCAACAAAAAACATTCAAGAAATTAGCCGCACCTACGATTTATGTATCGGAATTCAGCGACGATTTCTTTAATAAACTCTCGTTTATAAACGAGACAGCTTTGCATTATCGATTTGATACACAGCCAGAAATATTCTTTGATAAAGGTGGTGGCGGAGCAGCGACTGACAATCCGCCCCGCGACAATCTGTCCAGTGCCTCAGTATGACTCGATAAATTTTTCTCTCCCTTAGCCAGAACATCGCGAATGACATCCCTCTGTTCAATAAGTTGGTCGACCAGTTTCTCAAGTTGAGATCTATGTGGAGAAATAATTGGCGTCTTCTTAAGTTCGCCTTCCACCCTTGAAAGTTCTTTCTCTGTCACAAACAAATAATCGCGAAGAGGATGCAAAGTCACCGCATGATGGATTTGACGAGCCAACTCTTGAATAATCTTTTGTTGCTTTGCTTTCTCCTGATTTATGAACGAGCAATAACTCTCTAGCTGTTTTTCTCGCTCCTCAAAATTCCTCTTCAATTGCTCATTTTCCGCTTGTCCCTGAGTTAAGCGCAGGTTGAGTTCATCAATTTTATTGGACAGCTCTTGCACCTTTAATACATTTTCCGCTCTGAGTGAAGTCTCCTTCATCTCAGACTCCTCTCTTTGACGATGCAATGATCTTTCATGAAGATCCACGATCTTTAAGAGGTCTTTGTTTTGATTTTTGTATCCCAGAATTTCGTCTTTTTGTTCCAAGACTTTCGCTTTTGCTGCTTCCAATTCAAGCCGAGTTGCGCGACTCACCGCTTGCTCTTCACTCAAACTGCTCTGAAGCTTCAGAATCTCATTCCGACTGGTTTCTTCAGCTTCCACAAGTTTCGAGTTGCATTCGGCTATTTCCGTCTGTAACTCAGAAATCTTTTGCTGATATATGGCGATTTTCTCGTAAAGCCCCTTGATTTTCTCTTCCGAAATCGCCTGCTCAACAACTAACTTGTCTTGCTGCTGTTCCAATTCTTCCTGTAAAGAGGCTATAGTGCTTTGATAACGGAAATTTTCTTTTGCACTTTGCACTTTGTGCATTGCAATCTGATCTTCATATGAAGCGGAGACCTGTTCAAGGCTCCTCAACTCTTGTTGCAAAGAGGCTATGGTACTTTGATAATGAAGAATTTCCTTTTCACTTTGTACTTTGTGCGTTGCAATTTGCTCTTGATATGAAGCGGACACCTGTTCAAGTCCACTCAACTTCGCCTGCAACAAAAGAACTTTGTCATTATTGTCTTTATTGGACTCTTCGACCTGCAATTGCAGTAAATCTATTTGAGCCTTATAACTTGCACTTTCTTGTTCCTTCGCCTTCTTCAATTCCGCTTCACGGCTTAAAGACGCAGACATTTGCTTTTCAAGATCAGCAATTTTTTGCTTTAATGCAGAAATTTGACTCTCCGCCTTTAAGATCTTTTCTTCGCGTAGGAAATACTCATTCTCTTTTTCTTTTAAGAGAATCGTCAAATCATGTACTTTTTTATAAGTTGCCTCTAAAAGTTCATCTTTCTTCTGAACAACATCCTGCAGGTTCGCCGACTCTTGCTCCAATTTCTCAATATTATTTTTAAGCTTTTTCATCTCAACTTCGATGCGGAAGCTCTCTTCAACAGCCGACAAGGCATGGCTGTCTGCCTCAATTTTTTCATCCACAATCTGCATATGCTGCATTTCAAGGGATTCCAAAAGAGACTTAAGATCAAAGATGTCCCTATCCTTCTTTTGCATTTGGGACTTAAGTAGCGTTATGTCTCGAGTCAGTTGATCTTCAGTTTGGCGAAGCTGAGACACTTCACCTTCCAACTCGTTGGTTCTGATCTTCTCGCGACCTAAGGCGTCTTTCGTATCTTGAAGATCTTTTGTGCGTTCCGCCAACTGCACGGACTCCTGTTCCAGGTCCGCTATGCTTTTTTTGAGTTTTTGCATCTCAATTTCAATACGGAACAACTGCTCCACGGCCGACAGAGCACAACTGTCGACTTCCTTCTTTTCCTCAATCAATTTCGAATGCTCGGTATTTAAAGATTCAAGCTGCGTTTTCAGAGCTACGATCTCAGCGTCATTATTTTGCAGATGAGCATTGAGCTCGACCATCTCATGAGCTATTTCATCCGCAACTTTTCGCAATTGCAAAACGCCATTCCCAAACTCCAGAGTTTTGCTCTGCTCGTTGAGGAGCTCTTGCTTGGTATTTTGAAGTTCCCTTTCACGCTCTGACAGCCGCACGATGTCTGTTGCCAGACTTTCGTAGTGATTATTGAGATCTCCCAATGTTTCATCACTGCCATGTGAAGGAATGCGCCAAGCCAATTCCATAAAAACTCCTTTTTACGAGTCTCTTTTCGGAACACTTTTTCTTACCTTGAGACAAGTTCGAGAAATCTTCTGAATTCTGGCCACTTTTCCAGTCCAGTTTTTCCTAAGTCCTTTTCAATAATAATTTTAAACACCGAAAAGAAGAACAGCCTTCAGATCGGCTATTTAAGAAGAGGATAGGAAAATGTGCGGTAAAATAACAAGAAAATCTCTACCGATCATAGCCATTGGCCTCATGGGTCTTTCGGGCTGTTCAATCCTATCAATGAAGTCTGAATCCGATGATGCGACAGCGGGTAATAGCTCCAACGGCTTCAAGGCCACGGTATCACAATCAGCAAATCCAATTCCTATGCCTATTGAAGTCGCCACTGAAATTTCCCAAATTGCCGCTGGCAAAACCAAAGCCCCCCCGACTATCATGACACCCGAAAATGTATCCGCGCCGCGCGATCTAGCTTCCAGTGAGTCTGATGAAGAGACCGCATCTGCCGTGTCACCGAGTCCTGATCACAAGTCAGCAAATATTAAGCACAAAAATGCCAAAAAGGTGCCTTCTTCTGGTGGCAAAAGTTCTTCATATAAAGTTCATTCAGGCGATACTTTAATGAAAATTTCTTTTGAAAAATTTGGAGACATCTATCGCTGGCGGGAAATTTACGAATCCAATAAGGATAAAATTTCGAATTTCAATATCCTTATACCAGGTACGATATTAACTATCTCTGGTGTAGAGTATGTCGTAATTGAAAAAAATGGTGAGCCTTACTTGATCAAACGAAATGACACCCTCGTGAAGATTTCTAAATGGCTTTACGGCACCTCGGACCAGTGGAAAAGCCTTTGGACCAACAATCGCCAACTGATTCATAATCCGAATAAAATATATGCAGGCTTTACGTTATACTATAAACCGAAAAATCAAAAATGAAGATTGCCCTCTATCTTGCCATTGCTGTTTTCTTTATTTCTTTGGGGACTCCCCTCAAGAGCCATGGCGAACCTGCATCTTCAGACAAAGCAGACCCCATAGAAAACAAACCGACAAATTCACCACCTCAAAAACCACCAACATCTGCGACTAACAACTTAGCCCATATCATTCAATCCAAGAGCGGCGACTCCATCGAAGGATTAACGTTGCCTCAAACCCAACTCCCTGTTGTTATGGTGCAAAATAAGAAAAATTTTCGTCCCATGGTGGAAATTCCACTCACCTATAATCGCAAGGGATGGTCTCTATGGATTCAGGGAAAAACTCCGGTCACCCCTACGACTGAAGAGGGAAAATTCAAGGTCTTTGCTTACCTTAAGGGTAAAGTCAATGAACTGCATTTAGTGGCACGTGGTCCTCAAGGTGAAACGCAATCTGAGAGAATTTACTTATATTCTCCAGAGGCCCAAGAGTTTAGCGTGGTCTCCCCGTGGGATGCCGTGAAGCTGACCCTAGGCAGCACATATCTCATCTACCAACAAAGTGGATACACAGATTTTTATTCATGGAGTGGATTGTTGTCTGCGCAAATTCACAGCCCCGAAGAAGGAGCGCGCTTTGGTATGATTGGTCAAGTCAGCATGACTGCACTGACTATCAGCTCAAATCAAAAAGGCTATGGACCGCAAATAGGTCAAGGAAACATCGATGGGATCTATTTTTTTCCCTGGAGTCTAAGCTCACGCTGGCGAAATCAAATCATGGGAGGACTTTACTATGTCACGATGTTCTCCAACGGTGCGCCATTTGGATTTAAAAATCTATTTGCTCCTGAATTTGGCTTTAGAACGCGGTACCTTTTGAATGAAAAATCAGACTTTATTTCAGAGTTCAGATTCATGCCGCTGAATTCATCCACAGACCTAAACGAACGAGGCTACTCTCTGTCTTTTTCAAAGAGTTGGATTCTTCCGAATCTTCACCGCGGTGAAGTTGGACTTCAATTCAATGATTTGCGATACTCTGCAAGCCCCACGGACCTCATCAACATGAAAGCCTTATCTGTGATTTTTAGCTACAGTTTATAATACCTGTATACTCCTAATAATGAATCAGCATCTTGATCCGTGACTAAATACTGGGGCATATTGACGAACTCCTAACGCCGCAGCAGCGACAAACCCGAACACCATCCAATACAGACGGTCCGCCATGCCTCCGACGGAAAGATGGACATGATAGATGATCAAAATAGGGATATGTGAAATCAAGTAAACCGCCACTTGGCGCTTGGGAATATCAAATGACTGTAAGGCCTTCAAAGATCCGATAGTCATAAACCCCAATGCCATCGCCGCCAAGACCAACAGCGGCCATCCTCCGACCACTCCTGCAGAAACAAAAATGTTATGGGGGTCTTTTAAGGAATTATAGTTTGAAACATCCACTTCGCTGCCAGAGGCGAACTTCGACATCAGGCCATGACCCAACCAGGGATGCTCCATGAAAATATCTGTTCCTCTTTCGACTTCCTCCCACCGAGAAGCCACCCCGTCTTGAGCTTGTCGGCCCCCTAAGGACGCTTGCCCCGTAGCAACTCCGCGAGCAAACTCATAAGTTTGTAAGCCAAAAAATAACGAATACATCAGAATAAAAACCACAGCAGAAAATTTGAAAATACGCCCCTTGGTTGTCCGTACCTCATGCAAAATCATCGTCAGCAAAAATGCGAACATGACCGCCGCCGCTGACGATCGAGTTCCTGTCAAAATGTTCGCTATGAAGCTGGCAAACAAAACCAAACCACTCCAAATCTTATGTTTCAATTTGTGCTGAAATAA
>JBLMWG010000286.1:0-8396 GCA_050257115.1 Bacillota bacterium
TATAGAGTTTGCCGTCAATACAGTTTTTAGGTCAGACGGTTTAAAGTCAGCTCCGGAACCCTGGAATTCCAGAGTTTCATCTTGCGTAATTAAAGAAAGATTCATATCTAGGTTGCGGGCGATTCTGTGGCGTTCACTGGATTCAGGCATTTTTTCGAAGCTTCCCGCTGAATAGGCCTTCAGGGTGTCTGGAGTAAGGGATTCCAACCACACCGTGTAGTCCTTGAAGCTGACACAGCGAACCTCTGGCTTCCCGCAGACTGTGCTGGTAAAGTCCTTAAGGGCATCCCAATAAGCTCCACCATTGTACTTTACAAAGTGGTGACCAATATAAATAGGACCGCGACTTCCATAGTAACTGCTTTGGAAGTAGTTCATATAGGAATCATACATCTGCTTGCGATATAGCTCACGGTTCGGAGTATCTTCCGTCGCTTTGGATTGAACCCAATAGAAATTATAATCCATCCCCAGAGATCGTTTGGCTGTGCCGGCGATTTTCAGTAAGGGAACTGGATAGCGCCAGATTCCGAACTTGTCCTTTTGAGGCCACTCTCCCATATCACCCGTGGTGGAGGCATCGTATTTATAACCAAAGCTTTTAAGAACCGGAAATAAATCAGCAGTAGAACCTAAATAAGGGGCACGGAAGCCGACAATATCTTTGGCTTCGAAAGCAAAACCATGGGGATAAGAATTGCTCGGAGTCATATCATTATTATAGAAAGCATTAAAGACGAGATCGTTGTACTGAGTAAACTCTGAATTCCAATCGGATGCTTTCCATTTTTCTTCATCAGCAGGGAAGTGCCCATTTCCGTGGGATGCGATGTCGGCGCCACTTCTATAGAGCGTATTCATTAAGTTGATCCGCTCAGAAATGCCTTCGGAAGAATCACCAAAGCTAATCATCGAGTAACCCTGTTTGTGACCTGGGCCTTGATAGAGCATACGCTTACTTGGCTTCAATAGATAAACACCACTAAAGAAGTAGGTAAAATTTAATGGCTTACCCGATTGGGTTAGGGCTTTGCTAAAGGAATCCATTTCTTGCCAGAAGGGCAGATTCAGTCCCCCATCAAAACCGACCATTACATATTGGGGAGGGCGATCGACTTTGAAATTGGCGAAAGCTGAAGTGGCGGGAGATAGAGCAAGTAGGCTGAGCGTAAGATTTTTAAGAATCTTTCGTGTCATAGAATACCTCTGGTGATCAATAACACAGAGGTAGTCGGAGTGGTGGAAGAAGGCACCTTAACAACAAGAAATATAGCTTATTTGTTTTTAATCTCGAAGCATACATGGATCTTCTTGTCGTGGAAGTCCTGAGGGATGCTTTCATCCGAGATATCACGTATTTTGTATTTTACAGCCAAGTTGTCGTTGAGTTTAAACTTACGTTTATTATTAGAAAAATAAAGAACGCCGTTGGGACGAAGCATGCTCATGCAGGAGTCCACCAGAAAATCCTGATCTTTTTCTACTTCGAAAGCGTCCTGCATTTTTTTGGAATTAGAAAACGTAGGTGGATCCAAAAAAATCACATCAAAGTCTTGTTTGTTGCGATTTTCGTGCAACCATTCCAAGACGTTGGCGTTAATGAACTTGTGCTGGTTCAGGTCAATCTTATTGAGTTCGAAGTTGTCCTGCGCCCAACGCAGATAAGTCTGTGACATATCAATGGAAGTTGTTCGCCCACCACCTAAGGCAGCAAAGACGCTGACGGAGCCCGTATAGCAAAATAGGTTTAAAACATTTTTGTCTTTCACTGTTTTAAAAATCTTCTGGCGCATCGGACGATGATCTAAAAACAAGCCCGTATCTAGATAGTCGTGCAAATTGACCTTGAAAAGACCCTGAGATTCTTTGACGACAAAGGTTTCTTCTTTGGCAGCAATCTTTTCGTATTGGTTAAGGCCTTCTTGGCGCTCGCGTTTTTTAATGATGATTTTTGATTTATCTGCTTTGAATAAAGCTTCAAGAGCTTCAATCACATGAGGAAGATGGTTTTTATCTTTATCACGCAGGTCGGACTTATCATAGATTAGAAAATGGTCTTTATAGATATCGACAATAAAGGGATACTCGGGAATATCACGATCATATAAGCGAAAGGCTTCGACGCCTGTGCGGTCTGCCCAAGGTTTAAGTTTTTTATAGTTTTTCTCGAGACGATTTTTGATCATGATCATAGAAGGGTTTTAGACAAAAACACGGTGTTATGGTACTAAATCCTCCATGAGCGACGAAAAAAGAGCCGAACACATAGCATTTTTACTTAAAAAACCTGACTTTGACGTCGCCTTTGTCGAGTCTCAAGGGGTTTTGTATTTTGCCCGATACCCACAGGCAGTTAGCGCACCTTCATCGGCAGTCATAAAGCTTTTGCAGGGTATATTTGACGTTCATGTAGACCATAGTTTTTTTATTTTACGCCGACGTATCTTTACCACAGGTAAACTGACGGAAATGTGTCGAGGGATGATCAAGGTCGTTGCGAAAAGGGCCAATGACAATGTCCCGGCGATTGATCATGGAATGATGTTGGATTTAAAATTCCAAGAAGTCGGAGACAGCTCAGTCACGGTCCCCGAATTTCAACAGCTCAGTGATGAAAATAAGAGTTCCTTAGATGATGTTCGCGCCTACATCCGTACTCAAGATCCAGAGACTGATGCGCAGCTTATGCGTGCGGTGGAAGGATTGGCTCATCGAGTCCCTCGTGGCGAAATCCTGCACGACTACAATCGCAGTATTGCCGCAATTTTGCTTGATGCAGACGGAAAGCTTCTAAGCTACGGTATCAATTCAAATTCGAAAAATAAAACGCTTCACGCCGAAGTGAATATGTTGCAGCGGCTTTTTAGAGAAAGCGGTCGTAAAATTCCCGCTGGGTCGGTGATCTTTAGTACTCATAAGCCTTGTAAAATGTGCGCAGGGATGATTTACGCCTGGGCGGAAGAGCCTCAGCAGTTGGAAGTCTTTTATGCCGTCGAAGAATCCGGTGGGCTGTCCAGTCATACTATTTTGGACGAACAAGAAATTAACAAGAAACTTCCGGGACGTTAAAATACGAGTTGATTGCTTTCATCAAAGTATCCTTACGGATTGGTTTTGAAAGATGCAGGTCGCACCCGGCTTTCAAACTGCGATTGATGTCTTCAGAAAAGGCATTGGCGGTACAGGCAAAGATACGAGTGGGTTTACGTCCCAGTTTTCTTTCAAGCGCACGGATATGTGCTGTTGCTTCATGACCGTCCATTCCCGGCATTTGAACGTCCATAAAGATAATATCGAAGTGTTCATTTGCTGCCATCTCCACGGCGTGACGTCCATTTTCGGCATAAAAAATTTGATGAGCTGTTTTTTGCAGATAGATTCCGAATAAATTACGATTGTCATCAACATCATCCACTACCAAAATTTTCAGTCGCTTATCTGCGATGAAGTGATTGATGTCGTTTAATTGATATCGCCCCTGTAAAGGGTTGTGCATGGACGTTTTTCTTTCTGTGGCCACTGGCATAGAAACGGTGAAGAAAAATGAACTGCCAACGTTGGGCTCGCTTTCCAGCCAGATTTGCCCATTCATTAGGTCGACAATTTTTTCGGTGATCGATAGTCCCAAGCCCGTTCCACCGTAGCGACGAGTGGTCGTCGAATCTGCTTGGGTAAACGGCCTAAAGATGTCTTTGAATTTCTGTCTTGAAATACCAATGCCGGTGTCTTCGACATTAAACAAAAGATTACCGGGACGCTGTGTATGGTTCGTCGTTACGCGCAAGGAGACCGAGCCCTGATGTGTAAATTTGATGGCATTATTAAGGAGATTGATAAGCACCTGGCGCAGGCGATCCGAGTCTCCGACGTAATAGGGCTCCACGGACGGATCGACAGTGACGTGAAGCTGGAGACCTTTTTCTTTGGCGCGGAACTCAAGGATCGCAATGATGTCGTCGATAGTTTTTTGTAACGAGAACGGAAGCAGGTTCAGTTCAATTTCTCCGGCTTCCACTTTGGTTAGGTCTAAGATGTCATTGATGATGGTCATCAATTGGTAGTTTGCTCTTTGGAGGATTTCAACGAAGGACAATTGTTGTTGATAAAGAGGTGTTTCAGCCAACGTATCGGTGATGCCAATTATAGAGTTTAATGGTGTTCTGATTTCATGAGACATGTTGGCCAAGAAAACAGATTTCGCGTACGTCGCTGCGCGGGCCTTCGCTGTTGTTGTTAAGAGTTCCTGATTTTTCTTTTCTAAGTTTTCGGCGAGTTTCTTCTTTTCCGTGATGTCGAACGCCATATTGAGAATTTTTTCGACGCGTCCGAATTCATCTTTTACGGGGGTGTAAGAACATTGCATCCATATTTCTTGACCGTGTTTCGAAAGCCTTTTGAACTCGCCAATTTGCGGATGTCCCGCAACAAGCTGTGCCCACATTTCTTTATATTCTTGCTTGTGTTTTTCGTAGCAGGGCAAAAAGAGCGAGTGATGCTTTCCGTAAATCTCATCCATCTCATAACCCAACAAATTCAGAAAGTTATGGTTTGCCCATTGGATAGTGCCGTTCAAACTGAACTCTATCAGAGCATGTGAGTTGAGAAGTGATTCATAAACAGAAACATTCATGTCTAGAGTGTAACTAGAGCACCCTCGACAAATAAAATTACAAAACGCTTTGGGAATTAAAGTTTTGTAATTTCACACACTTTGCATCGAAGATGCGTGTGTAAATAAAAAAAGCCCTCCTGAGTTGGAGAGCTTTTTTAGATGAGATCATAATTGAGCAGGAAATAATATTTCTATTTCGCAGCTGTTGTTTCGAACATTGAAGTTGCGAAATAAGATTTGCGGAATGTTTTCCAGTTGTCTGGTCTTACAGAAGCCACGCGCCAGAAATAGTGTTTACCAGCTTCTAGGTTAGTCACTTCAAAAGAAGTGTCTTTAACTTCGTGATTTTCAGCGACTAACCATTTGAAGTTGGCATCTGTTGCAACTTGTACGTGGTAAACTTCAGCGCCTTCAGCAGATTTCCATTTCAAAGTCGTGGAAGTGCCATTGATCGCCGCAAAGTATGCAGGGCTTGTGAGATCCGGCTTCGCAGGAACAGCTTGCGCTGCCAAGTCTGCTTGTTTTGGCGGGAACAATGAGTTCATTTTCTCGCCTAACTTTTCGTGGGCGCCACCGCCTTCATGAGCTTCTTCAGCCAATGAAGGGCAAGTCAAAGCAAGTGTCATAGCGAATGTAAGAAGAGATACGAAGATCTTCATAATTAAGTCCTTTTTAAGTCAGTGAAAAGAAAGTAAAATAAATATGGGTTAATGAAAACCCTCTTGCGAATTTTGCCGGAGGGTGTTAAAAAACTCGTCGGTTTTGCGGATGATCGCTCTAAATAAGGTGTAAATATCTGAAATTAGGGAGGAAAGTCCGGACTCCATATGGCAGCGCAAGGGGTAACGCCCCTCTAGGGTAACCTAAGGAACAGTGGAACAGAGAGAATGTCCGGGGCATTGAGCCTGACACCGGGAACGGGAGGGTCAGGGGAGCCGCCGGAGTGAAAACAGCCAAACTCTGCGCGGAGCAAGATCAAATAGGGTAACACTAGTAGGGCGGCCAGCCCGTAGTTACCGGGTAAGATCGCTTGAGGGTGTCAGTAATGGCACTCCCAGAGGAATGATCATCCATTTTCGTCGGGACAACTTTTGGGACCAGGCGAGAGGGACAGAATCCGGCTTATAGCAAAACCGACATCCCACCTTCCTAAAAACGGCCACAAAGACGCCATCTGCGTCGTTGCTGCGTCGGCGCTGTACTTTTAGTACAGCTTGCTCCTTGCGCCTAGCCGCTGACATCTTTGTGACCGTTTTTAATCTTCTTTGTTCGTTTTTGGTTCGACTTCGTCGTCGCTTTTGGGCTTGGGGATTACGATCTCGTGACGATGCGATTTATAACTACAAGAATGGCGGCTCCGGCAATTCCGATAAGTATGCCTTGCCAGCTGAACGCTGTGTAAGTGGGCCAGTGAAAAAGTTTTGGGGCTAAGAAGTTTCCGATGATTGAGCCTACTAGACCTAAGAGAATCGTGCGAATCCAACCCATGGCTTCGTTTCCGGGAATCAACAACTTTGCAGCGACTCCGACCCCAAGACCTAGAATAGTCCAAAGAATCAATTGGTTAAAAAGGGGATGATTCAAAATTGAGTGAATGTTCATGGCTGAGCCTCTTTTGCTTAGGCTACCTTGTTTGGGAATTCAAGTATCTAAAATTAAAGTTTGGTCCGTATTTTATCACTATCAACGAATGATATTGCGGTCTTGGGTGGCGGGTTTGATCTATGATCAATCTTGGAATTTAAGCGTTGCCTGAGGGGCAACGCTTTTCGAAATTTTACTAAAGGCTGATGACTAGTTCATGTCTAAAGCGAAATCGGCCAATTTGGCTTCATTAGGAAAATAAGTTCTAAGATCTGTGGAAACGTAGCTCTCTTCGAAGATTCGACCAAGTTTGCAGTTTTTAAGTGTCTCTCTCGAGCGGCCATCGAATTCACATTCGCCTGTGTACCAAGCTTTTTCTGAGTAGCGGATTTTGTAACCAACAAGTTGGTTGTCTTTATAAACCGCCTTCACAAGGTCAAGACGAGTGCGGCCAGCAGCGTGGTAATCGCCTTCAAGAATTGTATCGCCCCAAATTTGGGCTTGGTTGTAAGCAATTTCTTTAAATGCTTCGATCTGTTGTGCATTTAGTGTGCTTTGACGAGTTTTTTGGTTGTAAACAGTTTGAATGGAGTAGGGTGCAGTGCAAATATCATTTACACAAGCGTTAGCGAAGTGACTAGCCTCTGCATAAAACATGTCGCCATTTGGACCCATTTCATCGGCGGATGCCAAGGAAGCAAAAACGGTAACGATTGCGAACAATAGTTTCATGGACATAAGGACCTCTCTTTATCGCTGAAAGTAGTCCTAAATAGAGCTTTTTTTTAATACATAGAGGTTAAGTTATTATGCATCCGGTGTATTATTCCAAAAGAGAGCTGCTTATACCTTTTTTTCGAGGATGATGAACTCTAAGTTGTTGATTTTAGGAATGCCGAAGCGCTCATCGCCATAGGGGAAGGCTTTCTTTTCGCCTGTCTTGCGGAAACCATGATTTTCATACCAAGCAATAAGTTCATGGCGCGCCGAAATTACTGTCATGTACAAGTGTGTGCAATCCCAAAATTGGGCAAAGGCCTCGCTCTCAGCTAAAAGCATCTTGCCGATGCCTTTTTTTTGCAGAGTTGGGTTCACAGTCAGCATCCCCAGGTAGCACTTGTCGCCATTTTTTTCTAAATGCACACAGCCCAATATTTGTCCGGAGTCGTCGTCTTCAGCGATTAAAATAACGGAATTTTCTTTTTCAATACAAGCTAGAACTCCCTCGGCGTCGATACGCTGACCATCTAGGAGGTCGGCCTCCGTCGTCCAACCTGTTTTGGAACTGTCACCCCGATAGGCGGAGTTCACTAACTTTACCAGATCATCAACGTGGCTTTCATCGGCTTGGGTAAATTCAATGTGCATAGGATACCTTTTATTTTTTCTGAGCGTAGACGAAGAATTCTTTACCTTGGCGATTCGGAACAGACTGTTGCCAGCGTCCCCAGAAAATCGGCAAATAGTGGGATTTAAGGCGTTGGCGCAATTCCCATTCGGAACCCCCGAAAGGAGGTCCTTGGCGTTTTTCCATCGCAAAGAACACGCCCATTAAATGCCCACCGGGTGCTAAAACACGATTCCAAACTTTAACCAGATCCTGGCGCAATTCGGGGTTGATCGCACAATAACACGTATGTTCAAAAACGATGTCGTAACCTGCATCGAAGTTTCTTGGCAAGTTGAAGAGGTCGCATTCGAGGAAAGTCAAATTTTCCATGTGACCATAAAGTTTTTTGGCCCGCTCTAAAGCTATCGGGGAAATATCGACGGCCGTTACTACATGCCCTGCTGCTGCGAAAAGTGCAGCATCATGTCCTTCGCCACAACCTAAAACCAAAACGCGGCAGCGAGAAATTTTCAGACGAGGAATCATGTCCTTTAACGCTTCCGCAGGTTCACCTAAGTTCCAACCTGGATTCTCCGTCCGTTCGTAGATTGTGCTCCAGAAAGATTCTTGTTCGACTTCAGTCTCACTGGACCAATACGGAGGAATTTCATAAGTCTTACCATCCGCCGTGATGGATTCATCGTCGAATTCTTCCAGCATATTAAAGAAGCTGGCTTGCGCTTTACGAGACATTACGAAAGGAATTTTAGTGGCAGTATAACCATGGAAGCGATCCCATTCATCAAGTGACAGGGAGTCTAAAACAAAAGGAAATTCCAATCCATAATTGGCAAGAATTTTCCATTCGTT
>JBLMWG010000287.1:0-9955 GCA_050257115.1 Bacillota bacterium
AAAATCAATCCACAGGCGAAGATCACGGTGATTCCTGAATTCTACAACGCCGAAAAATCTGATGAAATGTTGGCGAATAAACCTGATTTCGTAGTCGACGCCATTGACAACTTAACGGCAAAAGCTCACTTGTTGGCAACCTGTGTGAAGCTTGGTATTCCTGTCGTGACCTCAGCAGGGTCTGCAGCGAAATTGGATCCTCTTCGTATTCAGAAAAAAGATCTTTCAGAAACTCACACATGTCCTCTAGCACATCAGTTGCGTAAGATTCTTCGTCAAAAATATGATTTCCCGGAAAAGAACTTCGGTATTCCTTGCGTATTCTCCGATGAGCCGGTGATGATGCCTGAAGAGTTGTATTACGATAAAGGAATGGGTTTTAAATGTGTGTGCCCCAAAACCAACGACTTCCACGGCTGTGACAACCGCAACATGATCTATGGTTCTGCAAGCTTTATCACGGGGGCTTTTGGTCTGGTGATGGCTTCTCACATTGTGAATGAAATTCACTCCAAAACTAAGAATTCGAGAGATAATTTATGATCGTCGCAATGTGGTTTATCATGGTTGGGCTTGTGATTCTTGTGGGCTTCACTTTAGTGGGTTTAACATTAAGACATTGGGCACAGCAAAAGAAGATGGCCAATGAAAACAAAGTTGCCGTTTCAAAATAAAATCAGTCTTGGATATGCCTTGGCGCGCTCCGCGCATTTTACAATGCAGAAGCTGACTTTGCCGATGCTGGAGTTGCTGGCGACAGGCCAGAAGAGTCAGCGTCCTCAGGTCGAAGCGAAGCATCTTAAAAAGTCCTATGAAGAGCTCTATAAGCTTCTTAAAAAAGATTCTGACAACATAGCGGCTGGGCTTTATCCCGCCGAAGTTTTACAGCCGGAATCCCTTGCTAAACATGCCCTTCGTTATCCTAAAATTATTGCGGATGGTTACTACATTTCTCGTCGCCGCAAAGATCGTGCGGCTCAGGAGTTTGGCGACGAGGCGCGCGAGTATTTGCCTGATACTCCGGAGTACTATCGCCGTAATTTTCACTATCAAAGTGGCGGCTATCTGACGGAAAAATCCGCAGAACTTTATGAACATCAGGTCGAAATTTTATTTTCCGGGGCCGCAGATGCCATGCGCCGCTTGATTATTCCTTTGGTTAAAGAGGTCTTTTCGAGCCAAGGCGAGGGATTGCATTTTCTCGAGGTGGGGGCCGGGACGGGGCGCTTAACGAGATTTATGAAGTTGGCGTTCCCGAAGGCCCGTATGACCGCTTTGGATTTAAGTGAACCCTATTTGAAGAAAGCCCAGGAGAATCTTAAAAAGTTTCATCGCATTAATTATGTTCAAGGTCGCGCGGAAGAGCTGCCTTTTAAAGATGCACAATTTGATCTTGTGTACTCTTGCTTCCTTTTTCACGAGCTGCCGGAGGATATCCGAAAGGCCGTAGTTGCAGAAGGGATGAGGGTCCTAAAGCCCGGTGGGTATTATGGACTGGTCGACTCTGTGCAAAAGGACGAAGCGAAAGGACTGGAGTGGGCTCTGGAGCAGTTTCCAGTGGATTTTCACGAGCCTTTCTATAAGAACTACAGTCTGCATCCAGTGGAAGACTTGCTGGCGGTGCAAGGCTTCACAGGTATTCGAAAAGACAAAGGGTTTTTCTCGAAAGCCGTTCTAGTACAAAAGCCATTCTCTGCTTGAGTTTTTGCGTAAACATGCTACTTTTCTGCCTCTTCGCATTAATAGGAGCATTGAATGGGACCAATTTCTAAGTTCATCGAACACAACTATCGTCATTTCAACGCTGCTGCTTTGAAAGATGCAGCTGTTGGCTATAAAAAACACATCGATAACAAAGGCCAAATGCTTGTGACACTTGCAGGTGCAATGTCTACAGCTGAATTGGGCCTATCTTTGGCTGAAATGATCCGCCAGGATAAAGTTCACGCGATCTCTTGCACAGGTGCGAACCTTGAAGAAGACGTTTTCAACTTGGTAGCTCATGATCACTATGTGCGCATCCCGAACTACCGTGATTTGACTCCGGCAGATGAGCAAAAACTATTGGAAAGACATTTGAACCGTGTGACTGACACGTGCATTCCTGAAGAAGAGGCGATCCGTCGTATCGAAAACGTGGTCCTTGAGTATTGGCAAGAAGCTGACCAAAAAGGTGAGTCTTACTTCCCACACGAATTCATGTACAAAATCCTTCTTTCTGGGAAATTGAATCAGTACTACCAAATCGATCCAAAAAACTCTTGGTTGTTGGCTGCTGCTGAAAAGAACCTTCCAATGGTTGTTCCGGGTTGGGAAGATTCAACTTTGGGTAACATCTTTACGGGTCACATCATCAAAGGTGACATCAAAAAATCGACGACCGTTAAAGGTGGTATCGAGTACATGAAAACTTGGGCAGAATGGTACATGTCTGCTTCCAAAAAAGCTCCAGTAGGCTTCTTCCAAATCGGTGGTGGTATTGCTGGTGACTTCCCAATTTGCGTCGTTCCAATGCTTGAACAAGACTTGGGCCACGAAGACATTCCATTGTGGAGCTACTTCGCGCAAATCTCTGACTCTACAACTTCATACGGTTCATATTCTGGTGCGATTCCAAATGAGAAAATCACTTGGGGTAAATTGGCTCCGACGACGCCATCCTACATCGTTGAGTCTGATGCAACGATTGTAGCACCATTGATCTTTGCGTACGTTTTGGGTCAATAAGCGAAAGCGGCGAAAATGGCCCGTCTGACTTCGTTGTCGGGCCATCTCCTCGCTCCGACGTAACCCTCCGCCTTGCATACGAACCATTTTGACCGCTTTCTTGGTTTTGTGGTTTTTATAAAAGAATATGAAACCCCGGCTGATGAAGCTGGGGTTTTGTTTTTAATGCTTTGCAATGCTTTTTAGATGGTTGCATTGACAGTTTGTTGCCTGCCGCTCTCTAATAATGAGCATGAAACATACTTTGTTTATTTCCATTTTATCCGTTGTTCTTATTCCAAGCTTTTCTTTTGCGCGTCTTTCCGATGGTAAAGATCATTTGAAGCTTTCTGGCTCAAAAATCACGGCAACCTTGGATAAGGGGTTCCACTTTAATAAAGAAGCTCCGGCGGGCTTATATCTTGATGGTGAAATGGGAGCCATTGAACCTCTTAAGAAGACTGAAAAAGTAATTGTTTTTGATGCGACCAAGGGAAAAGACAAGTCCTTCACGGTTAGTTTCTATGTTTGTGATGATGCAAAAACAGTTTGTGAATCCCATGAATCTCATTTGGAAATAAAAAAAGGTAAGCTTCTGAAAGTTGAAGACAAGAAAGAGGAGATGGCGCCCCCGGGAGCTGCGGTAAATCCATCTGAAAAACCTGCTGCCTCCAAGAAAGAAATTGTTCTTTTAAAAGATGAGTATGGCTTTTATGAAAACAACTTTGAACAAATCCTTGCGATGGCAAAAACGGAAAACAAAAAGATCCTCGTGGATTTCATGGCTCCGTGGTGCCCAGCTTGTATTCGCTTAGAAACTGAAACTTTCGGAGAAGCCTCTTTCCAAGAAGCCACAGAAGAGTTTATCAAAGTTTCTGTCAACGCAGATAAAAAAGAAAATCAAATTTTCTTGAAGCAGTACGGTGTTCCTGGAATGCCAACGATTTTGATTTTAAGTCCAGAAGGGGCGGAGTTGGCTCGCTTTCTTGATTTTAAACCCGCTCGAGTCTTTGCGAAAGAGATCAACGATTATAAAAAAGGACAACTGCTAACGTTTGTACAACTCAAGAAGAAAGCCGACGCCGGTGATGAGGAGGCTCGTATCTTGTTAGCTCGTCGGGCCTTCAATAGTATGCACTTTGGTGAAGCTATAAAGTGGCTTGCTCCGACGAATAAGAAGTCCATGTTGTTGACGATGTCTGAGGCGGCAAATGCCGAAATTCAATATCAAAAAGATAAGATCAAAAATCGCGCGCCTTACCAAGTGGCTTTGGAAAAAGCTATTTCTGATTACCCGCAGTCTATTGAAGCAGTGGTTTTGAGAAATGAATTGGCTGAGTTATTGAAACGAGACGGTCCAGCAGCGTTGGAAAAAGCGCAAAAAGTCGCAAAGCAGAATATTGCTGTTATTGATGATATCTTGCAATCGGGAGAAAAAGTGAAGGCCATTTTCGCTGAGAACCTCGCCGGCGACTTTACGAATTTTGAAGCAGCGAAGTTGTGGTCGGAAAAATATAAGGCTGCCAAAATCTTAGGGGATGAGGGTCTTAAAAAAGAAGCGCAAAAACAAGTAAGCAAGCTTGTAAATCCAGAACTTAAAACCGAATTCCCAGGGGCCATGATTGCCGGATTAAGTTTGCTGAGATCAGTGGATTTAAAGGAAGAGTCACTGAATGGTGTAGAAAAGTTGGCGAAAACTTATCCTCAGTCGGAAGTGTATCAGCAAAAAGCAGCGTTTGCTTTTGCACGAGATAAAAAGTTTGAAAAGGCTCTTCCTTACTCTGAAAAAATCACGCAAATGAATTCTGATTCCGCTTTTTTAAATATGAAGAACCTGGCTGAAGTCTATAAAGGTTTGAACCGCAAGGCGGAAGCTCTGCAAACGGCAGAGAAGGCTTTAAAAATGCCTGAAGCTCAGATGAAGCAAAATAAAGAGTTGGTTTCTTCTCTTGAGGAAATGAAAAAGTCCTTAAAATAGTATGCAAGTTACTGAACTAAATATCTATCCGATTAAATCGGCTCGAGCCCAGAGCCTTCCGCAAATGAAGATCACCGCTCAAGGTCCTGAAGGGGACCGTGAGTGGATGCTGATTGATGAGAATGGAAAGTTCTTGTCGCAAAGAACTCTTCCTAAGTTGGCGACCATTGAGGTTTTTCACGAGGCAGCGGCTCTGACGGTTGGTATCCAGAAAATGTTCTTCAAAGTCAGTAAGAACAATTCTTTTGCCCGCAAAGTTAAGGTGCAAATTTGGAATGATACATTTGAGGCGGCCTTGGAGCCTAACTTGTATTCTCAGGCGTTATCCCAATATTTGGGCGTTAATTGCCGCCTGGTTCGCTATGCGCCTTATTCCCAAAGACGGGTTTTGTCCCGTGTAATGGAATGGAAACCAGAGGTTCGATTTTCAGACTGCCGACCAGTCTTGCTTATGAATACCAGGAGCCTTGAGGATTTAAATAGTAAGCTGAGCACGCCTGTGCCAATGAGCCGTTTTCGTCCTAATATTGTGGTAGATGGTGGAGAAGCGTTTGCTGACGAAAGTTGGAAGCGTATTAAAATCGGGGACGTCATTTTCTCTCAACCTAAGAAAAGCTCCTGCTGTGGAATTATCAATATCGACCAGCAGAGTGGGGAGCCTCAAGGGGCGGAACCATTTAATACCTTAGCATCCTATCGTAAAGATCATACAGGAGTTCATTTGGGCACTCTTTGGATTCCCGAGAATGAGGGGATCTTGAAAATGGGAGATCCCCTCGAGATATTATAAATTGGACTTGTTCATGGCGTAAGACTGATTTTTTCGCTTATGACTTTGTTCCCCTTTGCATCCACTGAGATCACTTGGATCATGTAATAGATGCCCCGGACCAGTCCGGTCAATTTGACTTCGTGGTTTGTTACCAAAACCGAATCGAGATCCGTCGTAATTTGTTCGCCGGTAAAGAAGTTTGAAATCGTCAGCTGACTGGATGATGGCAGGTTTGTAGTCCACGTGATAGTGGCTGTGGGAGCGTTGACATTCTTGATTTGGATGTCACTGATTTTTAAAGTTTCTTGAACGCAAGGGTTTTTCTTTTGTTCTGGCATTTTGAAGTTGCCAGGGACTAAGACACTCCATCCTGAATGTAATAAACCATTCAATATTGCAGTGGGCTTTTGAGTATCGTTTTTATAAAATAAATGGTTTCCTTGGATGCCGCAGAGAGAGTGGCGAGATGGCTCACTCCATGTTTCGGCTTTCTTATGACGTTTCCAAAGTAGAACATTTGCGATGTAATAACGGGGCCCCTGAAAGTAAAGCAATTTAACGGGGATTCTCGAGTCCTTTGTTAGGTGAATCGTACGATAGGGACATCCGAAACGAGTGGAATGGATTCCATCGTTATTGATAAGCTCTGACCAGGTGTCATTTTCTTTCACAAACAAACGGGCGCCATCATCAGCGAGAGACGCTATTTCATAATCGCCTTCTTTGTCAGCGTCAGAAAGCTTCAAAATCGAATCATACTCCAAAGCAAAGTTTTCAATAAGCTTGTTGCCGTTGGCATCAATTAATGTTTCTCCTGATTGGGTTGTAAACCCCTGAGTGAAGGCTCGGGTCGGAACATTGACATCAGCAAAATAGATGTTTTTTTCCAATCGAGTTCCGTTTTTGTAAAAATCCATAACAGAACTGACTTTTGGGGCCATGGCTGCAGAAGGCACAATTAGTTTCGCTAACAGACCATTCTCTGGTTTATCAGTTGCAGAGTTCGTCAAGGGGTCGCAAACGGTGTTATCTGTATCCACATTAAAATCAACTGTTCCCAATGACGGGCCGGTGGCAGTTCGTCCATATCCAGAATAGATGCAGGAGATTTTTTCCAGCAACCCGGTCTGATAACGTATATCGATGAATTGATTTTTAACCGGAGTTTTCGCCAAAGTTGGAAGTGTTATCATGGTGACTAAAAGCCATGCTGTTGTTTTCATTATACGTACCTCAATGTGAATGTCTAAATAGTATCATGATTATTGATGGCAAAAAAGAAATGGAGCGGAGTGGATTTTTGTGAGACGGTGGATATACAAAAATGAAACACCCAGAAGAAATTTACTTCGACTGCAGAGACTTCTCGATCTTTTCGAGACGCGCTTTGATGAGAATATTTTCCTGTTCAAGGCTTTGAATACGTTGAGTCTTGGCGGTATTTTCAGCCTTTAATGCTTCAATCTCAGTTTGCTCGGCCTTAGAGGCGATTTGTCTTGCCTGGCTGTGTTGTTGATCTTCGATCTTTATAAGCAGTCCATAGAGAGCTTTGATGGATTCAATAATCGGAGCCACAAGGTGATCATAGGCTACAGATTTAAGTGTTGTTTTGCGGTCGGTGATAACAACTTCAGGGAATACTTTTTCCACATCCTGTGCGATCACTCCAATTTGGTGTTTGTCACCGAATCGAACTTTGTCTTTATAGTCGTATTCAACAGCGTTAAGTTGCAAAATCTTCTCAAGAGAATTTGTGAGTGGTTGGATGTTTTCTTTTAATCTTCTGTCTGAGGAAGAGGTACACCCAGCGCCACCGCAAATTTGAGTTCCGGCAATACGGAATACAGAACCTGTCGAGAGGTTTGCATCACCATTGACGTCGAGCTTATAAGCCGGATTTAAGCCGACACCCAGGTTTCCAAGATTGTTCATAACCATAAGATTTATTGAAACGCTGTTATCTTGTTTCGTTGAAAAAATAAGTTGTCCACCGAAACCGTTGGTGCCACCACTGCCGGAGATAGTACTTTGAAGAGAGGCAAGTGTTTTGCTCCCGCTGTTTAGCGAAGAGTTAAAGGAAATTTTACCACTGATATTTCCAAGCGCTGGTGTCATCGGGTTGTTGAACTCAAGATATCCTGTGTCAGTTGACGATGCTCCAGAGCCAGAAATCGTCACGGTTCCCGGTCCAGGGCCAGTGCCAGTTAGGTTTGCGGTCATCGTGTTAATGCCAATGGAGCCATCGGGCTGGACACGGAAGCGAGTCATTCCATTGGTGTCTAAGTTTAAACCGTAACCAATGGCCGATGTGCCAAAGGAAATATCTTGAGTAGAAGGGTTCGTGTCACCAAGATACCAGACCGTGCTGGAAGCGTTGTCTAGAGCTTGTATATATGAGCGATGTGAAACGCTTGAAGCCGCGAAGGATGAGTCTTTGATTTGCAACTGTCCGAAAGAGGATGCGGGTGCTTGGATTGTCAAGGAAGCAGTAGGGGTGGCTGTACCAATACCGACTTTTCCTCCTGATGGATTGATGAGGACATTTCCTTTTGTGACGTTGGCTGTTGAATCAAGAATTAAGTTTTCCCCACTCGCGACACCACCTTCAAGAATTTGACCGCCGGGAACTCCTCCGAGGACCGCGGCATCCGTGATCCCGTAGCCACTGACTGTTGTGGGATTGGTTCCACTTAGAACGCGCCCTTTAGAATCGACTGTCACAGATTTATATGTGCCGGAGGTTCCTACGGACGCTAACGTGAGAGCACCTGTGCTAGCTATCGTTGCATCACCAGAAAGGGAAACTTCTGCCGCCTTTCCAGAACCATCACCAACCCAGAATTTGCCGGTAGTAAGTGAAGAGTTTCCAGAAACGTTCGCTACGATATTCGAGCAAGTAAAGCTGTCTGTTCCAGAGTTCCAAACAACAGCCTGGCCAGCGGCACAGGAAGTTCCTGGCCATGGGTTTCCAGAGAAAGAGTTTATAAGATCTGTGTACTTAAGTTTTGTTGCAGCCCATGAACTTGTTCCATCCCAACGATAGACTTGTCCCGCGGCAGAACCATTTGCTAAAGAAATCACTGGAGTCGAAGTTCCTGTCGCCACACTCACCGGTGCTGTGCCAGTGACATTCGTAACCGTACCACCTGAACCCGTTGCTGCGATCGTGATCCCACCTGCAGAGTTAGTGATCGTCACACCGCTGCCCGCTGTTAATGTCGCAGGAGTTGGGGCCGCACCATCCGAACCAATTAGGACTTGGCCATTCGTCAATGCAGCTGATTCAACAATTGCGCCACCATTAGAAACCATAATTCGATTATTATATAAGGCGGCCGCTGAATTCGTGCCACCGTTCGCAACAGGTAAAACTCCGGCGTATGATGTGGCAGTCGTGCTTGGAGTTGTCCAGGTTAAATTCCCTGATGTGTCTGAGGTTAAGACTTGTCCGTTGCTAGCCGCCACACTCGCTGGAAGTTTTAGGGTATAGCTTGTTCCAATTGTTGTTGGCGCAAAGAGGCCAACTGTTTTGGAGGTGGTATCGGTATACACCGTTCCACTTGTCGATGCGAAAGTGAGATTACCGGACATCGTGTCGCCGGATTTAAGGACATTCGAAGAGGCAGCTCCCATTAGGTTCGCTGTGATTGTTCCCGCCGTGAAGTTTCCAGAGGCATCGCGTTTCACGATCGTGCTTGCGGTGTTGGCATTCGTCGCAGCGTTTGCGGCTATCTCCGCACTGTGAATGTTTGCCCCGGAGGAGCCACTGACAGAGTTGACAATGGCAGAGACAGATCCGGAACCACTGGCAGAGATATCTCCGGTCAGTGCGGAGATAGTTCCTCCAGTGGGCAGAGTGCTAGGAACCCACTCGTTTGAGACAAATGTCAAAACTTGTCCATTGGTCGGATTTGCTGCATTGACATTTTTCCCCTGAAGTTTGCTCACCGCCGTGGCCCCTTGTGTGCCCGTGATATCGCCGGCAAGGACTCCTGAAAAATTAACAGCTGTTTGTGCACTTTGAGCCGCTAAAGAGTTTCCAGTGTATGCATTCAACAAGTTATTCAGATCAGAGAATCGAGCAAAAAGACTTTCAATATTGGGTTGTGTAACACCGGCGGTGTTGTTTATCAGGACCAAATCAGCCAGGCCCTTGTCTGCCAATTTTTGAGAGTTGATGGCCATCGGAATATTCCCAATTGTGACATCCGGGGAAAGGTCCACACCGCCGACAATAATGTGAAGAGATCGTGTTGCAAAACCAGTCAGAGAAACTGCTGAGGACCCGCTACAGTTCACAGTTCCTGAAGAGCCAAAGATGCGATCGCCCGTGTTTCCCGTGGAGTCGACGCGAAAACCGGTACCAACAATCACGCTGAATTCTCCGAAGGTTCCGGGTGTGATGGATTGAGTTTCTTCAAGCAAAATGCAGGTACCATACAGAACTTGAAAGGTGACAGTCTGAGTACTGGTAATCGGATTACCTGCTGAGTCCGTTA
>JBLMWG010000288.1:0-8750 GCA_050257115.1 Bacillota bacterium
TAATTTGAAATTAAACATCTCAAGGTGTGAACTGGCAATCTCAGGGCGACGCAGCAACTCTTCAAAAGTTAAAGACTTTGTCATTTCTGCAGTCGGAATTTTCACCAACAATTCTTGTACGTCTTTAGTTGGATAAATCTTTGTAGAACGAAGTTTTTCATGAAGTGTTGCACGCTTTTCACGTAACTTCGCTAACACCTCTAAAGATGCCTCAGAGACGATACCAATACGAGCAGCGATGTCACTTAATCTATCGATAGTATTATCTTCTCTTAAAACTAAGCGGTGTTCCGCGCGGGATGTGAACATACGATAAGGTTCACGCGTTCCCTTCGTCACTAAATCATCAATCAACACACCCATATAGGCTTCGTCACGCCCAAGAATAAATTCCTCACGATCCAAAATACTATGAGCCGCATTTACCCCAGCGATAAATCCTTGGGCTGCAGCTTCTTCATATCCAGAAGTGCCGTTGATTTGACCGGCTAAAAATAACTGCCGAATTGTGCGAGTTTCCAAGCGATGCCAAATTTGAGTGGGTTCGATATAATCATACTCAACGGCATAGCCATAACGAGCCACCTTAACATTTTCCAACCCCGGAATTGTTTTTAAGAACTCATCCTGTATTTCTTCAGGCAAACTTGTCGAAATACCCTGAAGATAAATCAACTCCGTATTTAAACCTTCTGGCTCAAGGAATGTCTGATGACTGACTCTTTCCGCAAAACGAGTCACTTTATCTTCAATCGAAGGACAATAACGAGGTCCCACACCTTCAATAATCCCACAATACATTGGAGATTTATCCAAATTCCCACGAATAATATCGTGAGTCTTTTCCGTGGTACGAGTCAGATAACAAAGGATCTGTGGCAGTTTTAACTGAGTCGAAGAACGATAACTGAAAGGGTAAACCTTTTCATCGCCGCCATGAGGAACTGTTTTAGACCAGTCGATAGAATCTTTAAGTAAACGAGCCGGAGTACCTGTCTTTAAGCGTTTTACTTCGAAACCGAATTGTGCCAATTGATCAGATAAGCCAATTGATGGTTTATCACCGACTCGCCCACCCGCTTCCTGGCGAAGACCAACGTGCATGACACCGTTCATGAACGTTCCAGTCGTAATTATAGTGGCTTTCGCGTAAATTTCAGAACCATCTTCTAAAACAACACCCACACACAAGTCATTTTCCAAAATCAAACGCTTAACTTCACCTTGCAGCACCTCAAGATTAGGCTGCGTAAACAGGGCATTTTTCTGAAACTGAGAATAAAGGTGCTTATCATTTTGTACCCGAGTACCACGAACTGCGGGACCTTTTGATGAGTTCAAACGCTTATACTGAATAGTCGTCTCATCGGCTGCAATACCCATTTGACCACCGAGTACATCGATCTCACGAACCATGTGCCCTTTAGCCAAACCACCGATCGAAGGGTTGCAACTCATATAACCGATGCGATCCACGTTGGTAGTAACCATCAAAGTTTGCAAACCCAGGCGCGCAGAAGCCAAACAAGCTTCAATACCCGCATGCCCGGCCCCTACAACAATCACATCAAATTTTTTACTATTCATAATTTACTTCCCGATACAAAATTCTTTAAAAACACGATCCATGATTTGATCATCGAATCGTTTTCCTAAAGTTTCGTGAATCGCGATGAGAGACTCTTTAAGTTCAAGAGCCAAAAATTCAGAGCCCAATCCTTGATCCACTACTGCTTGCGATCTTTGTGTATTTTCAAGAGCACGGCTGAGGTTTTCATAATGACGGGCATTGGAAATAAGAACGGTATTTTCCACCTGCAAATCAGCGAATTCCTTAACGAGCTCTTTAAGCACTTCAGACCGCACCTTTTTATCAAGAGCGCTTACAAAGAACACCCTTTTGCTAAGGAAGCCCTTGTAATCACTGATTTTTTGGAAAAATTTACTGTTTTTAAGGGCTTTGTCGACGGTTTCAAGAGGTCTTAGCCCACCAATTCGATCGGTTTTATTAGCTAAAATAAAGGTCTTATTCGGATCTAAAGACTCGAGGACCTGAAGTTCTTCAACCGACATCCCCTTTTCAATATCAAATACAAAAAATACAACATCGGATTCATTCTGAGCTTCATAGCTTTTCTGAATACCAATGCGTTCCACCAAGTCCGTAGCTTCATCACGTAAACCTGCTGTATCGACGAACGTGAATTTTACACCTTCAAACGAAGTATCTCCGTGAATCACATCACGAGTAGTCCCCGGAATATCAGTCACGATAGCACGTTCATCTTCCAAGAACAGATTCAGTAGACTTGATTTACCAACATTAGGGAGACCTGTTAAAACAATACGGAATCCATCTTTTAAAAGACGTCCTACTTTAAAAGTATTAACCAGTTCTGTTAGAGAAGCTTCGATTTTTTTTAGTTTTTGGATCACGACTGTATTGTCTACAACATCAATTCCCTCAGTAGAAAAATCAATGCTGGCTTCGGCATGCGCCAAAATCCAAGTCATATCATCCTCTATCGCTTCAAGCTTATGAGAAAGTTGTCCTTTAAGCTGACGCAAGGCCAATTTAGCCCCTTGCTGACTTTGTGATTCAATCAGCGACAACACACTCTCCGCCTGAACTAAATCCAATTTACCATTCATAAAGGCACGATAAGTAAACTCACCACGATCCGCAGCGCGAGTTCCCAGCTGAATCAATTCACGCAATATAGTTTGGCAAATAAGAGGGCTTCCGTGACAGGAAATTTCAATGACTTCTTCACCAGTAAAAGACTTCCCGGTTTTAAAGTAGGTTACCAAAACCTCGTCAATCACATCTCCACCTTGGGCACTTTTTAAATTACCAAAGTAGACTTTATGAGATTCAGGATGTTCAGGTAAAAATATACAGAGTTTAGAAACGATAGAATAAGTTAAAGGGCCACTGACTCTAATAACAGAGATTCCGCCCACTCCATGTGGAGTGGAGACCGCGCAAATCGTATCTTTATCACGATCTCCTCGGAACATGGCCCTTCCTAACTAGTCTTGTTGAGAATCTTCGGCGTTATTGTTAGCCGCAGAGTTCCCGCCTTTAGCAGGATAAATCTTAATTTTCTTATAAAGACCATCACCCAATGAGCGGCTTTTGATACGAGGATCTTTAGCCAGATATTGGTGAACTACTTTACGATCTTTAGGTGGTAAAGCCCTGTAATATACAGACTTACCTTGCTCAATACAGATCGCCTTAAGGTTTTCTGCGCGCTCAATCAAAGCGTTTGCAGATTCATCACGGTATCCACCACAATCCACTGTGATATTTGTTTTATCTTCGGGGAAATTGTGTTGAATCACACGTTTAAGGAACAACTGGAATGCATCCAACATTTGTCCTTTTTTATCTTTCAAAAGTTCTTCATCCCCACCAGAGAATTGAACTGCCAAGATAGCGCCACCGTCGTCTTCTTTCTCAGAAATGATTTCAAAAGAAAGATCGAACTGAGCTTTTTCGATGATACCCTCTAAAGTGGACTGAACAAGCGATTCAACTTCGCTATTCGCACTTTTGCTTTTCCCCCCGAAAAGCTTACTAAAAAAACCCATTTTACCTCCCAGGTAAAAAAATAAGATTCAAATAACTATTTAGCCTTTACCGTTTTAGGGGCAGGCTTAGCGTGCGTATCTCTCATGATTAGATATTGCTGAATGATACCGAAAAGTGTGCTGACAACCATGTATAGAGTCAAACCACTAGGCAATTGCAACATGAACACAGAGAACACAAGCGGCATGAACAACATAATCTTCGCTTGAGTAGGATCCATTGTAGATGGTGTGATCTTCTGTTGGATGAACATAAATACGGCCATCAAAACAGGAAGAACATAAAACTTATCATGAGCACTCAAATCCGTGATCCAGAAGATAAATGGAGAGTTATAAAGCTCAATTGAAGAACCGATCACACGGTATAAAGCAAAAAACACAGGTATTTGAATTAACATCGGAAGACAACCACCCATTGGGTTTGCTCCGTGTTGTTTCATCACAGCCATCATTTCTGTGTTCAATCTCATCGCATCGTCTTTGTACTTTTCACGAAGACCTTGGATAATTGGTTGAACTCTTTGCATCGCTTTCATGGATTTTGCCGACATAATATTAAACGGCAATACCACCAAACGAACCATCAATGTTAACATGATGATCGCAAAACCCCAATTACCAACCCATGAATGGAACGCTTTCATCACATACAAAAGTGGACGAGAAATCGCACCAAAGAAACCAAAATCAATAAGATTCGCGAACTCGGGATCAACCGCCTTCAAGATGTCGATAGATTTAGGACCTGCATAAAATAACTCAGAGAATTTCATCTCTGGTGCCAATTGAACAGGCTTGTAGGTAACTTCTGCAACCGCCGTTTTTGCAGCGATATTTGCAGTCATTTTAACTTCAGGAGTAATATCAGATTTATCCAACATCGCTGCGGCAAAATATTGAGAACTTGCAGACACCATCGTCGCATTATCAAAACCCTTATCAACATTCTCTTTAGCATTACTGAAATTCACCGTGTCAGTTTTGCCACCGTTATGAGCTACAAAGAAGTCTTGATGCTCATATGAAGGGAATAAGAATGATTTAGAGCCACGGGCATGAATGTTGTCAGGAATTAAAAGAGAAAAACCTTTTTTAATATCTTCTGATGGCTTTGTAATAACGATATTATTTTTAAATGACGAGTTTACCGAGTCATAGGTGAGTTCACGAGTGATGGTCATCTCACCAACTGTTGCGGTACCAACATAAGTACCTGGCGCTTTCTCAGTCATACTAAACTCAACTGGTTTCACCGCACCATTAAGGCGCATAGCGAACAAGCCTTCATTATCCACACCACCAAGTTTGATTTTATTTCCTGTTTTATCCACATAATTATTCACAGTAAAATCTTTAAGACCCATCCCGTGATTAGAGATAACAAAGGAAACTTTATCATTCGTGAAGGTAAATTTCTGTTCTACTGTCGATGGAGTAGTAACAGCTTCAGACTTCGCGTCTAGCGGTTTAGACTCAGTTCCTGAAACAACAGTTGTTGACTCTGTTGTTTGCCCAGCAACTTGCTGAGTTTGCTGTGTCTTTGGTTTGTTATAATCCGGATATTTTTTTCCGAGATATGTCTGCCACCCGAAATAAGTCAACGCAACAGCTGCGACAGCGATCATTGTTTTCGGATCAAAAATGGAAGGACTATTATTTTGTTGATTCATGGAGCTTTCCTCCTGATTGCGGGACCGGATCATAACCATAAGGTCCACCCGGCCGACATTTACAAACTCTTTTAGTAATTAACCAAAATGCTTTGTGTGTCTTGTGAATTTGGATTGCCTCAAGTGCATAGGCAGAACAACTAGGTTCAAAGCGACAAGAACCACCCAGATGAGTTGTTCCAATAGATCTATATGCCGCCACGAAAAACCAAAGCGTTGCTTTAGAGGTGCTTTCGTAGACTTTCAATACCACGGTCCATAGCTTTAACAAATTCCTCATGAGGGAGGCCTTTATAAAAATTTGGTTCCATAGGTTTGAAGATAAGATTGATATCCGCTTCAAGAGAGTTCTCTACCTTAAGCAGAGCTCGGAAATATTCTCGCGTCCAACGCTTGAGTTTGTTTCGCACAACTGCCGGTCCAACTTTACGACTTGCAGTTACACCAAAACGCAACTGACCTAAAGAGTTCTTCTGATAATTCAGAAGCAACCACTTTGTAGGCCAGTGTCTTTTCCCAGATTGTTTTAAAGAAAGATATTCAGAGCTGCGCTTAATACCAACTGAGGAACTATTTTCCACCAGTAGCAACGGTTAGGCGTTTACGGCCTTTAGCGCGACGACGGTTAAGAACTTCTTGACCAGCTTTTGTAGCCATTCTTGCACGGAAACCGTGAGATGTTTTACGACGTTTGTTTGATGGTTGGTATGTACGTTTCATTTCGTTCTCCTGAACTCTTCTCTACCGAGATTTTCTACGACGCTAATTGACGTCAATTACACCGATACTAAAACCGGCGACTACATATGCGGTCCACAAAGTTGCTTTCAACTAGATACGTGGGGCACTAATAAAGCACAATGCGGCATCAAGGTCAACTGTTGAAAACTTCAGCTCCCCTTGTTAAGAAGCCCCCTGGTTCCGAGGGGATGTGGCTGTGGATTTAAACGCTAATTTTTGGGCATTAATCAAGACAAAAATGAAAAGTCGTAATGATAACAATAAGTTATTAGATACGTGGCTTGATCCCATTGAATATTTAAGTACAGGGGGCACTTTTGAACGCCCCAAATTGATACTCGGAGTACCCAACGCCCTCCATCAGTACTTCGTCATCGAGAACCTTCAAGATAAAATTTATACTGAAATTTCAGATACTTACGGAAAGCCGTTTGAAGTAGAATTCAACGTTACGGGTGTTAAAGTGAATACCCACATTGAATCTGCCTCCTCAATTGAAGAACCCCAAAACCAAGGTTCTGAAATCCTACAAGCACAGCTTTCTCGTGCTCAGAATATTCAGACTACTCAACATAGGTCTAGTACTGACACTCTTAATTTGGATCTGACATTTTCGACTTTTGTTGTAGGTAAAAATTCTGAATTTGCTCATGCAGCTTGCTACAATGTGGCACGAAACCCAGGCGCTGATGATTATAATCCCCTCTATATATATGGACCAGTAGGAATGGGTAAAACTCATCTTTTACATGCTGCTGGAAATCATATTCGTGAACAATTCCAACATCTTAGAATTACATATCTTTCCGCTGAACGTTTCATGAATGAGTGTATTTCAGCGATCCGCCGCCATGAAATGGATAAGTTTCGCCAAAAATACCGCGAAAACTCGGATATTCTTCTGGTGGACGACGTTCAGTTCATTGCTCGTGGAGAGGCTGTTCAAGAAGAGGTCTTCCAAACTGTGAACAGCTTCATTGATAGCCGTAAGCAGGTTATCTTAGCCAGCGACCGTATGCCAAAAGACATCCACGGACTTGAGGATCGCAGTCGCACCCGTCTTGAGCGCGGATTAATTGCTGATATCACAATGCCTGATTTGGAAACTCGTATTGCCATCCTAAGATATAAGGCTGAAAAGTTTAATGTGCGCTTACCAGAAGACGTGGTGAATCATATCGCCCGTATTTCAAAACGTTCAATCAGAGAGCTCGAAGGCAATCTTAAAAAGGTTAAAATGTTCTCAGAACTACAAGGATTGCCAATTGATGGTGAACTTGTGAAGCGCATTCTTTCGCATCATGAGACGCAATCAACGATCTCTGTAGAAGAGATTCAAAAGTTGACGGCGGATCACTTTAAAGTGCGGGTTTTGGACCTAAAATCTTCTACACGCGCCAAGCCAATTGTCGTTCCACGTCAAATCGCGATGTATCTGATAAAGAAATTTATGGATAAATCTTTAGTGGATATCGGCAAAGCTTTCGGGGGTAAAGATCACACGACTGTGATGAATGCTCTTGAAAGGGTTAAGAATCTACAGGCTACTGATCAAGATATCGCTAAAGATATTGAAGACTTAGAACAGAGAATCCACAATATCACAGGAGTGTGAATGTGGACTGTGGATAGAGTTGTGGAAGGGTCTGGGGGAAGAAATGTGGATCGAAGTTACCCCCAATTTTCGAAAAATCCGTGGCAACTTGTACAGAGCCTTTATCCACAACTGTTTTTTAGTGTTTACAGGCACTTAGGGGATTTGTTAGGTTTTCCACGCCCCTACTACTACTACTAGTATTTAATATTATAAGTAATAGATAATAAGAGACTGTTTTAAAGAGGACTTTTCATGAAGATCGAAATTGATAAGAGAGATCTATTAAGCCTGATCGGTAAAACTCAAAATATCGTTGAGAAGCGCAACACAATGCCAATTCTCATCAACGTTCTTCTTGAAGCAGATGCAAACTTACTAAAAGTTTTTGCAACAGATTTGGAAGTTAGTCTGACAGACCAAATCAAAGCACAAGTTCATCAACCAGGAAAAGTAGCGGTCTCAGCTAAAAGTCTTTTCGATATCGCAAAAGAACTTTCTGAAGGACCAATAACTTTAATTAAAAAAGAAAATAATTGGTTGGAAATTAAACAAGGGAAATACACATCTAAGATCGTTGGAATTTCTGCTGAAGAGTATCCAATCTTCCCTACTTACAATTCTCAAGCGTTTATTAAAATTGATGCACAAGTTTTGAAAGAGATGATTGATAAAACAATCTACTCAGTTTCAAACGATGAAACTCGTTACCACTTGAACGGTGTATTCTTTGAATTGAATCCACAGGCTGGATTTAAAATGGTTGCGACTGATGGGCATCGTATGAGCTTGGTGAGCAAGACTTCAACTGACGTCAAAGTTTCTACTACTCAAGGAGTGATTATTCCTCGTAAAGGTCTTCATGAAATCAAAAAGATTTTAGAAGGCATTGAAGGGTCTGTGGAAATAGCTGTGGAAGGCTCTCAATTCGTATTGAAACATTCATCAACTATCTTGATGATTCGTTTGATCGAAGGAAAGTACCCGAATTATCAACAGTTTATTCCACAGAAGCTGACTCAAAAAGTAATGATCAACAAAGAAGCGTTCTTAACTTCTTTGAAACGTGTATCACTCCTAGCGAATCAAAAATCTAAAGCGGTACTTTTGAATCTTTCAAACGGTCGTATGGAAATTTCTTCTAA
>JBLMWG010000289.1:0-6870 GCA_050257115.1 Bacillota bacterium
CGTCTTCGTGTTTGTCCAAGAACATTTCAAAAGCATTGGTAGCTTTCAAAACATTTTCAGAATACTTAGGCCCAAGGACCGACATCTCTTGGTCAATTTGTCGAAGCGTTTCTTTTTGTTCCGGAGACAGCAAAGCCCCGTTGCGAACAAACGACAAATAAGTTTTTTCAAGTAAGCGAGCTTGTTCTGTTGTCAACTTCATGGAGTTGCGGTTGTCATAAACTGCTTTAACGCGTTTGAAAATTTCCTCATCCAAAGAAACGTCGGAAGCAAGAGCCGTCAATTTTGGATAGAGGTCTTTCGCTAAAGCTTGGAAAGCATCATCGGAGTGAGCGGATTCCAAGTTTCCATAGATTAAGGCAATAGTGTCTGCTTTTTCAGAAGCTGTTTCCAGCGCAACGATGGTGTTTTCAAAATCTGGTGCTGCAGAATTTGCTTTAATTGTTGCGATATTATTTTTCGCAAGTTTGAGGGCTTCATCCAAAGCGGGCAAATAGTGCTCAACCTTGATTTGATCAAAAGGTACCGCCTGATCTTTCGCTGTGAATGGCATTAAAAGAGGATTGTTAGAAGTCATAAAAGGAGCCCCCATTTTTGAGTAAATAGAAGCTTTTTTATCACCCGAGAAACTCTGAAAATAAAGGGAAAACAGCAATAGAAAGGGCCCTTGTGGTGTTATCCCCAAGGGCCCATGATAATGCGGCATATAACTACCGGTAAAAACCGGTGAGGAGCGCCGCACTCCTCCTATTTAATTGATCCAAATGCCGCCACTGATAGAAGCGCCATAACCGTAGCCGCCGTATCCGTAACCATAACCGTAGCCACCCGGAGCAGGATAACCGCCACCGTTGTAGCCACCACGGTAGTAGCCATCATCAGTAGGACCAGTAACGCAGACGCCGAGACCAGAACCTGCACGCACTTCGCGGCATGTCGCCCCGACACCGCAAGAGTTTGCTTGGTTCATAAGACAGCTTATTGCCACATTACGTGAGCAGTTCCCGCCGCCTGCGTTAGGGATATTTGACACTTGAGGTATATTCAGTGATGTCTGCGGAGCATAGAAACCCGAAGACGCATAGAAGCTGAATGACCAACTCAAGTTGAAGGTCATCATGTTTGTTGTGCGGAAACAGCCCATCCCCATGGAGGAGTTATAAGCGGGTTGATATCCAAATGGACAACCGCATGCTCCGTATGTTGAGAAGTATGTGGAGTAGTTATAAGATGTGTTTCCATATGGAAATCTGTAGGGTGTCCAACCTGAATATTGGCCGTAGACACTATTGTTACAGAGGCTGCTATTGGTGATGCAGCGAGAATCCACCGGAGTTGTTGCCTTCGTGCCAGAGTTGCCTCCGCCACCTTTATCAGCACAAGCCATCGATAAAAGAGTAAATAAAACTATGAACAGCCTTTTCATAAGGGCGCTCCTTAAAAAATATTGAATAACAGGAGTTTTAGTTCCAAGAAGTGTGCCCTTATGAGACAGACTCAAAAGCTGATTATTTTGAGATGAGGGGCATGTTTTCCAAAGGAGGTGCCCAAAAGGGGCACCTTGCGCCGCAAAAGGGTGGTTTTGCGTTAGATTCAATGGCAATCTAAAAGAGTCTGAATCGAAAGGAGTCGATGATGAAGTACATGGGATGTGTCGTTGCCTTGTTATTAGCTTTGCCTGCTTTTGCAGCAATTCCGGCGAAGAAAGTTGCTGCTCCAAAGATCCTCTCGGGGATGGGAGAAACCTTCGGTGGTTTGGCGGGCACTGGTTTTACGTTGTTGGATGTTCGTAAGACGGTAGATAAATCAAAAAAAGTAGAACGCGTTGTTTTTGATATTGGTGATATGGCCGGCGCCAAAATGCGTGGTTGGCCAGGGTACTTTCACGCGGAATTAAAAAATAAACCTCAGCGTTTGGTTCTTTCATTTTCACAAATGCCGAGTTCCCATGTGGATAGTACATCTTTGGCCAGTCGTATGAAAGACTCATTGGCGGTGAAGGGCACAGCGCTCAGCCTGGACCCTGTGGACAGCTCTTTGAATCTGTCTTTTGATTTGAAGCAAAATACCAAAGTCCGTGTTTATCAAGTTGCCGGCAAAAAGACGACTAGCAAAGTAGTGATCGATTTCATGACGGAGTAAACGAATCATGATGAAGGTTTCGTTTTTATTTACCGCCCTTTTATTGTCCTCTGCTGCTGAGGCCAGAGTTTTTGATATTTCCAAAGACTCTGTTGCTCCATATTTTTTGTTAACGGGCGGCTCATCTGCAGTAGGCAAGGCCGCATATGAAAACGAAGCCAGTGGCGTTAATGTCTCTGGAAATGTAGGTTATAATTACTCTGGCGAGTTCGGTTTCATGTATTCGCGTAAGTTTGCGAACTTGCGTTTTGGTTTTGAAATTCTTAAGCCACAAAAGGTTGATAATATTTCCGGCACAAATTCCTCGGGGACTCAGTTGTACACGGAGACCAGTGATATTTTGGCCTATGCGCCGAAGTTGAGCGTAGATTTCAATCTGCATGGTACAAAGGAATTTCGTTCGTTTCTTTCTTTAAGTGCCGGTTATGGCAGCATGACTGTGAAAAATTCTTATTCCTATACGGCGGCGGGGACGGCGGCGTATCCCGGTGTGGACTCCGCAACGGAAGCGAAAGGCAACGCAACATTATTGGCAGCCTCCTTGGGATATGAAGGTGTTTTGTCAGATACGACAACCTACGTGTTTGAATTTGGCTATCGTTCGATGAAGTTTGACAGTCTTAAATATTCTAAAGCCTATACGACGATGACAGGGGCTGTTTCTAGTGGGGATTCCGTAATGAACGGTGGTTCTAATCGGAGCATTGATTTCTCCGGCGGGTTTCTGTCTTTGGGGTTCCGCTTTTATCTGTAAAGCAAAAAAAGGCGCTGGAAGTGGCGCCTTTTTTATTTTTATCAAAAATTTTGCTTACGAGTAAAGACTCTCAATTTGTTCTTCAAACTTTTTATCGAGAACTTTGCGTTTGACCTTCAATGACGGTGTCAATTCTCCTGCTTCTATCGACAGCTCATTCGGCAGAACAAGATATCTTTTAATGCTTTCATAGCTCGCAAGATGAACGTTTGTTTCACTGACGAGTTTGCGTATCAGATCTTGCACAAAGGGGGATTTAACTAACTCTTCCCAATTGGCAAAGGCAACGGCATTGTCCTGGGCAAGCTTTACGGTGTTTGGGCGGTCTAAGAATAGCAAAGCAACGATGTACTTCTTCTGGTCGCCATGGATGTGGATATTGGCCACATAGGGACTGAGTTTTAGCAGCGCCTCCAAACGTTGTGGAGCCACGTATTTACCGCCGGCAGTTTTTATCAAGTCCTTCTTGCGGTCCGTAATTTTTAAATCCCCATTTGGCAAGAGCTCACCAATATCGCCGGTGTGAAACCAACCATCCGTGAAAGCTTCTTTCGTTGCCTCCGGATCTTTATAGTAACCGCTCATGACTTTATCGCTTTTGACGAGGATTTCACCGTCGTGGGCGATTTTGATTTTTGCCTCACCGATGGGGCGTCCCACGCTGCCAAAGCGATAGTTGTAAGCGGTGTTCACGGTGATGGCTGCCGTTGTTTCGGTGAGGCCATAGCCTTCCAAAATAAGAACTCCTGCAGCGTGAAAAAACAAAGCAATGTCTTTTGGAATAGGAGCGCCGCCGCTGATCGCAAAGCGTAAATGCCCACCAAAGGCATCTGTGATTTTTCGTAAGACTAAGCGCCGTGCGATTTCATATTGTGCCAAAAGATCAAGAGGCAAAATTTGACCGCTGAGTTTGTATTCGCCGACGCGTTTACCCACACCGATGGCCCAGTTAAAGAGTTTCAATTTCAAAGGTTGAGTTTGAATTTGCGCCAAGATTGCCGCATAAATTTTTTCAAAAATGCGAGGTACTGAAAACAGAAATGTTGGACGAATTTCGATAAGATTGCTACGGATTTTTTCTAAGCTTTCCGCGTAGGCCATTGTGAAACCAATATACAAATGGCCCCAGTGTTCGATACGACCTAAAATATGCGCATAAGGAAGGAACGTGAGAGAAATATCCTCTGTCATAGCTCCACAGAAAGGAAATGCTTCGGACACTTCGCTGTAAGCTTGTAAGTGTGTAAGGACAACGCCTTTCGGTCGTCCCGTGGTTCCGGATGTGTACAGAATCGTTGCGATATCTTCAGGTACCAGTGTTTCACAGAGTGCGGTGTAAGCCTGAGGATGGGCTTCTAAATATCTGGCCCCGATTTCTAGGAGCTGCTTCCAGTTTATTACATCATCAACCGGAGCGGATTCTTCAAAAAGTAAAACCTTTTCGATTGTGGGACATTTATCCTTTACACTTTCGAAGATTTTCAGAGGGCCGCGGGATTCGATAAATAGAAAACGAGATTCGGAGTTGTTAAGGATAAACTCAACATCCTCCGGGGTGTTGTTTTGGTAGACGGGGACCGTAACGGCTTTGATCCCAAAAATCGCCAGATCGGTAACAGACCATTCATAGCGAGTGTTGGCCATAATTGCTACGCGATCACCGGGTTTAACTCCTAGTTTTAAAAGAGCTGCGCCGATGCGTTCGACGTCGTTATAATACTGACTCCAAGTTTTCTCTACCCAAGTTGTGTCGATTTTAAATTTTACCGCGGCCTGCTTTGGGTCACGTGAAGACATAGCGAGAATAGATTGTCCAAGAGTGGCCTGCTTCTTCATGATGAGAACTCCTAGTTGCGAATACGAAGGGTGGGGTTATTTCAAATACAAATCAATAGTCCGTTTTTGATTGGCAGGAATAGTGATAGTTTTTTCTGCCGTGATTCCCGTAACCTTGTTGAAGGCTTGAACCTTAACACCGACTTCGGCTTGAATCAAATAAGGTTCAGTCGATGCGCGGATAGAGACGGGAACTCCGGCAATGCGAAGCTCGGGGTTCGCACCGCCATTGACAATGTTTATATACACAGAGGCTACTCGAGGCAGTATTTGCATTGTTCCTGTAAATGAATAGGCTTCATATGTAGGCGTTACGGTCGTCACGAGATCTGTGTAGCCTTCTTTGACAAGTCGTAAACTGAAAGGCGTATTTGCTTTCTTTGTGAGACGGTGAGGCGTAAATTCTCCCGTATCGACACCGTCAATAACAATGCGTGCCTTATCTGGATTGCTGTAGATAGATACGGTGTAGTCTGGTGCAGAGGCAGAAAGTTCAAGTTCCTGTGTGCCGGCTGCATTAGTTGTCGTTGCTGCCGCAGTGGGTGATGTGACAGGAGCCATTCCAGGAATAGCCGTTGTTGGCCTTGAGTTCTTCGCCATAAGCAGAAGATTGTTAAAGACATTGTGATTGTAACCCCACCATAAGCCGACGGCGGCAACAAGAGTGATTGCACCACGTAAGGCCCAGCCCGTCATATCGAAGTTGTTGGTGACCGGCTTGCGAATCGACGTTTTGGTTCCCATCGACATCTTACCCGCGGGTGTGCGAGTCATAGAACTTGCAGAACCCATCGTGCGTGTATGTGTCTGAGTGACGCCTGTATCAGTGCGATTTTTACCTGGTATTTTGGGAGGCGCCTTCAAGTTATCAAGACTGACATGGATACCTGCGGATGTATCAATATCCAAACTTTCTCCATCCAATCCGGATTGTAGTGTCGGAGGCGTAGGAATACTGCGAGGAGGAATACGCGTATCTGTTTGTGTGACAAGGGTCTTATCATCCGCTTGGGCGACTTGCAGTTTTGAGAATTCAACGAGTTTACGTCGTTGATCCAAAAAAGCTGCAGAGTATGCATTTTTCATGAAAACACTGAAATCATGAGGCGAAAACTCAGGATATTGAGTGTTCAGGAAGCGGTTCAAATCTCTATGCAAGGAAGCCGCTGTTTGATAGCGCAGGCTTCTATCCTTGGCCAGAGCTTTATTAACAATTCGTTCCAATTCCGGTGGAATTGAGGGATTGATTTTTCTGATTGAAGGAATTTGGCATTCGCGAATTTTGCGCAAAATCGCAGCTTCACTGTTGGACGTGAACAGGCGATCATTGGCTAAAAGCTCCCACAAAACGATTCCTAAAGAGAAAATATCCGTGCGCGGGTCGATGTTTTGACCATCGGCTTGCTCTGGGCTCATGTAGCCATATTTACCCTTCAGAGTACCAGCTTTCGTGGCCTCCACTTGGGTTTCGGCTTTGGCGATACCGAAGTCGATGATTTTTACTTCACCTTCAAAGCTCACCATGATGTTTTGAGGACTCATATCACGATGAACGATGTTCAATGGGCGACCCGTTGTACCGTCAAGGCAGCGATGAGCGTGATCTAAGCCCGCAGCGACTTCTTTCATCATGTAACAAACTTGCTCAATAGTGAAAGAGGTATTGGTCTTTTTAAGCTCATTAAGGATTTGGCGAAGGTTGCGGCCTTCGACGTATTCCATGACTAGGAAGAATTGGCTTTTTTCGACCCCGAAGTCATAAATTGAGACAACGTTACCGTGGTTCAAGTTGACGGCAATTTTCGCCTCTTCCTTGAACATCTCAATAAATTCTTGGTGATCAGAATATTGGGGAAGGATGCGCTTTATGGCGACGAATTTGTTTACGCCCACCGCTCCTGTAGATTTGGCAAGATAAACCTCAGCCATCCCGCCGGCTGCGAGTCGTTCAAGAAGTATATATTTTCCGAACTGTTCTACAGATTGAGACATGAAATCATGTTCCCCTTTGTGAGGACTATCGGTAAAATGTAAACGGTGCTTAAGGAGAATTGTCTATGAAGTGGATAGGACTAACCGGAGGTATAGCTTGTGGCAAAAGTACAGTCAGTCGCATGCTGAAGGAACGAGACATTCCT
>JBLMWG010000290.1:0-2715 GCA_050257115.1 Bacillota bacterium
ACCCACAAAAAACAGAAAGAGGGGGGACGGTGTTTAAACTTTTGACAGCCGTACAGCGGAATTCTGAATTTGCCTTTTCTGAGAGCGAATATCTCTTAGAGACACTCGAATAACTCCTTGATATTATTGAATAGATCCAAAGAAGGGGCTTTGGATAGATCTTGCATTTGTCTTCCGATATGAAGATCTCAAAGTTATGCAGACCACTGATATCGGGCATCCTGTGCACTCTTTTACTTTCTGGGTTTACCGGAAAAGAAAAGTATATTGAAATTGAAGACCTTGCTAATGGTCGGTCTTCCGCGAATTTTAAGCACAGTGGAAATGTTATGACATCACTGCCACGAGGCACTCAAGGTAAAATCCTGAGGGCAATGAAACTTCGCTCGGGCAATTATGGTATCAAAATCAAGATTCTCAATGGTCCCAACGCCGGTCGCATCATGTGGGTTTATCACCGCACGAATGGCGAATCCACGTTAGCTCTTTACAAAAAAATACCTCCTAGCTGGGAACTCTCTTCACAATCTCGAGCAAGTTCTGAAGAAAGCCAAGAGTCTCGATCAGAAGAAACACACCAGAGAACGAATGACCCAACTCAAGCCGTGGCGACTCTCACTCTTCGTGAAACTAAAACGTTTGTTGATAATAATGAATCGTCTGATCCCACAGAACTAGGCGACACTCAGGAGAACTCAACTACGAACGGAGAAGAAGTCACTGAGCGCAACGCCTTGTCTGCTATCAACGAAACGAACAAACGCTTACGCAACGAAACAAATACGGGCGAAGAGTGTGTTAACTGCACAATTACATCCTCAGGACGTCGATCGTTGCTAAGACCAGGACATCGCCCGATGGCCCCTAAGTGCAATACATTTATGAACTCTCAAGGACAAATCGGTCCTGACGGTCAGATCATTTACGAAATTTTAAACTCTCCAAGCAATCGCAGTGCTTATACAAAAAGCAATGCACTTGGGAACTTCTGCCCGAACTTCAACCAACTTTCGGATTCAGACAAACTCATCGCATGGACTTGGTTTTGGACGGCTCTGGCCCGAGAAGAGTCCGGATGCAATCCATACATCATCCATCCTACCAGCATCAGAGGACGTATCATCAATCCTCGCTTAGGTTATGGTTTATGGGCGATGGAAAAGTCCAAAAACATCCGGCGCGGAAGAGGTCCTGAGTGCCGTGACATTTCCTCCATCGAAGGACAAGCACACTGTGCAATCGAGATTATGAAAGACACTCAATTGGATCAAGGAGAAACAGCGCAGGATGGCAGCAGCTATTGGGGCCCAGTTCGTCGTGCTCACAAACAAATTATTCCACATATGAAAAGGTTGAAGTTATGCTTCTAAAGATGAAAACAGTTATAACGTTAGCACTCTTGGTATTCGGTGTTTCCGCACACGGCAAAAACGTGGCTCACCTTACAGTCGGAAGCTATACGCTCATTTCCGGAAACAGCGATCTGTGCCCCAATTTTAAAATTAGATCCAAAGATTTAACGGCAAAAAGTATTTACCTCGGCAAAAATCAGATATTCATAACTGAAAATTCGCTGAGCACGGCAAAGTCAGATACCGATGCCATGTGTGAATTTCAAGACCAAAGCCTTCGTACAGAAACAGGTTCAGAGACGACTCTAAAAATGATCAGCAAAGAGATTTGCGACGGCAAAATTCGTTCAGAAACCACTTCAACCGCATCAATTCGCAACAAGGAAATTACTCTGACAATTGAAGTCCCAGGTGCGCAAACAGAAATTTGCAAATTCAAATCTAGATAAATTCAAAAAACTTCAAAAGTAAAAAAGGCTGCATATAGCAGCCTTCTTTTGCAATTACTCGACAAGGTTCAACTATCGAGTACAAGAATCTAAGTACACTGTGCGGGGCTTCAAAACACTCTCAATCATTTGGTAGTCGCGTGCAGCACCCTTACCCGTTTTATAGTTCACCTGAACACTTTGTTTTGCGAAGACCATTCCAACGCGACGTTTTGAAGACTCAAGGTTTAAGCCTTCGTCATCATTCTGCTTTACAACTTCTGCAACATCCACGTTGATGAAAATAGATGGCGTGTCTTTATATTGACCTTCCACCACGACATTGCCTCTCTCGGTCAACGAAATGGTATATTTCTCAGTTTGGCTCATATCGGCTTTTGCAGATCCACGACAGGTGACGACGACCTCATTGGCTTGGGCTGCCAACCCCATAAAAATCATCGCTGAAAGCGCTAAAAATTGTTTCGCCATGGTTTCCTCCGGGAAGGTACAACTCCGCTCCCTGAGGTAATACAAAGACTATGCCTGATATAAGGAATATAAAAGGTAATACAAGGCCTCGCCAATGACCATGGCCTATTCGGCCATGAAGAATTCACAGGGTCAGCCAGCAATTGTTAGATCTTGGATTTTACGAAGGCTTCGACTTTATCGACAACTTCTGAAAGGTTCAACTCTGTAGAGTCCAATTCGAAAGCCCCTTCCGGAACTGACATAGGTGCTACTTTGCGAGTGGAGTCTTGATGATCACGCTGTTTTTGGGCTTTCACCATATCACCCTGATCTAGTCCCAACTCCGTCGCCCGGCGAGCCGCACGGTGTTCACTGGAGGCGGTCAAAAAGACCTTGGCTGCAGCACTTGGGAAAACCACAGTTCCGCAATCGCGCCCCTCTGCTACCAACCCTTGAGTCAC
>JBLMWG010000291.1:0-4313 GCA_050257115.1 Bacillota bacterium
ACCTAAAAAAGGCCAGCGCATAAATCCCCCAGGCAAAAAAGAAACTCAACCGACTGACAAGAGGACGCATCACACATTGGGACCAATGCAGTTCCTCATAGGGATTATCCTGAGGTACCACCTTTAGCCCCAAAATCCATTTACCTGGAGTCGCCTGCATGACCACTAAAAACAAAAACTCGAACAGGGCCGGCACCATAAATAGGACCAACAACTGCATCAATGACAAATACACATCATCATCTGTGAAAAAAACCGTAAAAAACTTTTTCGCAAACGGCAGATAAAACGGCAAAATCATCAATTGATCAATAGTCACGGCCGCAAATCTTTTCCATGTGCTGGGAACGTACACTTGATCCATAACTCAATCCTTCAAATATTTCTGAAGCCACAGAAGGGCCTAATCACGACTTTGAATCTGTCTTTCCAGCTGTAACAACAAGGACTCTTGCAGGCACTGTCCAATCGCTTCTCCAGCCAGACGCCCTCGCAAATCCTCACCATTTAAAAAAGGTCTCGGCAATACGGGGCCCCAACTGTGTTTATCGGTCATCAAAGCTTTAATTTCGGAAGCAAACTGTCCTTCTTTAGAAAGGACATCCAATGCCCATTCTTTGCCGGGCTTTTGTAACTGTCGCAACTGTTCCCCACGACGAAGCTTCATGAAGAGATCTGCATCTTGCCAAAGACTCCAAGCATCTTCAATCCCACGACGTTCTTTGGTCGATAGCTTCAAAAGATCCAGACTTGTTTTCAAGTCTGGTGAGGCTGCGGTTCGCAAAAACAAACTTAAATTTTGCCAGGCCTCAGTCGCACCATAACTGCGCCATTGAATATTTTTTGCTCGCCAAGGAAACAAAACTGCCATCAAATTTGTTTCATCCATGAGATCCAAACCGGACTGAACATCTTTGGCTTTCAAAAGTTTCGACATCTCCTCGCGTATCCGCTCACCACTTACATTCAGAACGGCTTGAGCCATTTGCTTCATGGCAAGCTTGGTCTCCTCGACGACAACAAACCCCAACTGAGCTGCAAAACGAGCCCCTCGCAGAAGACGTAGCTGATCTTCCTGAAAGCGTTTGGCGGGATCCCCGACTGTTTTGAGAATCTTCTGTTCTAAATCTTTTCGCCCATTGACGTAATCCAGGACCTGGTTTCGCTCTAAGTCAAAAAACAAGGCATTCACGGTAAAATCACGGCGTTCTGCATCTTCTTCTGGAGTCGAAAAAACCACGTGCTCGGGACGACGGCCATCCTTGTAGTCCCCATCATTGCGAAAGGTCGCGACCTCGATATCTGCACCGGCGACGACCACCCTCATGACCCCAAAGATTTTACCGACATTGATGGTCTTATCAAAAAGCTTTTCTATCGTATCTGGCGTGGCGTCTGTGGCAATATCCAAATCATTGGCCACAATTCCTAAAAGGGCGTCTCGCACACATCCCCCGGCTAAAAAGGCTTTATAGCCATGGGCCGACAATTTGTGGTAGATTGTTTCCACAACAGGCCAATGGGGATGGGATTGCAATAACTGACGAACTTGATCCATGGATTAAGTGTGCAAAAGAATCCGCCTGAATGAAAGAAAGAAATTGTTCACGTGACGCCTCAGGAAATGACTGACATCTTAAATCCAACCTTAGCTGAACTGGGATTTTCCCATTTCGGCCTGTCGGCATTGGAAAAACCTCTGAGCTTTGACTTTTACCGGGAGTGGCTGAACGAAGGCCTTCACGGTGATATGAAATACTTAGCAGATCACGCCCCAATCAAAGAAAACCCTCAAAGTAAGTGGCCCCGGGTGCAAAGTGCTTTGGTATTTGCCATTCCTTATTTTCCTCATCCTGAACCAAAACATGATTTTCCACTCAAAGAAGCCCGCGTGAGTCTGTATGCCCAGGGATATGACTATCATTTCTGGTTCAAACAACGCATGCAAACACTGTGCGATCGACTTCGAGAAAAATTCCCCACAGAAGAGTTTCTGGCCTTCACAGATAGCAGCCCGGTGCTAGAGCGTGACCTCGCAAAACGCGCCGGCCTTGGGTGGGTCGGAAAAAATACCTGCATCATTCACTCCAAAAAAGGCAGTTTATTTTTCATTGGCGAAATTCTGACCTCTTTAAAATTAGTCTCCGAAGTTGCACCACTGCCAGATTTTTGCGGCACTTGCACCAGATGTTTGGATATTTGCCCCACTGGCGCGCTGGTGGAACCGAAAAAGATGGATGCCAGAAAATGCATTTCCTATCTAACCATCGAATCCAGACAAATTCCGGATGAAGACCTTAGAGAAAAAATCGGCGATTGGTTTTTTGGCTGCGACCTTTGCCAAACCGTGTGCCCATGGAATCAAAAGGTTTTCAAAGGCCAATTGACTATCGAAAAAAACTTAAATCTCTCCCAGGAAAAAGAAAACGCCTTAGAAGAAGAATTACGTTACATACTAGCATCTTCAGGAAAAAAACTAACCAAAGATTTTCTAGGCACCCCGCTAGCCAGAGCCGGCAGCTTCGGTCTCAAGAGAAACGCCATCATCGTAGCGACAAATAGAAAGCTAAAAAACCTCACCCCAGAAATCCAGGCCCTCACCGACCACGACAAACTCGGCGAGTTGGCAAAATGGTCCCTAGCGCGCCTACAAAAATAAAAAAGCTACAACCCCAACTTCTTTAAAAGCTCATCAATTTCCGATTGCTTCATTTTCTTACCAGCTCCCGTGGAAGTATCCACACTCATGCTGTAATCTTCGCTAAACTGCTCAGATATCCATCGCAGTCTTTCCGCGAAGGTTTGGGGAATGGTTTTTTTTAGGTCTGCAAGAGGTTCATGAATCCGCTCAAGTAAAACTTTGAGTGTCTCAGTGGCATCAAGCAATAGCGCGACACAAATGTCATAAAAATTTTCGTTGCTAGTAATCTGCGAAGCCTTGTAGCCAACGGCTTTGCAAAGAGCTGTGTAGTCAGAAATCATATGGACAGCATGCTCTGGTGGTGCCATTAAAGCCAAATTTTTTGCCCCACCCATAATCCGATCTACATTGTTACCGTAATCAGCCAACTTCTTAACCTGAGAAAAGTCGCCTTCAATACTTTCGAGAAGATCTATTAGATCTTCAATTAAGGTCTTTGACTCATTCACAAAATCTTCTACAATTTCTTTATCTATAGACATCACATCAACAATAGCAACCGAAGGGTTTCGAAGCAATGGATTATGTCTCTATACGCGTAAGTACCTTACGGGGCGATCAAAAGATTGATTTCAACGCTTATCTAAAAATCAATGACAAAATGATTCTCTACCTTCGTCGTGGTGACTCATTCGAAGGTGAACGTCTTAAGCGTCTTAAGGAAAAGAAACTCCGTAAAATGTACATCATCACGGATGAAGAAAATTCTTATCGCTCTTATCTGCAAAAAAATATCGATACCGCCTATGACAACAAATCCGGAAAGGATATCCAAACTCGAGCGGAAATCATCCAAGGTTCCCAACAAAGTCACACCGAAGAAGTTTTTGAAAACCCGGAAGATGTCGAGTCCTACAATTACGCCAAGGACGCCGCTGGAAAGTACGTAAACTTTATTTTATCAAATGCCCAAGCTTTGTCGGCGATTATGAAAATTGAAAACTCAGACAAGAACATCGCCCACCATGGTGTGACTGTTTCGACATTAGCCATTGCTCTGGCACAACGACTTGGAATCACAGACCCTAAGAAAACTCAGCTGTTAACCTTGGGAGCTTTGCTTCACGATTATGGCCACTATAACTCCCCACTGAATCTAAGCCAAGAACTTGCCAAAATGAACGATGCCGACCTGGCGATGTGGAAAAGACATCCCTCTGAAGGTGCGCGAAAAGTTCAGGACAAAAAGCACTTCGATCAAACGGTCATCAACATCATTGCTCAACATGAAGAAACCATCAATGGTACAGGCCCCCTCGGCCTGCGCGAAAAAGATTTGGATCCATTGTCTATTATCGTCGGTTCTTCTAATGCGATAGATCGTCTCATTACATTTGAAGGTGTCCCTCAGGCAGATGCAGCAAAAAAAATGATGCTGGCTCAGGTTGGAAATCACCCCCTACAACATATTCAGTTCCTCAGCGAGATCCTGAAGGGTGTGTAAAACTACATACTGTGTGTTATAACTCGACGGCATAAAATAACTCCTTCAGGAGTTACTTTATGTCTCGTTCGATCCTGACTCTCGCCATTCTATTTTTACACCACATCAGCCTGGCTGCTCCAGAGCGCGTTGTCTGGAACAAGCCTCACTGGCCTCCCTACTATATCA
>JBLMWG010000292.1:0-8441 GCA_050257115.1 Bacillota bacterium
CAGACTTATCTTCCACACGTTGCACGCGGTGAAAAAGTTGTTTCTTAAATTTTTCGCCACCGAAGATTTGCAACGAACTGTCTTCTAACCACTGCTGAAGAATAACATTGGACTTGGTTTCAGTTCCCTTACTGGAGACGAACTGAAACAGGGCTTTTTCACCGAAAGAAATTGAAGCTACGGGACCCGGTTCAAAATCTTTATGTTCGCCCACTCGAGCGCAGTCCGTTTTTTTGCCATCAGCATCGATCTTGTTTCCGTAGTAATTGATCAGACAGGTATTCAAAGTCCAACCACGAGGAATATCGCGGGGGTCAAAACTGTCTTTAACCAGGGCTTCGATTTTATTCACCAAGTTTTCCAGAACTGGAACGTAACGCTCGCCGGTGACGCAGCGGTTGTAGATACCTTTAGGGGGATGATAGTAATTCAAACACGCAAACTGCCAGTTTCCCAACCAGTAAACCGGGCGCAGTAAAGGGCGTTGTTTTTGATTTTCTGGAGGGGGATTGTTTTTTGAGTACCGCATTTCCCAGATCGGATAGAGGGTGTTCAAGTATTTTAGAATTTCTTCTTTTTCACGTGCTGAGATATAATTGGGTTTATAAATAAGGTTCTGACTTTTTTTAGCACTGTCGCCAGAACGGGAACCATTCTGGGGACGGGAGTTTTTAAAAGCCGGGCTTTTGCCGGAAAATTTGCTTTTGGACTTGAACATAGGCTCAGATATCTATCATAGGCAGGGCAATACTGCCAAGAGCGGCGCCTTATCTGATGACACGCCTTGGGCCCTAGGTTAGAAAAGGCTTCGGAGGATGAAAAAATGACAACACCGGTTCTGGCCAACCTCGGGCCTAGTGAAAAACAACTTTTGATCAATCAAATCCCTGCCCTTAAAGGCAAAAAAATCCTCATTATTGGCGACGTGGGATTAGATGAATACGTGATGGGTCAGGTGCGTCGTATCAGCCCTGAAGCTCCGGTGCCAGTTCTTGAAGTTGAAGAAGAAGACATGCGTTTAGGTCTTGCGGCTAACGTCGCTCAAAACGTAGCCAGCCTGGGTGGAGTACCGATGATGGTTTCCGTTGTCGGCGATGATACGGGTGCAAATCTTTTGAAAGAACTCAGTGCAAAAAATGGTGTGAGTTGGGACTACATGATTGTAGACAAGTCTCGTCCAACAACACGTAAAACTCGTGTGATGGCAAAACACCATCACCTGGTGCGCGTGGATTATGAATTGAAAAAGTATCTTTCCGCAGAAACTGAAGCACGCTTATTAGAAGTTGTAGCTAAAAATGTGGCCCATGCAGACTGTGTGATCATCGAAGACTACGCAAAAGGCGTTATTTCCCGTAACGTTGTCGAAAAAGTTTCGGAAATCTGTAAAGCCGCTGGCAAAAAATTGATGGTCGATCCACATCGCAACAATCAAGGTGCCTTCTACAAAGGTGTTGATTTGATCAAACCAAACTACGATGAAGCTGTTGTTCTTGCGGGAATGGATTTCGACGACTTGAAAGGCAACCCAAATAAAGTTGTCGAAGTCGGTCGTGCTCTACAAAAAATCACAGGCGCCAAAGAAGTTGTTCTGACTCGTGGGAAAGATGGCATGACGATCTTCTCTGGCGAGCAGATCACTGAAGTTCCAACTTACGCTCAAAAAGTTTTCGACGTGACTGGTGCCGGTGACACAGTCATCGCAGCTTTGGCGTTGGGCTTAGTTTCTGGCTTGTCTCTGGTTCACAGCTGCATGCTAGCAAACAACGCCGCAGGTGTCGTCGTCGGCAAAGTCGGCTGCGTCCCATGCGAGATCCCAGAACTTATCGAATACATCCAAGAAGTTCACTAAAAGGTAAAAAGGTACGCCGTACCTTTTTGACACGCAGAGAGTCATAAATGCAAGAGCGCCCGTTTAAAGTAAATTCGCAGTTGTTGCCCGAGGGGTTTCCTCGGGAATTTGATGCACATATTTACTTTAAAGCCAGTGATCGCGTGTTTGCGGCTGAACTTCGCGAAAAGGCGATTGCCGCGTTTGCCGGTCAGCGTGTTTTTACTGGGGAGATGATTCCCGTGGCAATTGGACCTCATCCAGTTCCGATGTTTGAGATCAATTTTCCTAAAGAGAAATTCACCGACGTGGTTCTGTGGCGGATGAAAGAACGCGGGGACCTGTCGGTCCTTGTCCACGAGCTGACGGGTGATGATTTTTACGATCACACCCAGGCAGCCATGTGGTTAGGGGAGCCCGTTCCGTTAAAATACGACGTCTTTTAGGCGGTATTGATGATGGGTGTTCGTCCTGCAAGACCAGAGGAAGCTCCACTACTTTCAGCTCTTGCGTTTCGGTCAAAGTCTTATTGGCCTTATCCCAAGAATCAAATTGAAGAATACAAATCGGAATTGGAAGTTTTCACAGAGGACATCTTATCTGGTTCCGTTTTTGTATTAGAAGTAGATCAGAGTGTTGTTGGGTTTTATTCCCTGTCTTCGGACACACAAAAACAACGACTGTATTTTCTATTTGTGGAGCCTTCTTCTATTGGGCGTGGGTATGGCAAAAAGCTGTGGCTTCACGCCGTTTCCAAGGCCAAAGAAAGAGGGTGGAAATCTCTTTCTTTTTATGCGGACTCTTATGCAGTTGAGGCATTCTATAAGTACCAGGGGTGCCAAGTTATCGGGTCATTGCCATCAGATTTGGGCCCATTGATAGAGATGGTTTTTGAGATCTCGTAAGTATTAAACCGCTGATTCCAAACTGACATAGAAGTTAAATCCTTCTTTTTTCAAAGAGTCTCTGAGGGCAATAGCGATAAGCCCTTCTTCGGGGAGTTGTAGTTTTCTTGCAATTTTTGCGGCTCTGGTCGGGGACGGAATACGTCGGCCTTTTTCGATGTCATTGAGATTCTGAACAGAAAGCCCTAAGAATTTTGCAAACTGTGTTTGATTCATTTCTTCTGAGAGTCTCCAAGAATTAAGAAATCCGCCGAAAGTTAACGGACCATAAATCTTCTCGAGCTGCTGTGTGGCTGTAAGTTTTTTAGTAGTCATGTTTATGAACCTCCAAGAGTTCAATCAGTATGCGATCTTCGATTATTCGATAGATCAGGCGGTAGCTTCTGTTTAGTCTTATAGAACGCTGACCCCAGCGACTTCCTTTGAGAGGTTCGTCATGTAGTCCCTTAGACTTTGCGACCTCATGAATTCCGTTTCTTTCGACCAGGAAAATCCAACCGAGCAGTTTCTGCCTTATTGTGGGTGGCAGTGATTCACGTTGTTTTAGGAACTTTTTGCTCCAAATAATTCGAGTAATAATCGCCAAAGTTCACCTCTAAATTTACTTCAAGTTGAAGTAAAAGGCAATGTGTGATTGGATTGCTTGCAAAAGTGAGAGTGGGCTGAATGTGGTCATAAATGGGTTCTAAACGGGGGCGGCGATCCGAGGAACAGATCAATTTAGTGATTCCAATTGGCATTTTTTGCAAGAAACGCTCTTTTTTCGAGCCTTTTTTTATTCCCTAACCCCCTGATTTTAGAGAAGTCCTAGGCGATCCGGGTTGTCTGTGCTAGAACCTCGGCACACATAATCCTTAAACCAAAGGGGTCACTAAAGATCCCAGCTGTAATAAGCATGGCTGTCATAAGCCGAGGAGCCCAAAGATGGAATTAAACGAAGGCACTGCCGCGTCTCTAGCCCCAGTGAACTATGCTGACGACAACGTCGCAAAACCACTCGAAAACAAACCCGCAAATTTCTACTCTCTAACATTGGAAGATTTGAAAGCTTACCTTAAGGGTAAAGGCAAAGAGCAATTCCGCGCTCAGCAAATTTTCAAATGGGTTTACGAACAACGTGTCACGGATCCGGAGCAAATGACGAATTTGTCTAAAGACTTCCGTGCAGAACTTCCCAAAATTTTATCTTTTGAGCTGCCTGCAGTTCTGACTCACTTGAAGTCCGTCGATGGAACTCAAAAATTCCTTTTTGATATGGGTGACAACCAAAGCGTTGAGTCTGTGGTGATTCCCTCTGAAGGTCGTCTGACTTTGTGTATCTCTTCCGAAGTGGGTTGTAACATCGGTTGTAAGTTCTGCTTCACGGGTAAACAAAAACTAAAACGCCGCTTGCGCACTGAAGATATCGTCGGTCAGTTTATGCAAGTTCATGATCGTTTGGAACCAGGCCAGCGCATCACCAATATCGTGTTCATGGGTATGGGAGAGCCACTCGATAATCCGGAAGCGGTCTTTAAAACGATTGATGTGATCCACTCTCCATGGGGTATTAACTTGTCCCGTAAGAAGATCACCGTTTCCACATCAGGAATCGTTCCAGAAATGTGGCGTGTTGCTGATGCGAAAGTTCGTTTGGCGGTCAGCTTGAACGCTCCGACAGATGAAATCCGCACGCAAGTGATGCCAATCAATAAAAAATGGAACACAGAAATGTTGTTGGACGCCTGTAAGCAGTACACTGATAAAACAGGCGACAAAGTGACATTCGAGTACGTGTTGCTAAAAGGTGTAACAGATTCTTTGGAAAATGCGCGCCAAGTAGCAAAATTAACTCGCCATGTGCCGTGCAAAATCAATATTATCCCGTTCAATGAACATCCGGGTGCACCTTATGAGCGGCCTTCAGATGCAACGATTGAAGCGTTCCACTCTGAATTGAACCGTTTGGGAGTGCATGTGTTGCTAAGACGATCTATGGGGCGTGATATCTTCGCAGCCTGTGGGCAGTTGAACAGCACGCATAAAGAAGACTCTGCAACAATGGACATCTCAAATTCCAAACTTGCAGGGATGCCAAAAGCAAAACGTGAATTGGCAGCGATGCACGCCGCAGAATTCGCAGCTCGCAACTCCGCTCACGCGGCAATGAGCTTTGAAAACGAAACTAACGACTAATACGTCAACATTGGAGATTTTAAAATGTCAGAAATTCTAGTAGTAGGCAGCCTTGCATACGATTCTATTCAAACTCCGTCTGGTCGCGCAGATCGCGCTCTTGGCGGTTCCGCAAACTATTTTTCATTAGCGGCCTCTTTATTTTCTAAAGTTCGCGTTGTTGGTGTGGTTGGTGAAGATTACGACCAAAAAGATTACGACTTGTTGAATAACCGTGGTGTTGATTTGGCGGGGCTTTCTAAAGTTCCGGGGAAGACATTCCACTGGGCTGGCGCATATGAAGGCGACATGAATGAAGCAAAAACATTGAACACAGAGTTGAACGTTTTTGAACATTTCAATCCACAACTGCCAGAGCACTATAAAGATTCATCTTTCGTGTTCTTGGCAAACATTGCACCAGAACTTCAGTTGCAAGTCTTGTCTCAAGTAAAATCACCTAAGTTTGTAGGTCTTGACACCATGAACTTATGGATCAATCTTAAAAAAGAAGCACTGATCGAAGTTGTTAAAAAAGTGAACCTCGTTTTGATTAACGAAGGCGAAGCAAAAATGCTAACAGGAGCTGCAAATGCTATCTCTGCCGCTCCAATGATTGCAGCAATGGGTCCATCCGCAGTGGTGATTAAACGTGGTGAGTATGGCTTTGCAATGTACACGAAAGAAGAAGGTTACTTCATCTTGCCGGCCATGCCGATCCCAACAGTGATTGACCCAACAGGTGCTGGCGACACATTCGCAGGCGGCTTCTTTGGTTACATCGCGGCTCAAAAATCAATTCCGACAGTGGCAACTTTGAAACAAGCTTGTATCATGGGTTCGATGATGGCTTCTCACACAATCCAAGATTTCTCTGTGAAAGCCTTGGCAAAAGTGACATTAGCGGATTTGGAAAAACGCTTAGCTGAATACAAAAAAGTCATCACGGTGTAGATTCTGAATAAGTCACATAATCGAAGTGAAAAAGCCCTCTTTTGGAGGGCTTTTTGCTTCCTAGATTTTAAACTTTCGTGAAATTATTTACCTAGTTTAGTAAGCAAAGCGCTGACATCTGCGTCGCTAAGGATTTTTGCATTTTTACAAGTGCCTTTACTGCCAGGAAAAACTGCAGAGCATTGGACACCATTGGAAGATGGTGATGTCGCTGCCCCCGGAGTTAAAGAGCAATCATGGCTAACAGCATATTCATTGATTAGATTTAAACACGCATTTTCTGACATGCATATACGACTTGTCTGCGCATTAGAACCAATGGCGATACCAGTCCCTAAAACCACTTTACTCTTTGAGCCACTCAACTCACATTCAACCAACTGATGAGCTTCCACGTCAGAGGATGCATCTTCGTCAGAAGAATTTGATGATTCATGTGAGTTGTTCGCAGAGCCATGAGAGCAGGATGATGATCCACTGTGGCTTTTGCTTTGATCTTTGTCGCCATCGCCATTTGATACTTGTCCATCAGAAGTCGAAGTAGAAGGTGAAGGCGAAGTAGAAGTAGAAGTAGAAGTAGAAGGCGAAGTCGAAGGTGCAGGATTCGAAATATCGACGTTACCAGAATTGTCGTTAACTCCAGTTACAGGAACTTCTGGTGTTGAAACAGTTTGAACAGTTTGAAGAGATGCATCAGAGAAAGCGACTTCATTAAGACCTACTTTGGAGCAATTTTGAAACCCAAAGAGTAAAGTACCAGCTGCTAAAGTTGCAATAATTGAACGTGCTACCACCATAAAAATCCCCCTAGTGATTTTTTAGATATGCAAAATAGGGGCCTTTCGTTGATGTCTGAGATTGGCTTACATTTCTTATGAGAGGTATATTCTGAGACGACCCTGGCAATGAATCGAACACTGTCTAAAACATATTCGTAGTTAGGGTGCCCACTAAGAGGAAATTTGATTTGTGATGTTCTCAAAGTAAGACAGGACTAAGATCGGGAATAAGAGTCTACCGAGCTTTGTCCTTAAGAGGGACACCAAAAAATCCGATATTTTACGTAGCTATGAGCAAAAAGAAAAAGAAGTCCTCACCAGCCGAAAACCTCATTGAATCTCTGATGGACGACGTCAGAGAAATTCAAGCTGATTCGTCAATTAATAAGACCGAAGAAGCACCTCAATTTTCGGGTAACGTGCAGGACATCGAACGCCGTAGTGAAGCAAAGACGACCGTGCATGGAGGTCTTTGGGACAATCTAGAGAAGGATGTTGGCGGGGACATTGATTCTTCAGAGTTTGGTGGTGATTATACTGCGTCCGTAGAAGAGGATGACTATTCTTCATCAATAGATGAGGAATATGTATCAGCGGACGAGGGTGATGATGCTCCGCTTGAAATGCCGGTGGGCTTTGAAAGTGTGCCAGCTTCCGAACGCTATCGTGTGGGTCCTCCCGCCCGTGACGATGCCTATAAAGGACCTTCTGCTGGTGGTGGCTATCAGTCATTGGAGGATTTGCAGGATTCAATTGCTTCAATTCCGGAAGCTCCGGGAGAAGACTTTTATTCTGGTGCCTCGGATGATGAAAAGACGAGTCCTGTTTATTCTGAAGTACCTAGAAGTAGTGAAGACAAAGAAGATAAGACGGTCTCCATTCAACAAGATTTGAATTTGAGTGGAGCTGCAACCGGTGCCACTGATGCCGATAGAACCCTGGCTGTCGAGGGTTTTGCGAATGCTCGAGTAGGTGGTCGCAAAAAGCATGACGTTGATGTGAAAGTGAGCGTGGGTAATTTCCGCGGCAGTAGCCGTACGGGAGCTGCGAATGTAATGACATCCGTGGACGCCAGCCTGGCTCAAGCGGAAAATTTAAAAATTGCTCAACAACGCATCCTTGAACTGGAAAAAGAAGTGGAGTTCCTGCGCGCGGAAAATGAGGAGCTGGCGTCTGCTGGTGAAATCATTCGCAATCGCACAGATGAACTGGGAATTCGTATTACTTCTTTGGAAAGAGAAAAGGTAGAGGTCCAGGAATCTGCACAAAGTGAGATTCTGATCTTGAAGGGCAATCTGCAATATAAAGAAAACGAAGTCGCCAAAGCTCGAATTAAAGTAGAAGAGTTGGAGACTCGACTAAAATCCGATTTCAAAAAAATCCGTGTTCGTGAACGCGAACTCGAGAACCGCCTTGAGCTGCTCCGCGCTGAAAAATCAGCCCTTGTTCGGTCTAAAGATGAGTATATTCTTGACCAAAAAAGAAAGATTGATCAGCTTTCCCAAGAACTCGATAATTATCGTAAGAAATGTCTTGAGCTTAACAAGACTATCGAGGGGAATCAGGACCAATTCAAACGTACTGAGCGCGCATTGCGTTTAGCGTTGTCGAATTTAGAGGTCAAAGAGGAAAGCCTCGTTCCACTCAAGAAGGCTGAGTAGTTGTAATGGAACCCATTTCACCGTCAGAGTCTGGTGACAACACGGTTGTCATCAAACCGACTCCTGTGAAAAAGATCAAAGTGGTCGTCAGTGATTTGCATTTGGGCAAAGGCCGACTGCTGCCACAGGGAGGATTAAACTCTCTGGAAGAGTTCTA
>JBLMWG010000293.1:0-5779 GCA_050257115.1 Bacillota bacterium
TCCCTTGCAAAACAGTTTAAGAAATTTGGTTACGAACAAAAAGGCGAACCTTATATCTTTACAGAAAAAAAACTTTTCGCGCGTCATTATCAGCATCCGGATGAAAACATGCCTAAGATTTTCATCAGTGAATTGGAACTGGAAAAGGTCTCCCCGTTGATTCGTGAAACTTTAAGCAACCTGGCAGAATCGATCCCACAGTCCGTGATTGATAGCGCTGATTTTTCTATGTGTGGACGCCCCTGGGAAATGTCTTTTAAACTCTATTCTGAATTGGCGAAGGAAAGTGAGTACGCTTCCTGGGTTGCTGCCTATGGTTTCCGTCCTAATCACTTCACCGTGAACATCAATAAACTTAAAAAGTTTAACGACATTCACGTTCTGAACGACTTCATCCAAAGCCAAGGTTATGTATTGAACAAATCCGGTGGCCTCGTAAAGGGAACTCCCGCAGACTATCTAGAGCAAAGCTCTACGATGGCCTCTGAGATCCCCGTCCAATTCACCGACGGCGTTCACAATCTACCAGGCTGTTACTATGAGTTCGCGAAGCGCTACCCAATGGCTGACGGTCAGCTTTATCAAGGATTTGTCGCAAAATCTGCCGACAAAATATTTGAAAGCACGAACAAGCAAAAATAGTTTTAGGATTTTAAAAGATTCAAAGGAAAGCCTCGCTTTTGGCGGGGCTTTTTTTATAAACTGGCCCTCAGAGTGTGGCTTATCCAGCGGAGACAGTTTTGCGCGTTTATTTTTTAAGCGATTTTTCTAATGAGTAAATATTCTGTCTCTTGGTCAACTTGTTGACCACTCCACCTTGGATGAGCTTGCAAAAATATCTTAACTAACTGCGAATCAAACTGGGTTCCCGAACAACGCTTGAGTTCCTCATAAACGACTGCATCTGGGAGCCCTTTACGATACGCTCGCGTTTGCGACATTGCATCGTAAGTATCCACCACCAAAATTACTCGCGCTAAAATATTGATCTCATCACCCAGAATTTTATCTGGATACCCAGTCCCATCTACACGCTCATGGTGACCACGAATACCTGGCAAAATATTCGCGAAGAAGTCATGCTTTGCCAACGGCTGAACGATCTCTTCACTCAGGACCGGATGGCTTTTCATAATTGCCAACTCTCGAGGATCTAATTTGCCAGGTTTGGCAATGATATCCTGGGAAACACCCATTTTTCCAATGTCGTGAAAAAGCCCTGCGAACTCAGCAAGCTTCTGTTGGTATTCATTCAAACCCGCATCACGAGCTAATTTACGGGACATTTCACCGACTCGGCAGCAGTGTGCGTAAGTAACCGGGTCCACGATTTTCAAAGACTGCATGAGTGCCTGTGCCGCTTGATAAGCCCACGCAGGAACATCTCCCCAGTTTACTGACATATTGCCCCCTTATCCCCATCTGACTTTTCGGCCCACGACTGGACAAACTTAATCACTTTTCGAGACAGTTCTCGGAGTGAGACAACTTGGAGTTGACACTCATGTTCCGCCTCTGAAAAACTAAAATCACGCTCTTATTCGAAGGATCAACATGAGACATTTCCTGTTAACAGCTTTGGTTTTTAGCCTGATCTCACCGGCTTTTGCACAAAAGATCAAAGTCCGCAAGGTCAAGGGGAACACCGCCATCATCGAAAGCTCCAGCCTCCTTCGCCCCGGCGCTGTTTATGATCTCATGTCGCCAAATGATCTGAGCGAAGATATCACACCATCGTCGCGCAAATATCTTGTTGGACTTAATTTTGCGTTAACGAATACAAAATCGGATGCGGCAAATGCAACCAACGAAACGAACGTGAATCTGACAATCAAATTCGGTTGGAATTTGGGAACTTTTGAACTCGGCCCCTTGCTGAACTACAACATGAGCCATGCCAATGACATCACTCAAACTCTTTGGAAAATCGGCGGCTTTGCGGACTATAACTTCATGCCGAACATTTCTGGTGAAACTTTTCTTTGGGGGGTAGGAGGAACTGGAGCCTTCGGAAACTGGGATAAGGGCAATGGCACTAAAGTCGACGTCATGGATATCTTCGCGGGCCCTTTCACAAAGTGGTTCCCCACTTCAAGCGCCGTCGGCTTTCGTGTGGACTTAGGTTTATCTTATCAGAGACAGACCACAACAACCGAAAATAACACTGTTTCAGGATTGGCCTCCTCCGCGGGAATTTTTGCTTACTTTTAAAAACCAAAAATCAATAGACTTGATCCGCAAACATAAAAGGCGCTTTATCTGCGCCTTTTATTATTTCCAAGATCTTAAAAATTCAAACCAACCCCGACCGTTCCATAAACGGTATTAAGCTCCGCTTTCTGATTCACCGAGGCATCTTGAAATGCATAGCGTTTTATACCAAAGCCAGCTTCGCCGAATAAATTTTGTGACCAAAGAACTTTACCATGGAAGTTCAATGCCATCGATGAGTTCAACTTCACCGCAGAGTCCATGGAACTTAAATAATATATAAACTCTACGTCCACCCATTTTGGATATTTCAGCAAGGGAATGACGTTCATCATATCATCAAAAATCTTCGGCATAGAGCGAGCCCAGAAGATCCCCGCACCCAACATCGGCGCTTTAAGAGTGTCAAAGTTCACGTCTTGGTAAGAAGCCATAAGCCCCACCGTCTCATCACGATTCCACAGCCCCGGAATCAGGCGGTATTTCAAGTCCGTGTTCAAAACATTTAACGGCGCCGTACGGCCTGCTGTACTGACCTTGAGTTCATTGAAAGACCGGAAGTACTTGATGCTCACACCCCAACGTTGACGAGACGCCCAGTAATTGGTCCAACCCAAAAGATCTTCGAACCACTGATTGTAGGCAAGCTCACCCATGAACACAAAATCACTTGCTGATTTTGCCATAGATAAACGCGCAGACAACTCTCTGGGATACCCCTTATAAATTTCAAAATAAGATCTGTACGTCTTACCTTCGAATTCAACATTCAAGTAGGAACGATTGAGTTCTCCACGCTCTGTAGCTTTAAATCTCCACATGAAGAGTGCCGGATCGGAATCATCCATTTCCACAGAGTTCTGATTGGAAGTCACTTTTGCTGAAGGCTGTTTGCGAGCAAATAATTTTACACCGTCATCATAAGTCCCCACCGGAGTTCTTTTATGTAAATACACACGGGATTGGCGACGTGGAATTTCAGAAAGCTCAAACCGTTGCTTAAAGATCCCTCCACCTTGGCCAGGCAGATATACTTTCGCATCGTCTGTCTTAACTGTCGCCGCCCAAAACTTACGGGGATCACCGATGGTATCTTCAAAACCAAGAATCTTCGTTAAGTTCGTATATTGATCGGGATTCAAAAGGACTGATTTGCCCAACGGACGTGTCTCGTAGCCAACAATGCGCAAAATCTTATCGCGATTAGTGTCAGAAATATCCATCAACTGCAATTTATTGGGAATAGAAATGAACTCATAACTTTCACCGGTCGCAAGCTCTGCGAAAAACGAAGTTGGGCCCTCTTGAGCAACCGCCGCAGACTGTTTCAGACTCGCTTCCTCTTTGTTAAATAGAACACGCGGTGTGGTAGGATCCACACGAACTTTGCCCATTACAAGAGAGCCACCCTCCAGTTTAGTGCCATACCACTGGGAACACAATCTAGAGCTGTTACGACCTTCTGATTGTGTTAAGCAGAAACGAAAGGAGTTACTTTGATTCCAAAATGGCGCACCCGCAGCCTTCACATCCGTGATGACATACTGAGAAGAAAAAATACCGCTATTAAGTTCAGAAGCTGGAACAGACTTCTCCAGCAAAGCACTGCGCCATTGGGCCACTTTGTTCGCCCAACGAGTTCTTTCCACGTCGGAAATTTCATACTTCCATAACACGGCCCCTGTGCGAGAAATCATTTCCAGTGTGCCGGACTTAATCAGATTACTAGGCCACACCATCACTAACGCGTCTTTGGACGATTCCGCCAAGGTCAAAACTTCCGGCAACTGAGAATGAGCTTTTCCCAAGGGCATCAAACTGAAATTGAACGAGGTCTCGTTCAACAAGACTGGACCAACTTTAAGAGTTTTACCCTTTTGCAAAGTAAGATCATATTCAACTTCCAACGGAGGTAATAACAAGCCGTTATCGAGTTGATCGAAATACAGAGGTTTATTGTAGTCTTGGTTAGCTGCCGATTTTAACAATGACTTTTGGGGAGCTGGAATTTCTTCTGTTGTAGCACTTACTGCATCCTGAACCCCTTCAGTTGGGTTCTCAGGAGCCTGCTGCGCTTGTACAGACATTCCAAAAAGCAATCCAAGGATGATAACCAGATGCTGCGCACTATTCACGTTGATACCTCATTAACAACATTTTATTGAATGCGAGGTTTCGTAACAAGCTAAATTGTTGGACTGTCTGGGATTTTCAGATTATAGATCTCTTTGAAAAATAAGGAGTTTTATGTCGTCCGCACGTACTGTTTACCATATGAGAGTTGAAGAAATAATTGATCACACTCCATCGGTGCGCGAGCTCGTTCTTAAAACTGACATGCCTTCTGAATTTAATTTTAAGGCCGGTCAGTTTGTAATGCTTCAAGTCCCTCAAGGAGAAGCAAAACCAGTCCTACGTGCCTACTCTATTGCTTCAGATGACCGCATAAAAAATGGTTTTAGATTGCTTTTCAAGTACGTTGAAAATGGTATCGCCTCGACGTTTGTTTGGGGCCTTAAGGGCAAAGAAATTTTGAACTTCACTGGCCCCTTCGGGAAGGTCTTTTTTCAAGAACCTCCCACAGAGCAAATTGTCTTCCTTAATACCGGAACGGGATTGTCCCAACATATCTGTTATCTTCTTTCAAAAAAAGAACAATATCCGAACGTGCGCTACCGTTTACTCTTCGGTGTACGTACAGAAAAAGATATGTACTATATTCCAGAACTCGAAAAGCTCACCAAAGAACTGCCAGACTTTAAATACGAATTCGTTCTTTCACGTCCTCCTGAACATTGGATCGGGAAAAAAGGATACATCCAAAATCACATCGCTGAGTTTGACTACAAAAATATTCCGACAACGTTTTACATGTGCGGAAATGGTGGCATGATTAAAGAGGTAAAGCATCAGTTGATCGAAGTGGATGGTATTGAAAAAAATCGCATCTGGGCTGAAGCCTTCGACTAGAGATACTGGAATTATCTTGATTTCCGAACTCAAAGCTCTTTACTTGCCGCTATGAATTTCACAAAAAAACGCGCTGTTTTTGAGCTCATTCTTGCGGGTGCTCTTTGGGGTTTTGGCTTTGTGGCGGCAACCTGGTCCTTGCAAAGTTTTACCCCGATAGAAACCTTGGTTTTACGTTTCATAACCGCCTCAGTTTTGGGTGAGCTTCTTTATATCATTTTGCGCCGACCGAAGTTAACATCCGCAAAGTCTGACTTTTTCAAAGCGTTACCTGCTGGCCTTTTACTGGGCGGGATGCTCTTACTACAGACTATCGGTCTTCAATACACAACGGCCACTAAGAGTGGCTTCCTGACTAGCATCTATGTGATTTTGGTTCCTCTGTTGAATACCTTATTTTTTAAAACAGTAAGCTCATGGAAGAACTATGCCCTGGCGATCTTGGCTCTTTTGGGTACCTTTATTTTAATGGATGCCAAAATTCGCGACATCAATATTGGTGACTTATGGACGTTGGCTTGTTCTTTCGTTGCGGCTCTTCATATTATTTATATCGGTAAGATTTCAACGGCCGTGCAAAACTCTTTCCGCTTTAATA
>JBLMWG010000294.1:0-5225 GCA_050257115.1 Bacillota bacterium
TCGCTCAGCTTCCTTAAGAGAATCTTTCTTTTGCTCGATGCTTTTCTCTTTAGCAAAGAGAGCCGCGTAGTCGGCATCATGGCGAAGTGATTCTTCTTTAGATTTGTCGCCAACCATTTTATATTGAGTACTGGCTTCATCAAATTTACCTAATTGGAAAAGGAGCTCCGCATAGGCGAAGCGGGTTTTTAGGTCCGGCTTAGCAGGATCTTCGTTATCTAACATCAACTTGAACAATTTTTGAGTCAACTCCGAGAAGGCGACGTTTTGTTTGTTTTTAAGCCAGATTTCCCACCATTTTTTCGCCATATCAAGGCTGGTGTGACGGAAACCTTCATCACAGGAAACGATAACGTCATCGAGTTTTTGCGCGGATCTCCAACTAGAGTCTTTGCGGCACAGGTCAGAAGCCACTTGCATGTGTTCTAGGACTTGGTCACGTTTCTTGAGAGTTTCATTGGCTTCAACCAGCATCAGATGAGATTTTACGACGTCAGGACCAGACGGACGTTTGTCGATATACTCATCCAGGAAAATATTCATCTCTTTTTGACGGCTATGAGAGTCATAAAGTTTCGCAAGGTCCATCATAGATTGACCGAGCTCATCTTCTGTCGTGATGTCTTCAAAAAATGAATAAAGTTTGTTAGCAGGGTAAGTGTCACCGATGAAGATTGTCAGGTCACGTAATGCTTCTTTACGTAGGTTGTGACGATTTGTTGGGACTTCGCCATCTTTGAGTGGTGGATTGGATTTAACAACTTGCACGAGCTTTTTGATAGCTGTGTCACTGTCGTGAAGGTTATAGCTCGCCCAAGCAGCTTTATACATACCATAAGAGTAAACACGGCTATTCGGGAATTTTTCTAGGCGTTGGAATTGTTCAAGGGCCGCAGCGAATTTACCTTGATCATACAAGAGCTCACCATAGGCCAAAGTACCATCTGGTATGAGTGGAGATTTTGGAAACTTTGCTAAGAGACGTTCGTAAAGAACGTTGGAGTCCTTAAATAAGCCCACTTGTTGGTGCGCAAAGGCATTGTTGAATAGAACTGCATCCATCTGATCGAACCGAGGAAACTCAACTTCAATTTTGGAGTAGATTTTGATGGCGCGTTTTATAGCCTCAGAACCCTTTTCGTTTGGAACAGGAAAGGGAGAAAGTCTCATGAGAGGAGTGTCTTTGTGTAGATCGAAAAAGCGTCCAGATTTAGATCGACGCATATAGAGTTCCGCAAGACGGTACCAAAGGTCCGCTTCGTTTTTGGAGCCCTTTTGTTTTTTTATGATGGATTGAAGAGAGTCAATGGCTTTATTTTCTGAGCGAGTGATCATGATCTCGCTACTGAAAGCCTTTTTATCGTTTTCATTTTCATCGCCCGACAAGCGAACTTCAGGCAGAAGACCTTTTTCATTTTTCCCAGCGAAACAGTAGATAGAGAATAAATGTATTGCGATTAGAATTGTTACTGTACGCAGTTGCATAAAACTCAATCTCCAACGAGTGTCACCAATTTTAGCTGAGGAAACCCGGCCATCGAAGCTGTGTACATCACTTTGCGCAAAGTTGCGTAAGGAAGCTCTTTGTCAGCTTGGAGCAGAATTTTTCCTTCTTTCACGTAGGACTTATCGGAAGAGTTTTTCGCTAATTGGTCCAGTTTTTCAAATAATGGCTTAATAAAGTTAGTATCCGAGGACTCAAGGTCCTGAGGTAAGAAGTCCGCGTTTTTGACGTCCGCAATTTTATCCTTGTCTAGTTTTAAAGCGTCATGTGATAAGGAAATCTTTATCGCATCCACCGGGTTCGCATTGGAAGCGGAAGAGGGCAAACGGAGTCCTGATTCCGGTATTATTTCTACGTTTGAGGTGGAATACGTTTGTAGCAAGAACACAAGTAGGATTGTGAACATGTCGGTCATGGACGTGATGTTCAAAAAGAAAGTTGAGTTCTTCTTTGGTAGTTCATACTTCTGACGACGTGCCATGGTCTAGCCCTCCATCATGTTCGCAAATATAACTTCTGGGAACATGTACTTTGTTTCAACGTTCTTACCTTGCTTCTTGTCGAAAACGGGGAAAGTCACGCTGGTATCATGGGCTTGGCGAGCCTCGTCCATAACTTTAACGATCTCTTTGTAGGGAACTTTCGAATCTGGATTTAATTCAATTTTGAAAACTTCAGGATGAGCTTTTTTAACCGCCACCAGCTTTTGGTGAAGTCCTTGCAAGTCAAACACGCCATTTTTCAATGGAATTGTGTCCTCGGAGTCTTTGCCATTTTCTGTGATAGTTATTTTAAAACCCTCTTTGCCATCGACATCTAGTGCGATATTCGTCGGAGTTTTGTCCTGCTCATTGCGTTGGATAGCCTCTGCAACGACTTGCGGAAGTTCCGTTTCTATCACCATCATTTGCACGAAGGCTGAAGAGACCAGAAGTACTGGAACCAGTTTTACCATCACGGCGAGCAGGGGCGCTAAGTCCAACTCAAACTCACTGTTATGATTGATTTTCAATTTTTTACCGCGTCTCATAATTCATCCCATCCGTTGAATTAGGTTTTCTGACTGGAGGAAGGCTTCGGTTAAGAAGCCTTGGTTCCAGGAGAAGGAGGGGTCATCATCGGAGCTTGATGGTGATCCGGGAAAACATTTTGGCGAGTAAGATTTGGAATATGCGCACTTGTCAAAAGCTCCGCAAGTTTTCCGCATTTTTCTTGAAGCTCTTCAAGCAATTCGTTTTGACGGGAAGTCAAGAATGAGAAGAACACCATCGCCGGAATCGCAACTGCAAGACCCAATGCTGTCGTGTACATGGATACGGAGATACCTTGCGCAAGTAATTGTTGCTTCATCGCAGGGTCCGCTGCGGCAACCGCTTGGAACGACAAGATCAGACCGTGGATCGTACCCAAAAGACCCATCAAAGTTGCCACGTTGGCTAGCATTGAAAGGTAGTGAAGGCGTTTTGTGTACAAGGGTACGTTTTCAGACATAGCGATATCATGCGCTTGGAAAATAGAGTCATCATCGCGATCAGCTTTTTCCAAAATAGTTTTGAAAGCCGCTGCCAATGGCTTTTTCTCAAGCTGTGCGCAAACAAGCAAAGCTTCATCGAGTTTTTTAGCGAGTACGAGATTTTGGATTTTACCCATGAATTCATCGGAGTTCATGCCGTACTCTTTGTAGAGCATTTTTGCACGTTCTGCGACGAGCACTAATGAACCGATACCTGTAAGAAGAATTAACCAGCCGACAACGCCGGACTCATTCATGAACTTTAAGAATGCCATTTGTTTCCTCCTTGGAACCGCCACCGCGAGACCATTTTGTTAGTTGAGCAGAACCAGTCTCAGGCACTTGGAGGAAACGCACAGCATAGTGCAGACCGGATTTTACGTTGAGTCTCTGTTTTGAATAGTTCTTACGAACGATCTCACAAAGAACATTAAAAGGTTCAGGATTCACGTCAGAAGTTCTGAAGTGAAGCATGATTTTTTGACCAATGAAAAGCAAAGGATCGTTCAAAAGAACGAGCGCACCATTTTCGCTCACAGAAAGAGTCTGGCCATCAAAAAATGCCTGATCATTGTGAGCGTAAACGGGGGTATGCACGTCTTTGCGAGGGAACTTGCGCTCTTTAAAAGCACCAGCAAGATGATCCTTGGTTTCAATCAGACGACATAAGCGGTCTTTTGAAAACTCTTGAAGCTCTCCCACAAGAGACCATGTTTCAAGATGCGGCGCCCAGACGTAGTTGTAGTCTTGAAGCTCGCCTGACTGGATCATTGAAATCAGGGCTTTATATTCGTAGGGACCGTATTTCATGTCCCCACGAAGAATGTGCCACTGTTCAAGATTCGTAGCTGTTGATTGTTCCCCACCCATACAAATTCCTTTTAGAGTTGGATCGTCTTCGGATCGAAGTTGATCTTAACTGTTGAGTTGGCTCCCGGCACAGAGCTGCCGTGGAAAGTAATTGTCAAGTTTGAAGCATCGTAAGTCCAACCGTTGGTAGCATCTTGAGCGACCACCGCCCCATCAACAGTCACCACGATAGTTTCTGCGATCGGCTCCCGTGACAATTTAAACACGCTGGAAAGTTGAATGATATTGTCCGAGATCAAGTTCAAAGTGTTGCCAAAGTCGTCGCAAAGAGATCCCTGAATACCGCCAGTCATATCTGTGATTTGCTGGTAGCGAACGTTGATTTTGCGGCTGCTATCGTTGCTGAGCTGAGTTAAGCAAGCTTGGTCGTGGATCGAGATGTTGCTGACGGAATAATTTCTGCCATTCGCCGTGCCACCTGTGTACGCATCCAGCAGGTCAATGTAGCTTTGTACCGAATAAAGATTTGGATTCTGGAGGTAAGTCGTTGGGTGAGTTCCTTCATAGAAGGAAGACTGCGAAGAGGATTGATCTTCTTCGTCACTCACGATGATGACAGCGAGGAAAGCATCTGGTCTGCGGAAGCCAGCATTCCATGGTTCGTTAATAATTTGTTTAATACTTTCAAAGGCACGCTCATCACCATTGCCATAAATGCCTTGTTTGATGTTCGTTTGGAAAACGGAGCTGAGATTTGGAGTGTTTTTATCCATGACGAACACCCCAGAGTGGTTAGAGCCAGAACCGTCTCTAATTTTTGCGATGTCAGCTCCACCCAGACCGAATTGCTTCATCCAAGCATCAGTTGTGCCCACGGCCATGTGGAAATCATTGTTCGTTTGGTTAAAGCGAGCGATGAAGGCTTGGAAGTTAGAGGCAAGATTTGCTTGAGAAGTTGCCATCGAGCCGGAGTTGTCGATGATCCAGAGGATATCGATTTTTTTAGGAACGTAAGTAGCTTCTTGCTTAAAGCTAGCAGAGTCAGCGAGTGTTGAGAAAGTTCCTCCACCCTTTGCGCATCCTGCGAGCATTGCTACGGCAGATGCCAATGTGACTGTCTTGCGTGCAACTTGATTAAACATACGGTATGCCCTCCTGAGCCCCACCAACTTCGTGATGAAATCAGTTTCGTGCAAAAGCTTTGAAAACTGAAATGAGGGTTAAATAGCTAGAATCTTTTTTTTATCCAAAAACTGTCTCTCTTTGAGGCGATCTAAGTATTGGAAATTATTAAGAATCAGCAGAAGTGGTAGATCGAAAATATTTTTTGTGTGGCAAGAGTTTAGACAGTTTATCAGTAATTTCGAGGTCGTTTGGGAGGTAAGTACGCGTAATTTC
>JBLMWG010000295.1:0-13836 GCA_050257115.1 Bacillota bacterium
TAGCATTCATATTGGTCGGACGGTTGCGACGTTGTTGGATTAAAAAGGCGCCGCCGAAAACAAGACCTAGAAAAATCATACCGAGCAAGTTTTGATAGCGACTTAAACCAGAACCTTGAGATGAATCATTTCTTTGGATGATATTGGAGGGACGGACTAACACCACGGCCTCTGCCTTTGTGCCGAAGCTTGTGGTCACCCATTTTTGCAGCCAGCCCTTGAGTTCCTCGCGGTATGCTGCATCCACACGGTCTGAAAGGCCAAGGGTGACAACTAAGGATTCAAGTTCAAACGGGCGAGCGGCATCAATGCCATCGGCGTTTGCCATTTGCCGGGACAGAGAACGTACTTGGTTGCTATACCATTTTTGGAGTTCCTCTGAATTGTTATCTGTAGTCGCATGATCGCGCACTTTGAGATTGAGGGCCTTGCGCTTTAAATGAGCTTCGACCGTGATATCGAAGTAATCTTTTTCCAGACGAGTTTTTAGTGTTTGCTCCAAACGCTCTGAAATCGATTTTTCGAGGTGAAATTTTTCATCCAGTTCACTCACCATGCTTTGGGCATGGGTTGTAGATGTGAATGTTAAAATGAAACTCGCAAAAAATGTGAAGTAAAGTACCAGAGTTTTCATGGGTCGATTCCTTCCTGATAATTGTATCGGCTAGAAAATCGACAAAATTAAGTTTTTTGAAGCGTTATCGGACGTTCATCTTGTCCAGTGCTCAGGCCCCCATGCGAATGTCGGGGAGAGCCAGACCTTTGGTTGATAGTTCCGCATTCACCCCCACATAGCATCCATGTAAGTTGTCTAAGCGTATCGTTTGTAAGGAGCAATCGAGGCAGAATAAAGCTAAAACATCATCAAGAGGATCGGAGCATCAATGAAAAATCAAAATTTATATAGAAAACCAGAAACAAAAAAAGCGGCGCAAATAGGTAAAGAAAGTGGAAGGAAACCAAAAAAGGCGAACAAAAAACTAGGCGCACATCACTCCCATGAACCAAAAGAAGAGGAGGAGTGATGGCACGCGACTGGAAGAATCAATTGGCTATTTCCTGTGGGACCCTCGTTAACCAATCAGTTTCAATGCTAACTGGTTGGCCTGATTTGCCTGTGACAGCACCGAGGTCGCTGCTTGCATCAAGATATTATTGCGAACCATTTCGCTCGAGGTTGCCGCGATATCTGTGTCGCGAATTCGACTGTTGGCTGCAGATAAATTCTCTTGTGTGACACCTAAATTATCAGAGGTCGATGTCAAACGGTTCTGTAAAGCTCCCAAATAGGCTCTCGTACCGTTTACATTGGTTTGGGCGTCGTCCAGCTTCTGCAAAGCAGCCCTAGCCTCATCCTTTGTGCTAAAGGATAAGCCAGCCAATCCCAGGGCATTCAGGGTGCTTGCGTGAGCGCCGGCATCAAAGGAAATTCGATCGACCTGAGGGTCGTTTCCGATACCCACTTGAAAATCAAATTTTGGTGCGGAGCCATCTAGAAGTTTCGTTGTGCCCCAGGTTGTTGAATTGGAAATGCGATCAATCTCATCACGAAGTTGCACCACTTCTTTGTTCAACATCCCACGCTCGGTCTCACCAATAGTGTCGGAGGCGGCTTGGACTCCCAGTTCTCTCAAGCGGACGATGATATTCCCAACTTCGTTCAATCCACCTTCTGCTGTTTGAATCATTGAGATACCATCGTTGGCATTTCTTTGTGCCTGAGCCGCAGAACGAATTTGTGCCTTCATACGCTCTGAGATCGCAAGACCAGCGGCATCGTCGGCCGCTTTGTTAATACGGCTGCCTGAGGCTAGCTTCGCCATCGAGTCATTAACAATTCTCTGGGTTCCCATCAAATTTCTTTGCGCATTGAGGGCAGCGATATTTGTTGTAATTCTCAGTCCCATAGAAATCTCCGTTAGATTCTCATTGTCATTGCGTTGGCTTGCGCCACTGCATCCGGCTTTTCGGGGAAACAAATGTACGACTTCACAAGACTATGGGGTGAGTGTTGCTGATTTTTTAAATTCTGGACCAATTGCAGGGCCAGGAGAAAAAGAGGAATCAGAAGATTCCTCTTTTTTTTACTCTAGCTGTTTAGCTTTGCCAGCTTAATACGGATTTCATGAGCTCGGAATTCATCCGTAGTCAGTCCCGTGGCTTTCTTATACATTTCCTTAGCCTTCTCGGATTGTGATTGCATCGAGTACGCATCCGCCAAATGCTCGGCAATGATGCTCGCAGAAGGTTGATACGCATAAGCTCTTTCTAAAACCTGAATCGATTCAGAAAACTTTTTTTGCTTGAAAAGAACCCATCCCAGAGTGTCCAAGACATAGCCGTCTCTTGGAGCCAACTCGGAAGCATGACGAGCCAATTTTTCCGCTTCAGATAAGTTTTGATTTTGTTCCGCCAAAGTGAAAGCCAGATAGCTCATGCTTTGAACATGGTCGGGGGCAATCTCCAGCACCTTTTTCATTTGCGCGATCATTGCGTCCTTTTTTCCAAGACGATCCAACATGATTGCATGTTGGAAAAGCAACTCTGTATTTTGCGAATACTTCTTAAGAGCATTTTCCAGAGAACGAGCGGCTCCTAAATAATCTGCCTTTGCGTCCAACAGGGAGGCATGCATGATGTAGACCTGCGGATCGGCCTTTGTTTTTAATTCTTGAGTGGTTAACGCGAGTGCCTGATTAATTTTACCTTCTCCTTTGAGTAGGTAAGCGGCATGCGCAATAGCCTCACTCGAGTGTTCGCTGGATGGAGGAATCAGCATGTAGTTGTGAATGGCTTTATCTGCATCACCAGATTCTTCATAGGTAGCAGCAAGATAGTAGCGGGCAGAGTCAGCATCGGGATATTTTGCAAGAATCTCATTGAGTTTGACCGTGGCCTGAGAAATATGTTTTGACTTGATCAAAATAAGGGCCATTTTCATTTGCGATTCAAGGGACGATTCTGAATGACTAGAAATGAAATCAAGTTGTTCGTAGGCTTTATCTAGGTCACCATTGTCGATGTGAATTTGTGTGATTAAATCCGCCACGCTTCGGCGAAATCCTTCCTGCTTTTGAAAACTGAGACACAGCGCCAGAGCTTTGTGACTCTTTTTTTGTTGCAAATACAGATTTGCCAAAGAGGTCAGAGCATCCTCAAATTCCGGCTTGAGCTTCAAGGATCTGTTGAAGGCGTTTTCTGCAGCCAGCTCATATCCTTTTTGATCTGAATACATCAGGCCCAGATAGTAGTGGATGAGATAGGGGGAATCATACTTTGCATCTTTCAAGAGGATGTTGAAGTAGTGTTCAGCCTTCTTGAAGTCTTTCTTGTTTCCATAGAGAGAGCCAAGATAGATGATCGCGTTGGTGTTTTTCGGCTGCATATGCAAGATCACGTTGTATTGAGTGATTGCCAGATCATAGGCTTCATCTGCTGAGTATAAACTTCCCAAGATGAAATGCGCTTCAATGTTCTGAGGATCTTTTGCGACGGCTTTTTCAGCGTTTAGAATGGCCTCTTTGGTTCTATTTAGCTTTTGATATTCCGCAGACAAGCGCAGGTACACAGCCGGCGCTGGATCGAGTGTAGCAACCTTTTCGAAGTGTTCAACGGCTTTCGCTGAATTTCCTTCACGGCTTAAGACATCTCCTAAAACAAACTGATAGTCGGCTTCGGCGCGAATTTTAAGCTTTTCGGATGTGGCCGATGGGGCTATGAAGTTTTGTGCTGGAGGGGGCGTTTTGTCTTTTGTGGGTGTGCTTGCGCAAGCAGAGAGGCTTAGTAAAAGAGCAATACCTGTCGTCGTCTTAGTCAATGGAAGCATCAGTTCTCCTTGTCAGACTGCATTTAATGACAGTTACATAGTTTTTAAAAAAATAATTAAAATTTATGCAAGGACCCGCCCTTCATCATAATCGGCAATTGGAAAGCTGGTCGAAGAGGCGGCTTATCAAGGAGGGAATGTGAACTCCGGCCAGGTTTGACTTGAAATCATCGATGTAAAAATCAACCGTTTATCTGAAAATAACTCACCAAAGACAAAAGCTTCAGTTTTTTTATTTCCAAAATATGATAGATCTTTCCGCAAGGAGCCACTTATGAAGTTAGCTGATATCGTCACTGTTGTTGGGAATGAATTTGGAACATCTGATCTTAAAGAGATCAATAAACTTTTGAAGGCGGAGCCCGCAGTTAAGTTTCGTATAACAGGCAAAGCTTTGGGTCATTTTGGTTTTACTGGTTTGATCAAAAGTCTCTCCGAAGATGGCGTGAAAGTGTTCATGACGAATAAGGTATCATTGATTCGTTTGTCGGATATTGAGACCTTTGAAAAGGCGAAGCCTCGGGCAGAGAGGCCGGTCCATGTTAAAAGGCCAGAGGTTCTAGCGCCCTCTCAACCTGCTTCTGTCAAAGGCCTGACGAAGAAAGCAACAGCTCTAAAAGCCTCTAAGCCTGATATTGAGGATGACAAAGATTTTGAAGATAATGACGAAGAGTTCGATGGGTTCCATGCAAAGAAACTAAAAAAGGGCAAAATCAAGGCCGCAGGAAAAAGTGGAAGTAAATTTATTCCAACTGCGAAAAAATAGTTAATTGGCTCATCCCTGTGTGATCATTCATCTCCGATGAAACTCCGCCAAGCAACGGCCGATGGGAAAAACTCGTCGACCTGTTAATGAAGAATCTGAGCTCCTAGGGGATTTAAGGCCTCTTCGATCTCAGATGTGGTTGCCTGACGTACTTTCAAAGCTTCAATCTCGACGATTAAGTCTTGGCCTGCGAGGGGATGATTGCCATCAAGTCGTGCTAATGGCGAAGTCATATCTAAAACCTTATACATACGAGTTGTACCACTTTTCCCTCGAATAAAAATGGTCATTCCAACTCGAGCGTCATCAGGTAGTTTTTTACGTGGGAAAAGAATCACTTTTTTGGGATCGTACAAACCGTATGCTTGTTCGGCGGATAAAAGAATAGAACGATGTTCACCCTCGCTTAAATTCTCCATCCCTTTCGTTAGTCCTTCTAACATGTGTTCACCAGCTAAATTGATATTCAGAATATCGCGATTGAAAGTTGAACTAAGTAAGCGACCTGCTTTATTTTTCAGAACACAATTGAAGGAAATAACTTGAGCATTCATAAGATTCCTTTGGTTTGAAGAGCGGGCCCTATAAGGACACAGTTTCGCAAGATAAGATACTTCGAATGTCATGAGATGCGAAAGATCTGTAGATTCCCGACTTATTGCCAACTTTTGAATTTTAATTTTGAACCAAGTCAGCGGAGTTCGATTTGGCACTATATTTTCGCAAAAGACATTTGGCTATATCTAATGCTTTAAGATTGTGTTCTACTGTTTTCACAAGTCGTTCACACAGTTCATTTGATTTCCTTATGTCTTCTGCGAATGGCCCCTAAGCTTTCAAGGAGGCACAAATGGGAAAAAAATTATACGTCGGAAACCTTTCTTTCACAGTAGATGCAGATCAATTGTCGAATGTTTTTGGCGAGTTCGGTACTGTTGATTCAGCGAACGTGATCACTGACCGCGAAACAGGTCGTAGTAAAGGTTTTGCCTTTATTGAAATGTCAGCTGATAGTGAAGCACAAACTGCAATTCAGAAATTAAATGGCATTGATCTTTCTGGTCGTGCAATGAATGTCTCTGAAGCAAAGCCACAAGAAAATCGCTCTAGCGGTGGTCGTGGCGGCGGTTTCGGATCACGTCGTTACTAATATTCTAAGATAAACGTTGTTGTTTTCATTGAGCTGGCCCTAAAAAGTCGGCTCTTTGTTTTCGCTCTTTAAAAAAAGGAGAATCTATGGCTAAAGCTGATCTTGTTACCGTCGATGGGAAAGTCGTTGATCTTGCGGGCGGTGGTGTTTACACAATCAACCTAGAAAATGGCATCGCCATTAAAGCCAACTTGTGTGGTAAGATGAGAAGATTCAATATCAAAGTGGTTGTAGGCGATCGTGTCAGTGTGGGTGTCTCACCTTACGATCCGACCCATGGTCTTATTCTTCACAGGCATAAGTTCTAAGAATTAATTATTTCAGGTGGGGGATTTATTCCCCTCCATGTTCACTGCTTATTGACGACTTATTGGTCTGTTCAGTATAGTCATTCCCGAAAGTGATTGAATCGCGATCACTGCTGAAATGTTCATAGGAAATGACAATGAAAAATAAAAAATGGTATGCCATTAAGACCCTTTATGTAACTCGTGCTGTGGGTCGTTCTAGCGCCAAAGGTAAAGAACCTTTTGCGGAATTACTTGAAGAGCGTGTGGTTTTGTTTCAGGCTGCAAATGCAAATGCAGCGGTTAAAGCTGCTGAAAAAGACGCTAAAGAATACAGTGAATACACTTACCAAAATTTTGATGGTCAAATGGTTCGCACCGAGTATTTGAATGCTTGTGATGTATTTGAACTTTATGAAACTCTTGAAAGTGGCGTTGAACTTTTTGCTTCAACGGAAGTTTTGACCAAGAAATCCGCAAAATCAGATTTGATTGCTCGCAGACTTGGAAAAATGGAAACCAAAAGCACAATCAAAATGCGCAAAAGATTTATGAGTAAGGAATTGAGTTCTTACATCTAAAGATGGAAGCCCGGTCCGAGGTCATAGAGGAAGTGTATCGATGAATCAGCTTGTCACGCGCAAACGGAAAACCGTGGACCCTTGTCCGACTTGTTTTTTGCATCGTCAGCGTTGCATCTGTGAATCGATACCGAAGCATGATCTCAAGACCCGAGTCAGTTTGATTATTCACGCCAAAGAACTCAAGCGGACCACGAATACGGGGAGACTGGCGTTACATGCGCTGGTTAATTCCGAAATGTATGTCCGAGGTCAATCGACAGAACGCTTGGATCTAAGTTCATTGTTGATGCCTAGCTATGAAAGCTATGTGCTCTTTCCTTCTGAGGATGCTTTGAACTTAGAAGATATTAAACCGCAAAAACCAATTCAACTTATTGTGACGGATGGCAACTGGCGCCAAGCAAGTAAGTTAAACACTCGCCATCCGGAGCTAAGCCATCTTCCAAGAGTGAAAATTGGCGCCGCAAATACGGGGCGCTATCACTTGCGCAAGGAGCACTTTAGCGAGGGATTGTCGACGTTGGAAGCCATTGCGCTTGCATTAAGAATTGTTGAAGGGGAGGCGGTTGGAGATAGCTTGCTTTCCCTGTATCACCAGAAGCTGATGGCGACCTTGCAAGGCCGTGGTGTAATTATTTAAAACCCACCAGGAGCTGAAGAAGACGCAGCTAATTTTGTTACAGCTGTCGATAACGCAGTTCCCGTGGACCAAGTTGCCCCTGAGTAATTGTAGATCTCAGTATAAGCATAGTTATTTGTGCCGCTCATTCCACCAACATGGACACCGATTGATTTATTTCCCGTTCCGCCGAGGCCCGCTCTTGCATAGGTCATGCTGGTTCCTGGTGTCATTGTGGATGATGCCCACGTATATGTATTCACATTGGCGCTGGGACTGCTTCCACTGGAGGTGCCGGATCCTCCGCAAAAGATTCCCACAGTGGTATTACCTGAAGCGCTTAACAGTTGGGTGGGGACATTTAGGTGGTTAGATCCTCCGCCACCCCAGGTGTTTGATGCGTAAGTATAATAATTTATCGAGACACTGCTGAAATTCAGATCGGCACCTCCCTGAGCAAAAACGGCCATGGTTGAATTTCCAATCGCAGCGCCATTCACACTCGACGGGCCTGCGCTCGAAGATGTGACGGTGTCACTTGCATAGGTATAAATGTCAGTGACGGAAAGTGTCGCACTGCCACTATAACCACCATTAAATAGGCCTTGAGTGGCCGTGCCAACGGCACAGGCTCCATATTTAGCCGATGTCAGGGTTGTACTTAAACTGACGGCATTACTTGAATAGACATACTTTTGTGTTTCACTGATATTTCCACCGCTATAAATACCACTTCCAAAAATTCCAACAGACGATGTCCCTGTCGCCGCAAGATTGCTGGTGGCAACCGCGAGGTTCGTACCTGCTGAAAAGGTCCCGGATGTGTAAGAGTATAAAGATGTGTTCGCTACAGGAGCTGTTGTATAGCCGCCGCCAAAAATCCCCACACTCACTGAAGCAGGCTTGCTCAATAACGGTGGAAAAAAGCCATAGGACTTCAATGGGGAAAGGCCTATGGAGGTAAAAAGAGTCGCTGAGGCTTTTAAAAAATGTCTTCTAGAAATCATCTTACGATGCGCCATATAGTTAAATCTTAATGCCGCAAAGTAAGGTAGTAAATCAATAATGTCTGTGTATCAGCTGTTATTGAGCAAGGGCTCCCGAATCGCTGTCTAGGTTTGGAGCAGTTCCATTCAAATCTGAGACAGCTTGGAGAATAAATTCTGCATGGGTACTCACATTGGTGAATTCGGCAAAACCCGAGCAGTTATCGGCGTTGTTATAGGCCCCGCGAGTGATCCCGACGACAGTGAGATCACCGCGATTGTTTTTTAAATAAGCTGGCCCACCGGAATCTCCGAAGCAAACGCCGACGCCACGGCGCTGGTCTACGAGTAAATGAGTGTACCAGTATCCATTGAGAGTCACTTTGGCTTCCTGCAATTTGGCCGGAATTTGGGATTCGCCATCGACCGTCGTCCCCCAGCCTGCGATCGTCAACTCGGTTTCAGGTGCTAGCTGTTTGAGTGGCGCAATGATGGAGACGGGTTTAAAGTTTGTGGGAAGATTCAGGTCAAACTTAATGACTGCCACATCGTTGATACCGGTGATTATTTCGCCATCTTTAGAGCGAACTTTTTGATACCCAGAATTGTAAATCCATACAGAGGTAGTTTTTTCTAATGAAAGATCGTAATTGTCTCTATCGTTACCGAAGTAGAGTGTCATTTCTACGTCGTCCATTTCAAATGGAATAACACAGTGGGCTGCTGTCAGCACGATGTCTTTAGAAATCAAGGTTCCCGTGCATGTGACTTTAAATTTACCTTGCTGATATTTGCCAATAGCCACCGTGGAGTTGATTGTTAACGAGTCTGCCGGAGCGTCGTGCCCGCCAAGAACGGAGGCGGTCATTTCGTTGACCTTTGCGCAGCCATTAAGAGCTAAAATTCCTGCGAAGGTTAAAATGGAGATTTTAAGGTCGAATTTCATAAGAGCCCCTATATTTGAAAACTAGGGGCTAACACATTATTGTTGCCAGACTGAGTTTTATTTCTGTTTTTGGATAAATTATAGAAAGCGCAAGGCTCTCAGGACTCCATTTCGCTCTGCCAAAAGCAATAGATCTTTATATGGTACGATATTGGTAAAAGTGCCTGTCCAGACTCCCGTGGGCTTCCAGATGGATAGCAAAGCTTGGTTTTCTCTGGAGTAAACATAAAGTCCTTCGGCCCCGGGGTAAAGAATGCGATCTTGAGCATCTATCACGACAGAAGCGTAACTTGCGCCTTTTATAGGAACCTGAAGGGTCCACTCGAGTTTGCGATTTTTTAAATCGAACTGATAAATTTTTCCGAAAAGATCTGCAACAATCAGATGATCGCCAAGGACGATTGGTTTGCTAATAAGTGCCCCTGTGGTGTTGAAAGAAAAGTACTCTTGTCCGTTTTCTTTCTGGTAGCAGGTCAGTTGGCCATACGCTGTGTTTTTATTAACGTCCCCAATTGAGAAGCAGACGATATTTTCCCACAGAATAGGAATGCCCCAGCTTGATGTGGGTATCGCTTTTTCCCAAAGAGTTTTTCCTGATTGCAGGTTCAACGCAAAGACCTTCGTAGGAGTTTCTTCAAATCCGGCCTCTAAGCCAGAACCCACGTAGGCGCGTTCATTGTCGGTTGCAGGAACTGAGTCGATGTGACCCAACGAGGCTTGCCAGACCTTTTCCATAGTCTCTGGATTGATGGCATAGAGGCCGTCTTTACCAGCCGGGAATAACAGAAGATCTTGGCCCTGGCTTTTTGCCAAGACGCCAGCTCTTTCAATATGGCCTCCTGTTGGAAAGGCGCCGAGGAATTGTCCAGACTTCAGATCAAAAGAATAAAGCCGCGCATGGTGAGTGAGATGGGTCCCTTCGCCGGCAAAAATGCGATGGCCTGCGACTAGAGGAGACACCATGACCGGCTTTCCTATTTCGAAGTGGCGAAGCAATTGTCCCTTTGTAAGATCAACTTCGATGATTCGTCCTTGATCTAAACCCGCAAACAGGGAGTCTCCCTGAATCAGGGGGGAGCCGAAGATAGCTCCCTTGAGCGGAATCTCCCACAGAACTTCTAAAGTATTTGATGTCTTCTTTGAAGAATTTGGAGAGGGCGAAGTTGCCGCCATTGTATTTTCATAATTTCGGTCAGAAGCTCGGGGAGAGGAGTTTTGAAAATGAACCCACCAAAGAGGATAGGGACCATCATAGATGTATCGCCCGCCTTTGATGGCACCATAGACAACGAAATTTGACACCAGGGCGAGCAAAAGCACTTTGGGTTTCATCAGGACTTCAAAAAGTCTTTTGGGACCTTCGGCTTTCAGCTCCACACCAAAAAATGCTGCAACCCAAGTTGCAAAACTGGTCAGAATCATTCCGATGATTGTAAAAGGCAAGACCACCGTTGGAATGATGGCGAGCTTAGTTGCCTCGTCGAACTGTCCCGTGATTTCCATCAATCCAAACATGTTCACCTTCCTTAAATAAATGACTTGCACCGCGAATCTCTCCCACGGCGGGAAGTCCCATTTCTCGTGCTACAATGGCGCAATGGGATAGCACGCCACCACGAGCCACAACAACACCCTTTGCTTTTTCAAAGAGTGGCGTCCAACCCGGATCGGTCGCTTCCGCGACCAGAATGTAATTGTCGGGCCAGGAATCCAAAATCTCTTCTTCCGGATTATTTACGATGTGGACAATGCCATGGGCAATTCCCGAAGCCAAAGAAACACCTTTGGTCAAAGTTTCAGTCGAAGGGGTTCCTGGATCTTCCGTTAAAACATTTTTTAGATCGCTTAAAGAGAAAATCATCGGAAGATCCACTGCTTTTAAACACTGAGCCTTTTGTTTGCGGTCCAGGATCAATGAGCGCAGAGCGGAGACATCTTGGTTCCAGGTGAGGGATAGGATTTCATCCCTCTTGAGCCAAAAAATATCATTTCCCAATCCCGTCTGTGAGCCGATATTCAAGGCGAGCCAACGAATTTGCGCGTAGGGCTTCATGACTTCCATCTTGATGTCTTCGCGAATTTGTAAAAGCTTTTGAAGTTCCGCAAATTCTTGTTTGAAAATCGGGCGTCTTAAACTGGAAATTTTGACTAGTATCTGGTCAAACAAGTCATTTGTTTTTTTGAGGAGGGGATTTGCTGAGCCACCTTTAAACGGAGGTTGTTTTGTCTCTATCCAGCGAGGATGTGAAAGTTCTAGCTCTCCAACGCCCCGATGGCCATACCGGCTTAGGAAGCTGTGCCATTTTTCTTCAGAGTCTTGAACATTCTTTAACTCCAGATTCATTTCGCTGGCCAGGGTTTGCACGCTGGTGCCCGTCAGCAGTTGCAAAGAATCTGATGAATCCTTTTTCCCGAGATCTTTTTCAATAAGGGCTAAAATTCCCTGAGTTGTAGACTCAATAAGGAGTGTCAGCAGAAAAGTGCTTTGCATGACCGTGGAGGTGAAAGAATCGCAAAGAGATTTCAGTTTTTGTTGCTGAAGCTCAAGAGACCCATTTTCACATTCTGCTTTCAAGGCAAAAGCGTCTTTGTCAGATTGAGAAGATGACTTTGCAAGTTGTAAGGCCTTGTTTGCGATATCCTGTCGATCGGTTTGAATTTTCCAAGCCACCTGAGCCATTTTGAAAATGCCGTGAGGCGCCCGAGCCAGGGTTCCAAGAGTCAGCTTATTCCAAGCAAACTCAAGATGAGGACGGGGATGGGGCTCAATTCGGTAAGGTGATTTGCCAAAATAAACGGGTTCTAAGGATTTGAGATTTAAGTAGGCCCTTCCATAAATGCGATCTAGTAGATGGCACTTTTTAGATTCGTGGCCTAAGCCCTCGTACCCGATGAACTTTAGGGCAAGATCGAAGGCTTGGTTTTCGTTGAAGGTCCTTTGCCAAAGATCGAAGGTGAGCTCAGAAGGGAGTCCCGTCCATTCGGCAAAGGTATGTCCATCCCAGGAGGTGTCCAAAGAAAACTGCTCCGATAGGCGTTGCCATTCCTGATCCAAAATTTTTCGGTTATTCGAGGGCGCACCTTGTGCGGTAATGGGGCGTGACTGGAGGATCCAAAATGTTCCCTCTTGATCAATCGCCCATTCCATATCGACTTTATAACCGAATTCCTGTTCGACCTTGAGTCCCCATTGCACAATTGTTTGCAAATATTCGGGGCGCCAATTTTTAGGTGTAGTTGAACTGCCATTTTGGTCAAAACGAAAAGGAGTGACTTGGCCTGAGACAAGTTGCTCTCCTTGTCCTTCGACGACTTCAACAAGCCAGGAGCTTTCCGAGCGACGTGGGTCCACAGAGAAAAAGACTCCGGAGTATTGGGAGTCGATCATCCGTTGGACCAGGACATGCATAGGGATTTGAGGTTGATCAAAATGTGAAGCATAGGTTTTACTGGCAGTTCGATGGACCGCTTGGAAGCAGGTCTTGACGGCAGTCTTCAGGTCTTCAGCACTTTGAACATGCAAGAGAGTAACGAATTGGCCTGCGTAGCTAAAATCACCGCTGTCTTCTCCGGAGGCAGAGCTGCGCACCGCCACGGGGAAAGATCCCATTTTGTTCCACCATTCAAGCAGAGGCGCAAATTCTTCTTCGCTTTGAGGCTCCTGAAAAACAACAGAGCCGGGAGGGACAGGGAATCCCTTTTGTTGAAGAAGGGAAAGGGTTGCGGCTTTGCCCCCCATATAATGAACTTCCGCTTGAGTGGCCTTGCGAATGTCCTGAAACGCAGAGATTTCCATGGTGGTCATAATTCAATCCTCTTGGATTTCTCTGTTAGCACCCTTTATGAAAGGGGGCAATTTCGAAAAACAAATAGGATGAGGTTTGAGACCCGTGGATACTCAGTGCGTTAGTAGTTCTTACTTCAGAGTGCGAGATTCTGAAGCTGAGGCCATACGTCTTTGGTTTTTTGTTGCGGGTGTCTTCGCAACTTTTGATGAACTCATTTTGCTGAGCGCTTCCTGAGCTTTTCTTCGCAGAACTTTTTCTTTGTCTTTATCACTATAACTTGCGGGAGCTCGCCCTTTGGAACTGCTTAAAGGCGCATGTGCAATTTGTTGAAGGGCTTTCTGAGCTCTGATTCCAGTTAACTCCAAAAGATTGACACAGATATAGCGCTCGTCCCATTTCGCAGAGCGATCTAGGGCCTTCGTTTTGAGTTTCATCAAATCTTCCTTCGACAAATTTTTAACTTGAGAGAGCACTAATGTTTGATGCTCCTTCTTGTTGAGCTTTTTCACAGAAAGACTTTTGACCTCTTGTTCAATAAGAACTTGGGCAAAGTTAAAACCACTGTTTTTTACTGAAGCATTGGCTATGACGGATGGAGCGGGTGACGCGGCAACTGGTGATTCTTTAGTTAGTTCAGCCATTCCAATCAAGCTGATAAACAAGAAAAAAACAACCCCGAAAACAATGTGCCCATGATAACGAGACATAGCTCCCCCTGTGTCCCTCTTTCTTACAATTCTTATGCCCGCCAAAAACGCTCTAAAATGCTCGAGATCTCTTATTTCCGGCGATGAAATCGACACTGTCGTAATATCGATCAATTAAGACACCCACATTTTTTGTATCAATCCGAGAAGCGCACAGTGGGTCCTAAGGTTCGTTTA
>JBLMWG010000296.1:0-8520 GCA_050257115.1 Bacillota bacterium
GGCTGGTCCAGCCACCGTCCGCGATTATTGCTTGACCTGTTACGTAGGATGCTTTTTCTGAGTTGAGCCATAAAACGACTTCGGCGACTTCTTCTGGGGCACCTAGTCTTCCCATCGGGATTGCTTGCGTGAATTGATCGAGACTTTGATGGGAGTGCTTAATGAAACGGTCAATCATCGGCGTTTGAATAACACCAGGGCAGACTGCATTAACGCGAATATTTTGTTTTGCGTATTCTAGTGCCGCTGTTTGGGTGAGCCCCAGAACAGCATGTTTACTAGCCACGTAGGGCGCTAAGCTTGTAAATCCCACCAAGCCTGCAATGGAGGCGCAGTTGACGATGGAACCGCCACCACTTTTCGCCATGTGAAAGAGTTGGTATTTCATACATGCCCAAACCCCTTTTAAGTTTACGTTCATGACTCCATCCCAGTTTTCATCGGTGACGTCTTGGAACGGTGTTGGAAACCCCTCCACTCCCGCATTATTGAATGCATATTGAATCTTTCCAAATCGTTCCACGGCAGAAAAGAAGGCCGTATTGATGTCTCCATCAATACTGACATCACAATAAAAAGCTTCAGCGGGAGTATCGAACTTTGATTTAATGAGGTTTATAGTTTCCAAGGCACCGTTTTCAGAAAAGTCTACGACAGCGACAGGAATGCCTGATTTGGCATAGGCTAAGGCCGTAGCTCTTCCAATACCCGATCCAGCTCCTGTGATAAATGCGGCTCCTGTCTTCATAATAAACCCTCTGGCTAGTTGTGGACGATCTTTTCACTTCTTGATTGAATGCACGACAATCACGGGTGCAGGGGAGGTTAGGATAACCTTTCTGGCAGTGCTTCCAATAAACGAACTGACAATTTTATTACGACCGTGAGTTCCCATGACGATCAGTCCGGCTTCGGAAGTGCGTTGGAGTTTTAATGATTTCTCCAAAGGTTCTTCTTTTTCAAATAGTAAGGAGGTCGCTTTTATTCCTTGTTTATTCCAGTTACGGGCCTTTCGTTGTAAGGCTCTTTGGGCGTCATCTACCATCTGATTGAACATTTCCTCCATGTTGAAAGTCAGGTAGCCCGTGCTATAAATATTTTCACGGAGTGTTTTAATCTGTTCACCTATGCTGTGAATGATAACAACTGGGCAGTTGAGTTGTTTGCAGAGGTTCATCACAAAACGTTCAGCTTCAATACTAGAATCACTTAGGTCCGTCAGAAAATGAATGCGAAGGCTTTTGTCCAACTTAAGAACGGCTTGCTTTTCCTGCGCAATAGGTCCAAGAACCAAGGCTGGAACTTGAGAGTTGCGGAGAACATCTTCCGTCACGCTTCCAAGAAGAGCTTTTTGAAGTCCCTTTTTTCCCTGAGTGCTTAGAACTAAAATCTTTAGTTTATCGATGAAATTTATTTCTCCCAGAATTTCTTCAACCGGAACTCCATATTTGATTTTTATCTTTAAAGGGACCTGGGATTTCGCAAATTGATTTTCCACTGAAGTCTTTACGGCATTCACAGTTTCGCTTAAAACTGTGAGTTGCTTTTTCTTAAAGAGCGTTGAATTTAAATTCATGACAAAAAGAAGCTCAACATCAAGATTCAATTTTTTTGCAAATTCTATTGCGTTGTCACGCATAAGGCGCGAACGCAGGCGACCTTTTACGGATCTTTCGGCAAGATTGTCTGCAATAAGGAGTGATTCAACTGACATGTTCTCTCCACGCTGACTTTATTTTCGGTGATATTCGGATGAACTCAATGGAAATTACTTTGATCTGCGCAAGCTCATGTGTGTGAATGTTAGAACACAAGAATACTTGGAATAATGAGGGGTTTTATTGAATGACCTTAACTGGAGTTCCCTCTGAAACTTGGTCTCCCGGAAACAAGATAACGGCTTCACCTTCCTGTAAACCTTTCTTGACCAATGCTTGGGTGTCATTCTTCTTCAAAATATCAATAGCTCGCAATGCAGCCTTATTTTTGCTAATTGTGTAAACGGCCCATTGATCTTTATTTTTAAAGAGAGCACCCAAGGGTACGATTAGAACATTACGATCCTCTGATGTCTTGATTTCGAGATCAACATGAAAGACATCCCCGAGACTCTTTTGGGGAGTATCAATGGAGACGTAAACGAGAGTTTTTTCCTCTTCGATTCCGAGGGCCGAAAGTTTCTTAAAGCCAGCGCGACTGATTCTGATAACGTGTCCTTGCAGGGTCTCGTTGATTCCCGAACCTGAAATTTTCACCGGACTACCTAGGGGAATTCCGACTGCATCATTGGTCAGAACCTCAGCCTCTATTTCCGTGTCATCAGGATCGATTATGTCGATAATGGGATCTCCTCGGCTGATAGGGCCTGCTGACTCACGGTAAACTTTTGATACAATTCCATTCATAGGACTCTTGACCGCATCAGGGTAGTCCCATTTCAAAATGGCGATCAGTTGATTTCTCTTTAGAATGTCACCCACTTCGAGGTCAACTTGGCCTAAGTCACCAGATGCTCGGGCTAGAACCGTCACTTTGTTTTTTGTTTTAATCGTACCATCCACGCGCAGAGTTTGAATAAAGGTCCCTCGAACGACAGGAGCTGTTTCTACGGCTACTTTTTTAGGTCGAATCATCACGAAGATGGCTATTGCCAAAAGCAAGAGTAGAGCGCCATAGATAATTTTTGGAGTGAGGGGTTTGGTCATCTTCATTTTGTGTGGTCACTCTCTGGCCTTGAGGGCAGCAGTCATATTGAGGTCCTCCACTTTTTTATATAAGAAAAGTCCCGCTATAAAATATGTTATTACGATTACGATGACGGCGAGAGCATAAGTTTTAATGTCAATTACCAAGGGATAAGTGAAGCTCTCAGTATGGATCCATTTAAGACTGACGTATGACAAGCTATAGCCCAATATAATTCCTGGACCGAGAGAGCATAGAACACAAATGCCCAATTCCAAAAATAGAACAAGAAAAACTTGCGGGACTTCAAAGCCTATTATTTTCAGACTGGCCAGCTCCCAACTTTTTTCAGAGAGACTGATTCTAGCCATATTGAATTGTACTGCTCCCGCAATGATCGTTGCAAAAGTGACCAGAATGAGTGTGAAGGTCCAAATCATTTCAGAGAGATTTTTTGTAAAGCTAGCATAAAGAAGTTTTTTGATGTTGATGCTTGCGACTTCAGGCATTTGTTTCAACTTGATATAAATACGTTCTGCTTGTGTTGGGTCTGCTTTAATAAAGAAGGTATTAAAGCTGGGTTCTTCGTGAAGCCAGGAGTGTAAGTCCGATTTATGGGCATACACTGTGGCGCCTACAACATCATCAACGAAGCCTCCAACGGTGGCTTTAAAATCGGGTGTTGTTTTATCGGAAACCTGTATTGTCACGATATCTCCGATTTTAAGGAAGAATTTTTTCGCAAAGTAGCGACTAAGTAGAATGTGCCCCTCTGGGATACTCAGCTCCTTTCCATTCAAATTTAAAACTCTTCGCATCGTTGATGAGGGTTCAGAGGTGAGAATTGCGGTTTCCTTTTTAAAGTTCTTAAATAGCAGACGTATTGCTACGGAACGTGCACCTTCAATGTTGTACACGCCTTCGAGGTGAGATATCTCCCGAAGCGCTTCCCGGGGGCGGGGGTGTCTTAATTGGACCTCTAAATCTTCACGACTGACTTGATAAAATTGTCTTTCAATCATGAAGTCGATAATGTCAGACCAAAAACTCCCGTTAATCAGGATTCCGGTTGCCGCAGCAATTCCTAATACCGATAGGAAAAATCTCCAAGGCCGCGCAAGAATATTGCGAAAGACCATTTTGCTTTGAATACTTTTTGGTTTTAGCACATGGGAAAAATTGAGAAACGTACTACTGAATGAGGTTGGATTTGGTGGGCGCATTGCTTCTGCAGGGTTTAAAGAGAAAACTGAGAGAAGAGCCATAGTTGAGGCCATCCATCCCGGGATTGTTCCAGCGATAAGACCCAGGATGATGGATTCCTTAGAAAGATTAAAATCAATATTAGGAAAACGAAAATACTGTTCATAGAGATGGGCGTACCATTTGCCGATGAATTGGGCCGCGAGGACACCTGGCAGGGTTCCAATAGTTAGGATAATGCTCACTAATCGCAAGTAATAGAATACCAATTCTTTTGAGCTATAGCCTAAAGCTTTAAGGGCGGCGATCTGGGTGCGTTGTAGTCCGATAAGGCGACTCATAGTTGTGTAGAGTATGAAGATAGCGACTAAAATGAAAATACCAGGGACAATTGTCGACATGGATCGTTGCTGACGTATTTCATCTTGGACAAACATGTGACTGACCTGCAAAGAGCGATCATAGGATCCGATACCGCCAAATGGTGATAGTATTTGGTCCAGTTGCTTTTCTATCTCGGGGAGAGAGGCCCCCTTTGAGGTCTTCAGGAGTAAACTATTGAAAGCTCCCTGCATATTCGAAATTTTTTCTAGCTCCTTTTCCGGCATCCAGAGTATCCCGAAGTGAAGGTCGTCTGGAAATGGCGCTACGGGGCTCAGCGCATAGACATATTCAGGAGACAGTCCGATGCCAGAAACGACCAAGCGTTCCTTATGCCCGCGAAGTGTGGCGAAGAAGGAGTCTCCCGATTTAAGCTGATGAGCCTTGGCAAAGCTCTCGTGCACAAGGACTTCAATAGGTGTACTTGCTTCGGGTAGACGTCCTTGGCGGAGGTAGATTTTGTTCAGTTGGGACGTGGTATTGTATGAGATAATTCGTCCTAGTGCGGGCTCTGCTTGGGAGGGCATGTCGAGCAAGGTGTCTTCAATAATGCGAGCTTCTGCTATTTCTACCTTTGGTAGATTCTGAACCTGAGCGAGTAAGGACTTTGGTGCGCGAACAACCTCTGCAAAGACATCCGCAAAGCGATACCGATCGTAATAATTTTCTTTTGCGTTTTGTAACGAGTTGTAAGAACTCCAAGACGCTACGAGAACCGCAACTCCACAGGTGATAAGGATCGACATGGTCAAAATTTGTAACCGAAGAGTTTTTAAATCTCTTAAAAGTTTTCGAGAAAGAGCATTCACCAGGCAACCTCTTGCACCGAGATCTTTTCGGTATTGCGAAGCTCCTTAACGATTTGGCCATCTCCCAGATAGAGGACTCGATCGGCAAGTCCCGCTATTGCCGAGTTGTGCGTGATTACGACTACCAGAGTTCCGAGTTCGCGATGCACTTTTTCAATGGCTGCCAGAACTACTTTGCCGGTATTTAAATCCAGAGCCCCGGTGGGTTCGTCGCAGAGCAAAATATCAGGACGTTTTGCAATAGCTCGTGCAATAGCGACTCGTTGTTGTTCTCCTCCAGAGAGCTGTGATGGGAAGAAGTGTTTGCGATCCTTTAATCCAACCAGATCGAGTGCTTCATGGCTTGGCATGGGGTTGACTGCAATATCTGTCACAAGATCTATGTTTTCTTGAGCGGTTAAGTTAGGAATTAAATTGTAGAATTGAAATACAAAACCAACATGATCCCTACGGTAAAGAGTGAGCTCTTTTGCAGAAGCCCGGGAAAGAATATGATCACGATAGTGGATCACTCCGGAGGTGGGGGTGTCTAGTCCTCCCAGAATATTCAATAGGGTTGATTTACCACTTCCCGAGGGGCCAAGAAGGACGACGAACTCTCCTTCAGAGAATTCGAGATCAACTCCGCGAAGGGCCTCGATAAGGACTTCGCCCATAAGATATTTTTTTGTCAGAGCCTGACATGATAGTATTGAGTTTGAAGTGTGATCGTCCTTCATAAGCTATTTTTTGAAAGATCCAAAATTGATGCAAGTACAATGGCTTTCGATTGTTTCAACTCAAAAGCACCTGGTGTAGTTCAGCATTATTTTGTGCCAACGATGGCCTTATTGAGATAATTATGCAGATCTGACTTCTGGAGGATTCTATGCAGAAAATCGTTTTTACGATCACCCCCAATCCCGCGTTGGATCTGAGTGGAGTCGTCAAAGAGCTAAAACCGAATGAAAAGGTTTACGTGTATGATGAACAACGAGCTCCGGGAGGCAACTCTATAAATACCGCGCGGATTTTGAATCGATTGAAGATCCCTGTTGTCGCGTCGGGCTTTTTAGGCGGCAGCACAGGAGGTGAAATTGAGAATTTGCTGGAAAAAGAGCATCTCAAGCACCGCTTTATCAAGGTTGCAGAGTCGTCAAGAGTTAACGTTACGGTGTCAAATGTGTCGGATCACTTGCAAACCCGACTCAGCTTTCCAGGTCCGCATATTAAGAGAAGCGAAAAGCAGCGACTTTTTGATCTCGTTGCGAAGCAGAGACAAATGTCGATGCTGGTCCTTGGTGGTTCTTTGCCGAAGGGTTTTGGTCCTGCGGATATGTTGCACGTGATGAAGTTGGCGCACGTCAGAGGGATTGGTTGTGTTGTCGATTGTCCCGGAGATGTTTTATCTCAAGTCATCAAGGGAAAGCCTCGATTGATAAAACCTAACCTTGAGGAATTTCAAATATTGACTCGAAGCCGCGTGAGTTCTCTAAGAGCTGTTCATAAAAAATGTCAGGAACTTCTTTCTGATGTGGAAATGATTTGTGTTTCTTCTGTTGAAGAAGGAGCCTTATTAGTGACAAGGAAGGGTTCTTTTTTTGGGAGAATTCCGAGGATCACTGTTCGATCTTCGGTTGGTGCAGGGGATTCAATGGTGGGCGCCATGGTTGCACAACTCTATCAGGGGCAGCTTGCTGGTGAAAGTATTTTGAGGTGGGGGCTTGCATCAGCTGCGGCCACTTTAAGACATTCAGGTACTAAATTGGGGCAGGCGTCTGAAATTCGCAGTCTTAGCAAGAAGATCAAGATAAACGAAGTTTGAGGTTTTGTGAGCAGCTTAGTAAGAACGGCAAAGCAGAAGAGCGGTGACGATGTGTCTTGGGTTGGAAAACTCGGGCCTGGTTTGATTACTGGTGCAGCTGACGATGATCCCAGCGGAATAGCGACCTATTCCCAAGCGGGGGCAAAGTTTGGTTTGAATATGCTTTGGACGGTGCTGTTTACATTTCCGCTGATGGTTGGAATTCAAATTGTCAGTGCTCGCATTGGTCAGACGACGGGGCAGGGACTGAGCATGAATATTCGCAGACATTATTCAAGATGGTTGCTTTATTCAATTGTCGGTCTTCTTCTATTCGCAAACACTGTAAACATCGCAGCCGATGTCGCGGCCATGGGGGGTGCCTTGAATCTCATTATTGGTGGCGAACAAAAGGTCTATGCTGCTTGCTTTGGTTTAGTTTCATTATTGTTGCAACTTTTTATTCCGTACAGCCGTTATGTGCGTTTATTAAAATGGTTGACGCTCGTGTTGTTAGCTTATGTCGCTTCAGCTCTTGTTGTGCAGGTTCCTTGGAGAGAGGTTGCCTTTCGAACTTTCTGGCCGGACCTCACTTGGAGTTCTGAGTACATCTCTTTGGTGGTCGCAGTCTTTGGTACAACTATAAGTCCGTATCTCTTTTTTTGGCAGGCGGGCCAGGAGGTCGAGGACAGAAATCTTCAAGTCAGAGGATCTTCGCCACAAACAGCGGCCCAAGCTCGCCAGAGTTTTCAACGAATTAAAGTCGATACTTATGTTGGAATGGCTTTTTCCAATATTGTTGCTTTTTTTATCATTCTTTCTGCAGCGGTCACTCTTCATAGTGAGGGAGCAATTGATATTCAAACATCCGCTGATGCTGCGCGAGCATTGAGGCCTATTGCTGGAGAATTTGCTTTTTTACTTTTTAGTTTTGGAATTATTGGGACCGGATTGCTGGCGATACCGGTTTTAGCTGGATCTTCAGCGTATGCCATTGCTGAGGCCTTCAATTGGGAAAAACGCAGTTTAGAACTTCATCCGCGCATGGCTAAAAGATTTTATAGCATCATTGTGATCTCTACCCTTGTTGGAATCGGGTTGGGATACACCTCTGTTGATCCGATCAAAGCTCTCTATATCAGTGCTGTGATTAATGGAGTCATTTCAGTGCCGATCATGGCTATTATGATGGCCATGGCAGTGAAGCCTCAGATTATGGGTAAGTTTGTAATTCATCGCAAACTGCAGGTGTTAGGATGGCTTGCTGTCATCTTAATGGCTGTGGCAGTTGTTGCTATGTTTTGGACGTCTGTGTAGCCGGATCAGTGCTGAGGATTTTCCTTTGCTGGAAGACGACACTTATCGGAGCTTCGGAAATTTTCTTATAGAGGCGAATCTGGTCATAGATCGGATACCAGTCAAAAAGAAAAAGCTCCAGCGGTTTCCACAAAGACACCCAACCGAAGATAACGACACCCTCACGAAGCGTAGTTCGAATAAAATCGGACTCGATGACACGCAATAAATTGGCAACAAAAAGGCAGAGTAAAAGAGTGATAAGGCCGATGATCAGAAAAAGACGAGCCATTCGCAAAGTGCGGGTAAATTCGAGACGCTTTAATTCGATTTCATATTTGAAGTAGCCCTGGACGGCGGCGA
>JBLMWG010000297.1:0-9893 GCA_050257115.1 Bacillota bacterium
AAGAAAACGTGGGAAGGATCTTTTGGTGGAATCCTTGGCTCTTTGATTGCGGGCTTCCTTTGCTGGAAGTTTCTACTATCAGACTATAGCGCTGTCTTCGTTTTGGTTCTTGCTGCCATCTCTGGATACGTCGCTCAGTTTGGAGATTTCTTTGAATCTCTTCTGAAACGCGTTGCTGAGGTGAAAGACTCTGGAAAGATTATGCCCGGCCATGGTGGGGTTCTGGACCGCGTCGACGGGGTCCTATTCGCAAGTCCTGTTGTTTTATTTGGAGTTGTGATCGTATCTCATCTTTTGTCGTAAGCAAAAAGTCGAGCGGCTTTGCGATATAAATGTAATTTCCTACTCGAATTTCCATGCACCATATAGAATGGTCTAATGGAAATGATTCTAAATTTTGTCCACCAAGGTTTGTCCGCTATAATTCCTTTCGTCGTCTTGCTCGGCATTTTAATCTTCGTGCACGAGCTTGGTCACTTTTTGGTGGCTCGCTGGTGCGGAGTTCGTGTCGAGGTTTTCTCCTTAGGCTTCGGAAAAAAAATTCTGAAATATAAAAAGGGTGAAACAACGTACGCCCTTTCTATTATTCCGCTAGGTGGCTATGTAAAAATGTTCGGCGAACAGCCGGGCGACGTAATCTCTGATGAAGATAAAAAGGTTTCCTTTACACACAAGAACGTATGGCAACGTATTGCTGTTGTTCTTGCGGGTCCTTTGATGAACTTCTTCTTTGCAATTTTCATTTTCTTTATTGTCGCAATGCTCGGCGAAGATGCAAAAGTTCCTGTTCTTGGAGATGTCGCACCAAAAACAGCCGCTTATGAGGCAGGATTTCGCTCTGGTGATCGCATAAAGTCTATTAACAATCAACCCGTGAACACATGGGAAGACATGCAAAAAATCTTAAGTCTTAAACAGGACCAAGATTTACATCTCGATGTTGTTGTTAAACGCGGTGATAAAGAAGAAAAAGTATCTACTATTGCTAAGGCCGAACCAAATCCAAACGTACTAAGCTCTTACAGCTACGTCGCTACTATCGAGGGGTTATCGCCTCTTTCTGCCGGTACGACGATCGGGGTAAAAAACAGTTCCCCTCTGTACGCTTTAAGTTTACGTACCGGTGACACAATCACCGCTGTGAATGGCCAAAAGGTCACTTACTGGCGCGATCTTGAGCCCTTATTTGAACACTTAAACCCAAAGGACACTCTGACTTTGGATGTTATGGGAACACGCGACGGCGACAAAGAAGATAAACCAATGACGATCACCCTAGCACCTCTTGAGTCGTTGAACTCCTTTGCGATGGCGAATCTGGGTCTTGAGTCTTCAGAGTTGTATCTGAATCGCGTTGTTGACGGTTCGCCAGCTAAAGCTGCGGGTCTTCATGAAATGGATCGTTTGCTTTCTATTAACAATATCACTTTGGCAAAGTGGGAAGATGTCATTAACAACATCAAGTCGTTCGATGGTAAAAATCCTGTTGATATTGTCGTTCTTCGCGATGGTCAAAAAATTGATTTGAAGATCACTCCGAAGATGACCACACAAATGACTTCAGTGGGCAGCGAAGAAAAGCGCTATACCATCGGTATTGCTCCGATTGTTAATTTAGCACCACCAGAAATGATGGTCGTTAAAACAACTAACCCCGCCGAGGCCCTTATCCGTGGTACTCAAAAAACTTGGGATGTTTCTGTCATGACGGTGATGAGCTTCGTGCGCCTGTTCCAAAATAAAATTTCACCCAAGAATATTGGTGGCGTTATTTCTATCGGACAAGCTGCTAGCGAAACATTCAAAATTGGCATTACACAGTTCCTGCAAATGATGTCGATCATTTCCGTGAACCTTTTCATTTTGAATTTGCTTCCAATTCCAGTTTTGGATGGTGGTCACTTGGTATTCTACACCATTGAAGCCATCAAAGGAGCACCACTAAGTATTCGAAAAATGGAAATCGCTCAACAGGTCGGAATGGCCCTTTTGATGAGCCTAATGATTTTTGCCTTGTTCAACGACTTTACAAGACTTCTGGGGTTATGAAAATTCTAGCCATGGAAACCAGCACTCTGCTAGCCGGAGTGGCTATAATTGAAAATGGGAAAATTGTCGCTGAGGAATCTTCTCTGCGACAGAAGTCCCATACGGAAGTCATCTCCCCTTTTGTGGAAAATTGCCTTAAACAAGCCCAGCTAAAACTCGAAGATATTGATATCTTCGCAGTCGGCCAAGGCCCAGGGAGCTTCACCGGCATTCGCGTCGCGACCAACGCTGGAAAGACTTATGCCTACAGCTTCAATAAACCCATGGTCACGATTGATTCTTTAGTTTTACTAGCTGAACAGGCTCGCAGTTCAAAACTTCCAGTTTTAGCAATCCTTAATGCTTACAAGAACATGGTTTATCTTGGACTATTTGATGTTTCTGGGGATGAACCTCAGTACCTCGTGGGTCCCGCGGCAATTCCGGTACGTGAACTTTCTCAACATATCAACCAAGATGTAACAGTGGTTGGTGATGGCTGGGAAACATATCACGAATATTTTCCTGAAGCACTGAAGCAGAAAATGCATCGTGATCCAAGTTTGCCGGATGAGCCTTTCGCCAAAACCCTGGGGCTGATGGCAGAGAAGCGCGCCCAACGTGGGCTAACTTTGGACTGGAAATCATTTACCCCCCTTTACATTAGAGCATCTGAAGCCGAAGAGACAAAAAAAGGAATCTTAATTACTCCATTGAAGTAGAACATCTGAGGTAGTCCATGGAAAGTGACTTAAACGCAGACAACGTTGTAAATTTCAAAACCTCTCCCGCAGAGAACAAACGCACTAAGTTGTGGGTTGTCGCTTCTGGTAAAGGTGGCGTTGGCAAAACATTTGTCTCTACGAGCTTAGGAATAACCCTTTCTAAGCTAGGCCACTCCGTTGTTGTTGTGGATTTAGATCTTTCTGGCGCAAATGTGCACACAGCATTGGGTGTGAAGCCTTCTCACATGAATATTCGTCACTATTTCGAAGGAGTCAAAAACCTTCAGGAACTGGTAATCCCAACTCAATTCTCTAATTTGTCTTACGTCCAAGGCTTCTGGGATTCCTGGACTCCAATTGATTTTACAACTGAACAAATCACAAATCTTGTCCCGCAAATTAGAAATCTTCGTGCCGATTATGTTGTGGTTGATTTAGGTGCTGGTGCTTTGGAAGCTCATCTTGAGCTTTTCAAACATGCTGATGAAAAATTCCTCATTACTTCTCCAGAACCAACAAGCGTCGAAAAAACATACCGTTTTATTGAAGCTTATATGTGCCATACGCTTAAGCAAGATTCGACTCCAGATGCTTACGGCAACATGATTACGACTTTACGTAGCCATCGCCAAAGAACATTGGGTCAACCCTTCTCGTTTAGATCTTTTTTGAAAGACCAAACTGGAATTCATTATGATTTCTTTGAAAACATGACAACGTCCCCAGTTCGGTTGCTGGTTAACAGCTGTCGCAATCAAACGAGCACCGATCTTGGGCTCTCAATGAAATCTGTCTGCAATAAGTATTATGACCTTAGTATTGATTCCCTTGGTGGTATCGACTACGACAATGCGGTGTGGCAGTCCGTAAGAAACAGAGAACACGTGCTGATCGCACAACCTTTCACAGCACTAGCGGGACAATTTTTGACCACGTGCAAACAACTTATTGATCCTGAGGAGCTTCGAGCCGTAGTATAATAGCTACGATGGAAGCGACGTCTCGATATAACTATTATGAAATCCTCGAATTACCTGCGAACGCACCTCAACACGAGGTGACCACAGCTTATGAGCGCGCGCGTACAACTTACTCCGGCGAAAATCCAGCGATCTACACGATCTTTTCTGACCAAGAAGCTCGTGAATTGCTGATCTTGATCGAGGAAGCTTACAAAGTCCTTGGTAACAAAATCCTTCGTAACATTTATGACCAGAGACTTTTAAGCGGTCATGCGTCCCTAAATGAACTTTCATACTCCTCAATTGTCGAAGCAAGCAAGCCAGCATTCCCTGAACCTAAACAGGAGAAAAAAACGGCTGCAACATTCACGAAGAATGAGGCCTTTGAAAAAGAAATTTCCGCTCAAGACAATTGGACTGGGGATTTTCTTAAGAAAGTTCGGGAATATAAAAATATCTCTGTAGAGCGTATGAGTGAGATCACCAAAATTAACTCCTGGTATGTCAACGCTATTGAAAGAACTCAGCCCTCAGATCTTCCTGCAGTAGTTTTTGTACGCGGATATGTCGTGCAAATTGCCAGAGCTCTGGGACTCAACGACAAGGTTGTTGCTGATTCCTATATGAAGAACTTCAAAGCCGCCCTTGGAAAATAAAAAGACAGATACAAAAATCAGCCTCACAGCTTTGCCTGAAATGGTCGGACTCCGTCTTGATAAAGCCCTGGCTTTGTTGCCGGAGATCGACACTCGCTCTCGTGCAAGTCACCTCATCGAAAACAATCTTGTCCAGGTTAACGGCAAAGAAGTTAAATCTTCTCAAGCACTGAAGGCGAATGATCAAATCGATATCACTCTTCCCGCTCCTGTCCCCACAGATCTTCAAGCTTATGAATTAAAGTTGGATGTCTTATTTGAGGATGAAGACGTCATTGTTATCAACAAGCCTGCAGGATTGGTCGTTCACCCGGCCGCAGGGCATGCTCATGATACTTTAGTGAATGCATTGATTGCTCATACTGATGACTTGTCGATGAAGTTTGGCGAAGAACGTCCGGGAATTGTGCATCGCTTGGATAAAGAAACGAGTGGTATTATTGTCGTCGCCAAAAATGACAAGGCTCACGAGTCGCTCACGGCCCAATTTAAGGAACGTAGTACTCATAGAATCTATTATGCCGTGTCCATTGGCACTGCTCGTAATTTGTCGGGAACAATTAAAAGTTTCTTAGCTCGTCATCCGGTAGATCGAAAACGCTATGCCTCTGTTTTAGATGATGATCGCCATATTTTAGCTGATCCTAGCGATCCTCCTGAATTCGGAAAATGGGCAGTAACTCACTATGAAGTACTTTCGCGCAAAAGTGGTTTGAGCTATTTAAAGCTCAAGCTGGAAACGGGCCGTACTCATCAGATTCGTGTGCACCTTTCTGAAAACCAGCTCCCGATTGCCGGTGACGCTCTTTACGGTGCCGATAAGAAATTAAAATCTGTCGAACAACGTCAAATCCAAGAAGATCTCAAGGCCTTACCTCGTTTCCTTTTGCATGCGGCAGAGTTGGGCTTTACTCATCCTCGCACCCAAGAAAGAATGTTCTTCCAACAAGATTGGCCGGAGGACATCCTCAGTCTTATAAAAAAATGGGGCTTGCGATGAACCTTCATAAAACCGACTTAGGCTATGAACTTAAGACACCAGAAGTAACTCTCTTTTTCGGCGGAGTGGAATCACAACTGCCAAAACTTAGGGAAACCTATCCCGACTTTAAATTTACCCGCGTAAAGCAAGTTCACAGTGATGTGGTCGTAGAGTCTAAAGATGATCTTTTAGATTATCAGCAAGTTGCGGACGCTCATTTTTCTACTGCCAAGAATTTGGCTTTGTGTGTGATCACTGCGGATTGTGTCCCAGCCCTTTTCTATCATCAAAAGACGGGAACCATTGCTGGAGTTCATGCTGGCTGGAGAGGAGTTGCCAATCGTATTTTGATTAAAACGATTCAGACGCTAAAGTCACGCGGCATCCCAGCTTCAGAGCTAGAGGTTATCATTGGTCCCCATATTCAAAAGAATTCTTTCGAAGTCGGCTTGGATGTTAGAGATCAAATTTTAAGTTCTTTGGGCTCATTAAGCGAAGCAGAAAAAGCAATCTACTGGGAACAAAAAGATTCTGATAAGGCGTTGGTCGATTTAAACCTTATCGTAAAAGCTCAACTTGAATCTGAGGGTATCTCTTTCAATCAGGTTTTTGATTTACATATCGATACCGTATCAGACCCATTCTTTCATTCACACAGACGTGACAAAGAAAAGGCCGGGCGCCAAGTGAGCTTCATCTGCCGCACGACATGATTATACTTCCTCAAGATTTCTATTTTGGGGACACCACCACGGTTGCCAAAGACCTTCTCGGCAAGCTTTTGCATATTAAAATAACCGGAAAAGAAAAAATTGCGCGCATCGTAGAGGTTGAAGCTTATCTAGGAGTCGATGATCCTGCTTGCCATACTTTCGGGGGACGCAATACTCCCCGTGTGAAATCCATGTATCTTCAAGGCGGTCACGCCTATGTGTATATGATATATGGAATGTACAACTGCCTCAATTTCGTCACGCGTACAAAAGAACATCCCGAGGCAGTCTTAATAAGGGCTGTAGAACCAATACCATCTGTAGAGAATCCACGAAAGAAGGATCTCACTACCAATGGCCCAGGCAAGCTCTGTAAATACTACGACATCACTCGAAACCAAGATGGTGTTGCTTTGTGGAGAAAAAATTCTCCTCTCTATGTCTCCGATGATCAATACAAAGTGACGCGCTCCCAAATTGTATCTAGACCTCGGGTCGGCGTCGACTATGCGGGCGAAGCCGCTCAGTGGCCGCTGCGATTCTATATTAAGGACAACCCGTACATTTCCAAAAAATAGTTTTAATCAGATTCATATTTAGTCTAAAATTATCATCGCACCACCAAGGAGGCACCATGAAAATCAATATTGGTATTAACGATAAAGATAGAAAAGAAATCGCGGGCGGTCTTTCAACATTGTTGGCAGATACTTACTCTCTGTACCTTCAAACTCATAACTTTCATTGGAATGTAGAAGGTCCGATGTTTCAAACATTGCATCTCATGTTTGAAACTCAATACACTGAGCTTGCTTTGGCTGTTGATTTGATCGCTGAACGTATCAGAGCTTTGGGTCACTATGCCCCAGGAACATATGGTGAGTTCGCAAAACTTTCTTCTATTAAGGAAGTTCCAGGAAGCAAGTTGAGCGCGACTGAAATGATTGAGACCTTAGTTAAAGGACAAGAAACTGTTGCACGTACAGCGCGTTCATTATTCCCAATTGTCGAAAAGGCCAGCGATGAACCTTCTGCTGACTTACTGACTCAAAGACTCCAAGTTCATGAAAAAACAGCGTGGATGCTAAGAAGCTTGTTACAAAAATAGTAGCTGAATTTAAAAAAGGGTCGATGATTAGGCCCTTTTTATCTTGGCGAGATCATTCCACTGGTTAAATCAAACTGTGGAGCAGTCTGTGGAAAATCCTGAAAAGACAAAGATCTCATTAAGTTCAGGGCACCTTTGTTCGGATCATAAACGACACCGCGATCGCGGTTTTGCACAAACGAAGTAATCTGACCTTTTTCAAAGCGCCCTTGTTCATCAAGCTTTACCAACAGAAGCGGAGCCATTCCAGCAGTTCCTTGTACATTGATTCCGCGCTCAGTTGCAAAATTCCCTAGTGAATAGGCTATTAAATGGTCTTTATAAACTTCCAAACCACGAGGTACATGCGGCCCGTGCATCAAGACCAAACTAGCACCGGCATCAATAGCTCCACGGGCGAACGCAACTGAATTCCCGCGATTTTCACCAAGGTATATTTCATTCTTATTGGCAACTCGAGTTGCCCCAGAACCTTCCGCACCCGCATGCGCGGAAACAATCACAATATCAAAGTGTTTTTTAAGGCTACGGATTTCTTGATAAGTTCTTTCCGGCGTCGTGATACTACGCAAGCCCGGATAGAAATCCGTCGCAATCAAAGCTACACGAAGCCCACGTACGTTGAACTGTGCAACTTCTCCACCGTTTTTTGTCGATGACTGAATTTGATAAGAGTTCAAGGTATCAATCGTCGACATCAATCCCAAACGACCAAAATCCATCGCGTGATTATTGGCAAGACTGACAACATTGAAGCCTGCATCCGCAAAGGTGCGGGCAAACTCCGTTGGCGTTCTGAATAAATGGCGATTCACGCCTTCTTGTTTTCCACCTATCCCCTTGGAGCCATCAAAGAGCGTTCCCTCGAAGTTAGCAAACCGCACGTCACCAGTTTTAATATAGTCCGTGGAGTACTTAAAAAGCTTCCGCCCATGATCATCCGGAAGTTTATCTTCTGGATAGTCCGTCCCCATCATCACATCACCCACTGCAGAAACCGTCACAAAGGGTTTCTGATCATTAAAGCCGGCGGCGAACGAAGAAAGTCCTGATAGAAGTGAGAATAGAAAAACGACGATTTTCATAGCGATATTTATACTATGAACCGCTTATCAATATGGGCTCGAAACCCAACTTTGTAGTCATTTCAGGAGATGTCAAATAAGTGGACAGATCTCTTTCCGTCTAAAGCCATTCCGCGGAAAAAGATCTGCCGTCAAAACTTGTCAAATTAGATCTTCGCTATAAGAGCACTCAACAAAGAATTCACGATGGAGTTCACCGCAGTTGCCGTCGCAGGAGAAGAGCTTGAAGACGCTGCTCCTGAAATTCCTGATAGAAGGCTTGAAACCAACGAACTTACTAAGGCACTGTTACCACCTGATTTAGAGACGATGGCTGCCAATGATGAATTAGATCCTGATACGAAAGCAGAAATCAAACTCTGTAAGTTTGTCGATGAGGATACTCCCCCAAGGTTTGAGATCAGCGATGTCAAACCACTCAGTGAACCCGAGCCCAGAGAACTCATAACAGCAGAAAGAACAGCTGACGAATTCGCAGAAGACCCCAAACCCAATACAGATCCCGATGCTAAGCTTTGAACGACAGTCGCTAAACTACTGGTATCAAGGTTTGTACCGCTTAAGTTTCCAAGAAGACTGGAAATGATCGAGCTTGCCACAGATGATTGCGCAGAACTGGAGCCAACCCCCGCTGAACTCAGATTAGAAAACAAAGAACTGGTCACACTTGATATGAGATTTGTTGAAACAGAACTTCCCGAAAGATCTACAGCCGAATTCAATGAACTCGCCCCAATGATAGACAGCAAGGACGAGATGCTGGAGCTATTGCCAAGATTTAAGGATCCTACACCGGAACTCGCACCTTGGATCAAAACTGGAATGATAGATGCTAAGTCATTACTATTGGACAAATTCGCTGCCAATAGCGCCTGTGCCGCACTGGAAACAATGGCACTTATTTGCGCCGAATTGATATTGGCACTCGCCACAGAAATTTGCTGACTAGCAACAGCACCGCTAGATGCCGCATTCGCCTCAAGACTTTGCTGCAGACTTACAAGCATTGTTTGAGCTTTTGATTGTTGGACTCCCACGGATGAAGCAGATTGAGCAGAACCGTTCGATGAACTTCCATCTAACGTTTGAAGCTGATTTCCGCATCCTGCAAGTAGAGCCACAAACGCCAAAGGTAATAACATTCTTAAACTTCTCATGTGATTCCTCCAAATTGAAATCACTCATAGGTTAGGAGAAATTTATAAAAAGAAAAATAGGGAAAAAAGGTGACCATTTGCCACACTAACGAAGCCAACCACTTTGGTTAATATTTTGTTTACTTGTTTATCATCTTTAAAAGAAAGTTCTGCGCGAAAAAGTTAATTACAGAAAATCCGTCATCGTTTTTGCCATTTTTTCCCAACAACGGCTCTCGTCGGCAAAAAAATAAATTCTCAAAATAATCCAAAAGACGGAAGCCGATCGAAACAGGTGGATGTATAAGTTTGAAAGTGAGTCAGTCTTAAACGAAAAAACCCGCCAGAAAGCGGGTTTTAGGAAACGATCCAACAAGAAAAATGGTGGCTTGAGACGGAATTGAACCGCCGACACAAGGATTTTCAGTCCTCTGCTCTACCAACTGAGCTACCAAGCCACTGGAACGTTCAAAGAGATCAAAGGTTTATCCTCTGACC
>JBLMWG010000298.1:0-14316 GCA_050257115.1 Bacillota bacterium
ACCGATATCGTCGGTGTCGGAAAAGCCATAAGTCATACGCAAAAGTTTTTCCAAAGAGTCCGAGATGGCTTCTTTTCCTTTGAATAAACGATTCGTGTCTTTGAAATATTTTGCTTTCAACAATGTCAATTGCGCACTCAAGGTGCCCGCATTAATAATTCCGTGAGTGGTCTCACCCAAACGATTAAAGAAATAGCGATTCAGCTCTTTTGCTTTTGTTTCGGCATCTGGCACGTTCATGCGTTTTAGGAAGTCTATAGTCAGTTCTTCTTTAGCTAAAACAGCCAAAGTAGACGTCATCATATCCTTAAAGAAGGCACGAACATCCGTCATACTTGGTGAACCATGAATCCGATAGTTTGTTCCTTTAAAGTCTAAAGAACCCGAGTGACAGAAGGCGCAGTTCACACCCACCATCTTGATCGATTTCACGCCGCCGAGTTGACGAACAATTTCGCGCTCTTCAAGGAAGGCATCGCTCTTCTCAGGCGGATGATTGCTCCAAGCCGACGTCATTCCAGTATATGATATTTGATACGTCTGACCGTGTTCGTTTTTTAAGCTCTTGCTTGGTAAAACACCGAAGCGAATATTAAGATCTTGATAGAACGGTTGGGTAAATTTTCCGTTCTTGTCCGGGAAGGCCACTGAACGTAAGACCTTCAACCACTCATATGGATAAATATCAGACCCTTCTGTTAAATGCTCAAAATTTGCAAGGTCTGCACCTGATAGACCCTCAGGTCTTTGGTAGACAACTGAGGAACCTGACGGCTCCCTGGAGCTTGAAGAGTTCATGCTGACGCAGCCGACGACAAGGCTGATCACACCCACGATACTAGTTCCAACCAATAAAACTTTTTTCATTAAGTTATCTCTCCAACATTTTTAAAATCAATGCGATGAATGCCGGCCCAGCCTGGAGAACTGCAATCTTTTTATTCACAGTCAGCCCGCCAAATACACCAGCGATAACGATACAGCTTAAAAAAAATAGACTCAGAGGCAAAGCCATCGCTTCGGGAGCGAAGAATGACCACACCAAACCCGCGGCAAGAAATCCATTATACAGTCCTTGGTTTTTCGCCAGAACTGCTGTGGTGCTTGCGAACTCTTCAGTCATCCCGAAGGCCTTTCGGCCCTTCGGAGTGTTCCATAGAAACATTTCGAGGATCATGAAATAGATATGCTCAACAGCAACCAATCCCACTAGGAAAGCAGCAACTTGTCCCATGCTTCGAAAACCTATTTCACATCACGATACTTAAGCTTGTGCCCCAGTACTCGCGTTTCGTAAAAATATTTTTCAGTACGAGATAAAGCGCCTTCTTTTTTGAAAGTCTTTTCGTTGTAGACGCCATCCCGGCATTTTGCGTAAGTTTCTTCACGATCTGCCCCAAGCAATCCGCCTGAATAACGATTCAATAAAACTGGTTTTCCCATGCATAAACGGAAATCCAGATTAAAGCGTGCATACATGATCATTTCCGCATCAGGGAAGGCAGCCAGACCCGCTGGATTCATGAAACACTCGCGGTACGAATAGCGATCATAGAATTTCAAATAGTCTTCGAATGCGTACTCAGCTCCTGAGTTACGAATAGATTGTTTGTCAGAAATTTTAGAAGCATCTAATCGTTCATCAAACATCACTGCACCATAGAATGCCTTCTCGGTTTCAGTTAAGTGCTGTGAACATGCCGCATAGGCATTCTTGTGAGCAGCGCTTGAGTCTAAAACGTCAAAATTATACTTCTCTTTTTGCTCTGAAATGCAATCTCTATAGGCTTTGCTCAAACGACAGTAAAGGAGGTCCCTATTATCTTTTGTCACCTTATTGATTTTATGCTTTTCAAAGTTCGAAATGATTGCCGCCGTTATACCCAACGGACCTGGCTTTGCAGAATTAACACCCGCCAAGCAACGGCGATACTCACCACGGTCAAATTGCATCAAATAGTCTTCGTAAGCATACTGGGCAGAAGCAACTTCCACCTTCTGGCGAGCCATCGGATTAGCATCGTATTCGATGCTGAATGATTCAGGGAAAGACGTCTCTACAACATCTGCTTTAAGTGCATTGGATTCTATACGCTTTCTGAAATCGACAAGGCCGGCTTGGCCAGATGCCGGTCTAACATTTGGCAATTTCAAGATTGCCATAACAACTTCCGGAACTTGAACCATAGAAACGTAATCACCAAGGCAACGATGGTGACCATAACCTAGATGGAAGAACTTGCTTTGATCACGGTTGATGTTGAATTCGTTTGGACGTTCAAATCCAGGCTCTGCATCGTCAAACATCGCTGATTGTGTTGCGATCATCACATGAGAACCCTTGGGAATTTTCACGCCACTCGAAAGTGTCACATCTTGTTCGGCATAGCGGACAACAAATGGATTCACCGGTTGGAAACGTAAAGCTTCCCACACATATTTTGCTACGGTTTCCACATCGTCGTGCATCGCTGCATTACGAGCTCGTTCAAACTCTTCCGGACGCAAGAAAAGCTGAGCAAGTGATTGAACGATAGCAGCTTGAGTTGTCTCGACCCCACCCACCAAAGTTCCGATGATATTTGCTCTGACACGATCATCTTCAGCATTTTTTGGTGCTACGAAATCGGTTGTTTTGGAGCGAATCAAACGCGACAAGATATCATCATCTGTAGCGCCCGCAGCAATGCGTTTCGATTTTGCGGCAATAAGTTCTTTGAGGTAGGCGTGCATTTCTCGGCCAGCAACAACCGCTTGATCCGCAACTCTCTTTTCATTTTTTACGTTATGAAAGTACTCGTTCTGAGTGGCACGGGACCATTCATACATTTTCTCTTCGCTCGGCCCTGGAAAGCCAAAATACTCTCCCGTCAGTCTGATAGGAACACGGCGAGCAACTTGATTTACAACCTCAAGACGACCATATGTCATTCCGTCTGGATCTTGGCCAATGAATTGACCTTGTTCGATGGATTCTTTTACCAAATTACGAACGACAGAACGAACTTTTGGAAGATCGCTCATTGGCATCAGCTGGCGCATCCAAGGTTTTTCCTTGATATTGTATTGCGTGCCATCGTACGCCAACATGAATGGCCCAACAGAGCCTTCCATTTTCTTCGTATAGTTACGCACCGAAAGCTTTGTTGGCTGGTTAAGAGCTTCCACCACATCTCTATAGCGACTCAATACGTATGTATTCCCGTACTTGTAAGGGCTGTTTTCAATTGGGAGCGGCTCCATAACCAGAACCGGAGAGTGTTTGCGAATATCCTGGAAGGCTGCAATTGGATTGGCACGAACCCAAACAGCAAACTTCGCAAGCTTTGACTTTAAAATCGGATTGAATATTGCACTGTCATACTCTTCCCAAAAAGTTTTTCCTGTTTTGGGATTTGCAAATGTGATGGGATCTTGAGTGGACGCAAACTGACGTATATATTGATTCGGACTATTTGCGGCAACCTCTTTAGACGGCTGCGAACTTGTACATGACAATGTCGTTAGGCATGTCACCGGCACTAGCAGATACTTTAACTTCGCTTTAAGCACTTATCCTCCAGATTTGTTTTCTAACAATATCCTTCCAATGCTAAAATATTTCCGAGTCAAAGTCTCATTTCAAAGTGCCTTCCCCCTCCCTTAATCCAGGTCAGTCCAGTGATTTGTATCCTTCCCTTAAAACAGAAAACTGAGACCCAAATCTGCAAACATCATTTCGACAGCTTTGCCACCGGCTTCCAAATTTGTATATTTCAGATTGGCTCGTCCAGTATATCCCCATATCGGAAACAAGCAGCTGGCTTCCACACCGGCCCCTGTGCTTGAGTAAATGCCCTTACTGCCATTAAGCATATAGTTATCCAACCCCGCACCAACGAGCAGCAAGATTGATGAACTAGAAACCTCTGAGTAGATACTTTTCGAGTTAAGAAGCAGCTGTTTATGAGTCTGAATATTTCTTCCCAATAGCGGATAAAAGGCGTACAGACCCAACCCGGTAAATGTAGACGAAAGTCCTTCAGAGTTTCCCAAGCTCAGTGCCGTCGCAATGAAGCCCTCTAACTGCAATTTCTCGAATACGCTATAGCCATATTGTATCTGTATACCTTGGGTCGTAAGACTCTGCCCTCCCAGGGTCATCGAACCAAACTGCGAAAGCAGCGAAAGACGAGATCTCTCCATCTTTTCGGTGACTTGAAATTCGTCTGCCCGTGCAGTCATACTCAAAAAAAATGCCAGAACCATCAAAATACTTTTAGGGCGCATGCTTCAGGCTCTCTTCCCACAACCATACAAAAGAGTCAGAATCACGTTGTGCAGGGATTCTTTGCCGATAATTGCGAAGCAACTCTTTCTTCCTATCCGGCAAGAGACTTTCCAAACGCTCTAACATTTCCTCAGGTCCGACCCAAGCTGAAGCCAAGGACTTTGCATCCACCTGCTCCAGCTTTGATCGAATTTCCTCCTCTGGCAAAAGACTTAACCACACCAGAGACTTAATCTGTCCACGCATAGCGACTGGTACAACTTGTGGATTCTTCAGGAGACTGACTTCGTCTTCCACACTCAAGTCTCCCCAAGATCCCATTACAAATAAATCTCTCGGCACCGAAACCGGGAATACCGGATTTTCTAATGCGACACCGGAAGAAGACTTGAGACAATCGATTTTCTCTTCCAACCGCAAAGGCAAACACGACTGGCGGAGAGGACTGATCAAATTCCACACGACCGGAGTGGCTCGAGTGAATTTTGCCAAATCTTCTTGGGAGGTCATGCTCATCTCAAAGGGTTTCACATAATAGGCGTGATCAAAGTAAGGAAATGGAACAGCAGGAACCTCACTGAGATACCGACTATAAGCTTCGATATACGGAAGGGTACCTAAAAGTTCACTGCGTTGATTAAAGTCCATTTTCTTCCAGATCCAAGAAGCGTATTCATCTTTTTCCGCCCAATAACAATCTGAAATCATGGCTTTCAAAGAAGACAAATTGTAAACAGAGAATGAAACGGCTCCGGATCCTGATAAAAACCGAGAATCCTCGCCGACATCCCTATGGGAGACTGCAGAGGAAGCTGCGGCATTCACGTTTCCTCCACCACCGATCCACTGAAGATCTTTTAAGGATTCTACGATTCTGTCTACTTCGCTCGCAAACTGCTTGTTACGACGAAAGTTCACCACCAACATCACCAGGACACCAATCGACAACGCACCTAGCAGGATCGTCGCAAACAAATAACCTAGGTCTTTTACAACTTTTTGTAAGGTTTGATCCAAGTTCTCCGCACTGATCGTATTATTTTTTTCTATGATCGGGATGGCTTTCATTTCTTGATACTGAATATGGATCTTACTCTTTTCGATGGGCAATGTGCCATAGATCAAATCGTTTACTTCCTTTGGAAAACTATTCTTGTTGGAATAGATTCGAACCTCAATTTTTGCAAGATCACGCTTTTCAATATTTGTTGGAATGACGTTTGAATCGTACTGTAAACTTGTCCCAGGCAAAGTCCCCTGATAACCATTGTACGAAAACTGCATAAGGACTTGAGCTTGTGGATCAAAAACCTTCACGATCTCTCGAATACGATTGCGAAAGCCTTCTTCAAGATTCATACGATCTAAAAGATCGGCATGAGCATAGGTTCCTATAAGCATGAATAGAACGAATATCATTCGTGATTTCATTTGTCCGTCCCTTCTCTAGCTTCCAACCTCAGGGAAAGGGTTCGACTGTTTCGCACATTCGAACTCATCCCCGCAATAAAAAGGTGCTTCTCTTCAAATCCAGAATTTTTTGCGTATTCCAGGGCGCTTGATGCCCGTAGGGTACTCAGTTTGAAGTTGTCCTTCATAAAGGCTGTTCTTGAATGCACAACAGGTTGATTATCCGTGTGTCCCTCAAAGTAGATATTTAGCTTTCCTGAGTATGGTTTTAGAACAGACAAAAGCTGACTCATAGTAGCCCGCTGAGCATCTTCTAAAGCATACTTTCCCGCACCAAAAAAATTTTGAGGAAATTCAATTAAAAGATCATGCCCCTTCAAAACAGCAGTGACGTTCAACTTTTGCACATGATCCATAAAGTCTTTATCAAAACCTGCTTCCGTCGCTGCGGGGATACGGTCACCACTGACGCCGGGACCCGCAAATTGAACGGCAATAGTTCGCATAAAATTATCACGCTTAGGTTCGTCTATAGAGAAAAACAAAATAAAGAACGCTAACAATGCCATCAAAAAGTCCGCATAAGACAAGGCCCAAAGATGCTGGTTTTCGTCTTCTTGAACCTTGATAATGACATCTCTGTCGATTCTTGGTTGGCGAGGCTTACTATTAGGCGGCACGTGCTTTGACCTCATCTTCAACGATTTGCGAAGCTTCATCTTGATTGATCAGCAACAGTAACGAATAAACATGTCCCAAAAAGTTTTGATAACTCATATGACGAACATGCATCCGATCGGCCAACGGCATGACGATAGCATTGGCGAAAATCAAACCAAAGAATGTGGCAGTCAAGGCCATGGCGAAGGCCGGACCAATTTGACTTTTATTTTCCTGTAAGTTTTGGAAAAGCTCCACAATCCCCATGACGGTACCTGCCATCCCAAGAGCAGGTGGGTACTTCGCCAAGTTTTTCAAACTCTGAATGGAGTCAGCACTTCGTTGTTCAATTTCTTTTCTTTTTTGGGAAAGCAACACGACAAATAAATCGGCGCTGATACCTTGCTCCCAGAGCTCTTGTGCGTAAGCGACTAATTCATTTTTGACGCTCAACTTTGTCCCTTTATTTTTCGATAGTTGAATGATGCTGCTCTGCACGTCTTTCAAACGAGCTTCTTTATTAAATAGATCTCGAATTTCCTTTACAAGGCTTCGCAAAGTCGCTGTAGGAGTCGCGAAGCACAAGATACCTAAAGAGCCGCCTCCAACAATCAATAGGGAATGGGCATTCAGAAACGTACCAAGCATTTCGCCCTTGATAGAAAAAATGAAAACTGAAAGAGTAAATAGAAAACCTATCGGTAAACTGATCATTGGCCCTTCCTTAAATTTTCTAACAATTTTTTTGCATCGATATTATTTGGATCAATCTGCAAGCCTTGCTCAATAGCAGTCACCGCCGCTTTACGATTGTTCAAAAGAAAATGAACCGTCCCTTGCATAAAATAAATACTTGCGACCTGAGGATACTTATTTTGCAATTCGGTCAGATTCATCTGCGCTCCAGAATAGTTTTTACTTCTAATCAGCCACTCCGTTGCTTGAATCTTTGATACAATCTCCGACACTGCTTCACTCACAGGTTTTTGCGTGGCTTTTTGAATAAGGTCTTTCTGTTGGTCATTACTTAGATGCACCTGAGCGTCTTTATCCTTAGGAACCACAATAAGCATCGGAATATGTCCATCTGCCTGGAACAACACTTGCTGACCTGGATCTAGCTGGAGGACATCCCGAGGATTTAACTCCATCAAATTACTATCACCGGGCTTTTGATATAAAGTTTTAAAGTCCGTCGTGACTTGCAAAGCGAAAGTATTAGTTATTAAAAACGAAGCTATCGACAAAATCATCTTGGCACCGCCTGCACACGATTGTTACGAGAATCCACTACATAAAGATAGAACGAGTCGCCATAAAGAGCCGTTGGCGTATCAAAGCCACCCATTTTGGAGGATTGCCCCGAAGATCCTCCAGTACACCAACCTGGTGTAATATCACCCGATACAAGTGACGTGCAGCCCACGTCACCGCCAGTTGGCGTCGTCACAACACGTCCCTTCCAACCCAAGAACGTCCCCGAAGCAGCGTCATATTTTTCAATTCGATGATTTCCTGTATCAAGGACATACAGATACCCTGCAGAGTCAGTCCAGACACCTCGAGGATCGTTCAACCCTCCATCAAGTGCAGAGGATGCATGGCTTAGCGCAACCCCCAAGCTCGTGGCATAACACCATCCCGGGGTTACTTTTGGATAGCCTTGAGCAATCCAACCAGCATTGTTACAGGCCCCCGTGGTTGTTGATAAATTCGTTCCATTAGTTAAGCTCGAAATAAATCCAGATGGAGCTCCCGTGGATTTGTTGAATCTCAAAATTCGATGAGAGACATCAACCACATAGATGAAATTTGTGTCCGCCGTAACGGCTTGCCCAGCATTGATACGCCCATAAGCACTGTTATTACCACCACCAACACTTGCCGTACACCAGCCAGAGGCTGTCGTTGCCGTAATGGTACAACCAGTTCCTGATGACAAGGAACCGACTGTTCCTAAAGTGCTTCCATCAGAAGTTGATATTTTATAAAGACGTCCGCGATTGTCCGTTGCATACAAAGTTGTTCCATCAACATACAAACCGCGAACACCATCAAGCGCTCCGTACTCTGTTCCAGTGTTAGCCGTTCCTCCGACACACCAGTTTGGAGTAATCGTACCTATCGCACTTGTCGGACACCCAGGACCATCATTTGGAACGGTTAAAATCTTTCCGATCCACCCTACATAGGCACCAGTACTAATTGTTACTTTGTCGATTCGGTTATTAGAAACATTTGCAATATAAAGAGAAGTGCCGTCAGAGGCTAAGGCTGCTGGTGCACTATATCCGTGTACACCGCTTGCAGCACCTGTGCGTCCTCCCCCCAAACACCAAGTCGGAGTCATCCCTGAAGTGACGCCCACACAATCATCAGGTGCCGTAGGTGAGTAAGGATTCGTACCGAAAGTCCCAACATAGCCTAAATAGTTTCCAGAGCCTTTCGAGTACATTTTGATACGATTTGATCCTTGGTCAGATACAAACATATTTCCAAGGCTATCAACGGCAATCCCCATCGCTATAGACGGATATAAAACACCCAGAGAACTGTCATCGTACCCACCACGAGTGAAACCAACGATATCTTTTCTCCAGGTCGTAAGATTGGAATTTCTGAGCATTCCGATCCAACGATCGAAGTTGCCATTTGCTGTATCGATTTGCTGAAGTCGATAGTTATAGCGATCAGCAACAATAATCTTAGATCCAACAAGATCGAATCCTCGCGGCTCGTTATAGCTTCCACTGCCTGGCCCATATTTATTAGCACCGCCACCGGTACACCAGCCCGGTGTTGGACTACCCAATGCAGTTGCTGAACAACCGGCCACTCCACCGGTCGGGGTCGTGGTTACCCGGCCAATCCATTTTTCATTCAGACCTGTCGCTTTATCTACGCGACCGATACGATGATATAAATCTGAGAAATAGATATAGTTCGAATCAAAGCGCACCTTGAGAATATTACCAAATCCTTGGCTGGCCGTACTGTAGGTGGTTGACCCTCCGACCGTCCATCCAGAAGTATAAGAATTCAGAGGAGTCGGAGTAGCAATTGAATACGAGGACGATGGTATTCCACCAATCCATGCAGAGAAGGTTCCCCCAAGATTCCAACGAGAGATGCGAAGATTGCCATATTCTCCGACATAAAGAAAGCCATTGGCCGTATCCACGTCGACGGCGTAAGGAGTACTGAAACCTTCATTTGGCACGGTCGGCGGAGTTCCCGTTAAAGCGTATCGAATCGAGGCTTGAGAAGTACCTGACGTACACCAGTCAGTGGTCGTCTGGCCCGTGGTCAATCCATTACAACTGGCTGGCGTCGTCGGCGCCGTTGCTCCGATAAGTCCAACCCAACCATATCCAGAGCCATCGGTTTTAATACGCACAATACGGTGATTGTTTCCGTCAGCGATGAAGAGATAATTTACCCCACCAACTTGAGCATATTTAATACCGTAGGCAGCATTAAAACCTCCAATAGCACTGGAGGCTGCTGCTGTCGCTTGCCCCGCAGAAGCCGAAATGCTGGCACACCACTGCACGGCTGCACCCGAAGAACCACAAGCATTGGTCGCGGACAGAACCCCCATAAATCCAGAATACGTTCCGTTACTCATTAAAAATCTAAGAACACTATTTCCTTGGGTGGCGTATAAATAGGTTCCATCAGATGTTAAATATCTCACCTGATAAAGCAAAGACGCCGTGGTCCCCAAGGGTCGGCCACCTGTACACCAGCTTGGGGTAAAAGAATTCACAGCCGGAGTTCCACTTTGGCAGGTCATTCCGTCCGTACTTGCAACAAGCCCGATCCAACCGGTCATATTGAAGTTTGAATCAAAACGCATAATTCTAGAGTTATTATTGTCCGTCACATAGATATTGGTGCCGTCATAATACACGTCAAAGGGTTCAACCATTCCTCCATCTGAATCGCCTCCAACGATGGCAGAACCCGAGCCAGATGTTGTGAAGACTCCACCAGCTCCCAACCAAGCAAGCACAGGTGTTGTCACGACGTTAAATGAAGTACTTGCAACTCCAGCTTGAGAACTTGAAACACTTAAGTTGAAGTTTTGTGGCTGCGTCGACATGTAATAGAATGATGTGGTCTCTGTGAATGCAGGCAGTGTGACCGTTGATGACATCAAACTTGAGCAACTCGAATCCGTATATAATACGCCATTATGAACATTACCGCTGGACGAAAAAGTCAAAGTCATGTCGGTTGCTTGCGATGTCGAGACATTAACTATGTCCTGCAAATTGATCGTAAAAGGCCCGCTGCAACTCATATTGTTCAAAGGAGAAGGACTGGCAATCAGGGCCAAGTGATGTGGAACTCCTGCTGTCACAGTGATTGTCGCTGTAGGACCAAAGGCTACGCCTCCGATACTCGCTTGCAATGTCTGTGCACTGCCCTTCGCAGTCCCAGTATAATTCACGCTATAACTGCCACTGCCTAAGTTGGTTACAGATCCAAATGTTCCAGCACTTGTCCCCCCTGTCGCAGAAAAAGCAACAGTGATTCCAGATGAAACTCCATTATTATTAATATCTTTAATAACAGCCGTAACCGTGACAGCCTGACTAACAGGAACACTTGCAGCACTGACTGATATTGTTGAGTTTGTGGCCGACGGCGCACCAGGAACCACAGACAACAGAGTCGATATCCCAACATTCGTTCCATCGACGGTTACACCTATCGTTTGCGCAGTTCCAGCCAAAACGCCAGTGTAGTTGCTCGTATAAACGCCATTTCCACTTGTGACAGTTCCATCAAAGAATCCAGTACTGGTCCCGCCTGTTTTCGTGAAAGACACAGTTCCAGAAGTAACAGCATTATTTTGAGAGTCCCTCAAGGTCGCCGTCACAACCGCTGTATTTCCCGACGGAACAGTCCCTGCCGCAACAGAAATGCTTGAAGTCACTGGCGATGGAGGACCTGTCAGAACTTGAACTGAACTTGTTGTACCGAAATTGGATCCGTTAATATTTACACTTAAGGTTTTTGCAGTCCCAGATCCGACCCCAGTGAACTGTCCCGAGTAAGTTCCGTCCCCGTTACTGACAACAGTACCGAATAGCCCTGTCGAAGAACCGCCAGCTGCGGTAAAGGAAACCAAAATTCCCGTAGGAATTGGGTTGTTGTTCGAATCGCGAACAGTTGCGGTCAACGTCACAGAACTTCCTGCAACAACTGTCGACGATGAAACTGTAAACGTTGAATTCAAAGCAGAAGGCGATCCGGGAACTACCGTTATAGAACTCGCCAATCCTAAAGCCACTCCATCGACCATCAAGCCAATGGTTTGCGCCGTCCCAGACACAAAACCGGTATATGTTGCTGTGTAAATTCCACTTCCACTATTGCTGATGGCACTTAAAACACCGGTGGATGTGCCACCCACTTTTGAAAATCCGACGGTAATACCCGAAGAGATCGGGTTGTTATTGTCATCCACAATTGATGCCGTAATATTGATGGATGCTCCCGAAGGCACTGTTGCGGAACTTAATGTCAGACTCGATTTTGAGGCTGACGCAGGCCCAGGGATAACAGCAATACTCGCACTCAAACCGCTGATCGCTACGCCATTCAAGAGGACACCCAAAGTCTGAGCCGTTCCCGCCCCTATGCCCGTATACTGGACAGAATAGCTTCCGTTCGATCCACTCACAGAACCAAATGTTCCGGTCGATGTTCCTCCAGTCTTAGTAAAACTCACCGTCCCTGAGGTAATCGGATTTAAGTTTGCGTCGCGCAAGTTCGCGATGATAGACACCGACGATCCGGAGCTCACTGTTGGTGCTAAAGCCGTGAGTGAACTGTAAGTAAGCGACGGGGCTCCTGCGACAACAGTGACTGAAACCGTCGGAGTTAAATTCGCGCTATTCACACTTACTGAAATTGTTTGCGCTGTTCCAGCTAAAATGCCGGTATAATTTGTCGAATAGGACCCATCGCCATTGTTAATGACACTGCTATCAAAATCCCCCGTACTAGTCCCGCCTATTTTATTAAAGGAAGCGGAAACTCCAGAGGGAATAACGTTGTTATTGATGTCTTTTAAGGTCGCCACAATCGACACCGAACTGCCGGAGGCCACGGTGCTGGAAGATATTGCGATTGTAGAATTCGCTGAGCTCGCTGAGCCAGGAACAACCGTGAGTGATTGATTCAAAGCTGTTAAGGTCGTTCCATTTACCAAGACCGAAATGGTCTTGGCAGTACCCGCAACAACCCCCGCAAAGTTTGCTGAGTAAACACCAGCTCCTTGATTAGTTACTGAGCCAATTGTTCCCGTCGAAGTTCCCCCAGAAGCGGCGAAGGAAACAGTCACCCCACTTGGAATAAGATTTCCAGCCGCGTCCTTTAAGGTCGCTGTCATAACAGAGGACTGCCCAGAAGGAAGTGTCGTCAATGACAAAGAAAAGCTTGATTGGGAAGAGGACACACTGCCTGGTACGACGGTGACGTTCGTGGAAAGAGCCAACGGACTGCCATCAACAATCACACCAATACTCTGGCTCGATCCCGCCAAAATCCCAGTGTAATTGATCGTATAAATTCCCGGAGTCGATGAAACAACAGAGTCAAAGGTACCTGTGCTAGTTCCTCCACTCTTAGAAAAACTTACTGATGAGACTGGAGAATTAATGAAGTTATTATTAGCATCGCGAAGAGTCGCAGTGATAACTGCGGAACTGCCCGAAGATATGCTACTAGAAGAAATGGTCAATGTAGAATTCGCGCTCGTTGGTGCGCCCGGCAACACTTGAACCGTATCACTCAAGCCTGCAATCGCCACTCCATTATAAAGTACAGATAGTGTTTGCGCAGTTCCCGCCACCACACCTGTGTATCGAATTGAGTAGTTACCACCGCCATTATTTACAACTGCTGAGAGAGTTCCGGTTGAGGTACCGCCCGATTTATTGAAGCTGATAGTACCCGCAGTAATCGGATTTAAATTGATGTCTTTTAGCGTTGCTGTGACAGTGATAAAATTTCCGGAATTTACGGAGTTGCTACTTAAAGTCAGTGTACTTTGGGCCGCGGACGGCGCCCCTGGTACAACCGTCACGGTTGTGGTTGGCGAAAGTTGCACACCTCCAACACTCACCGATAATGTTTGCGCAGTTCCAGCAACGATTCCCGTGTACGTGGTCGTATAAACACCCGCACCAGCATTCACCACCGATGCAGAAAAATCTCCAGTACTTGTTCCGCCCACTTTATTGAACGTCACAACCAACCCAGAAGGAACGGGATTACTATTGATGTCCTTCAAAACAGCTGTCACGGTCGCACTTGCGCCCGACGAAAGAGTTGAGGTAGAAACTGCAATCGTTGAGTTTGATGAAACGGGTGCCCCAGGCACAACGGTAATAGATTGTGAAATTCCTGCTAGATTAACTCCGCCAACGGAAACTCCAATGGATCGAGCTGTTCCTGCCACAACTCCTGTAAAATCGGCTGTGTAAACTCCGCCACCTTGATTCGTTATCGCACTAAAAGTTCCAGTACTTTCTCCATTCCCCGTGCTGGTCGTGAAGGCTACATTAATTCCACTTGTGACTGGATTTCCAAAGGCATCTTTAAGAGTGGCCGTTACTAAAGCACTATTCCCTGATGAGATAACCATCTGAGATAAATTCAAAGTCGACGTCAGTGGCGACACCGGACCCGGCACAACATTCAGACTTAAAGGCGTATCAATGTTAAAGTTGAGATTCGTCGCCAACCCGACGGCAATCGCTGTTCCAACTTGATTCGCTGTAAAGGTTGTCGTGTAAGTCCCATCGTTATTATCAACCACCGGTGTGAATGTTCCCGTAGAACTTCCAGAGGCAATTGAACAGACAATGGGAATTCCCCCAACTGTCTGAGGAGTGTTATTCGCATTCTTTGCATGAATGGTGATGGTGACAGATGAACCCGCCGGTACAGTTGTGGCG
>JBLMWG010000299.1:0-5502 GCA_050257115.1 Bacillota bacterium
ATGGATGCCCGCGACCGCCAACGGCGGTCAAGACAGCCGGCCGAGCCTGGAGGGCGCGTCCCGTTAATGAGGGCCCCCAAGGCCCACTTAAATTTAGAAAGTTCCGGGAGCGACATGATGCAGGCGGACGCGCGACATACTGGGTTAAGGTCCTTAACCATTGCCAGTTTCAGAGGAAAGTGGGAGTGTTTTTCCTATGGGTAATACAAGCACAAAAGTGTGGATTTTTATTCTTTCAAGTTCTCTGGCACTTCTGATTCTTGGGTATCAGATTGGTGAACGTCTAGGGTTGATTGTTGGATTTTTGTTCGCTTTAGTTTTGAACTTTATGGTGTTCTTTTATGGTGAAAGTCGGGTGCTTTCTAAATTGAATGCACGTCGCCAAAAAGGACAAGATGCCTGGGGATTGCTAGATAAGGTTGCTCGTTTGTCTGCGCAACTGGGAATGCCTACTCCTTCGGTTTATGTGATTCCGCATAGCTCAGTAAATGCGTTTTGTGTCGGACATTCATGGAAACGCGGCTCCTTAGGTTTCACGTTAGGTTTGTTGCAAAAATTCAATGATGCAGAACTTGAAGCTGTTGTGGCCCATCAACTTTGTCATATTCGTCGTTTGGACACCTTCGCTTTTTCTGTAAGCTCCACTTTGGCGAATTCCGTAGTGGGCTTGGGACAATTTTTGGATTCATTCCTGCCCTATCGTTTGCAGTTCTTTATGCCACTTCTATCTCCAGTCGGCTGGTTAATTATAAAATTAGCGGTGGGCGAAAAGTCATTCTTCGAAAATGATTTGATGGCTTCCGAGTTGCTGAATGGCCGTCATCCGCTGGGGGAAGTTTTGTGGCGCCTTGAGGGGCTAGCCCAAACTCATCCACTACAAGTGCCGGCTTGTACAAGTCACTTATTTATGGTGAATCCCGAAGGTTTTAAACAAAAGAATTTATTTTTAAAATCCCATCCTCCGATTGAAACACGGTTACAGAAACTGATGGGATACTATCCAATCTAGTGTGCTAGCTTGACATGGGATTTTACGAACCCATGTTGTTTTGAGGGTAAAAATATGCAAGACAAAATGGAAGCTTCATTATCGGTATTGATTATGTCCTTGGCCTCTTCAGCTGTGATGGCAATGGGACTGGCCCCAGATCCTGCCAGCGGGAAAATCAATAAAGATAAAAACATGGCTCGCTTCAATATTGATTTGCTACTGGTTCTGCAAGAAAAGACCAAAGGCAATCTGACCGCCGATGAATCTAAATTTTTGGAAAATCTAATCAACGATCTGCAAATGAAATTCGTGTCCGTTTAGGACGCCCTATAGGAGATATGTTATGAAGAAGATTTTATTCTTACTTTTTGCCGTGGCTCTTGCAGGTGAAGCTCCTGCGCAAAATCTTCCCAAGGACGCACCGAAGCTCAACTTGAACCAGCCTCTCCCCGCCAACCTGTTCGTTGAGTTGGGAAGAGTCATCAACCCCGCCGTGGTGAATATTTCTACAACTGCGATTCCAAAAAATACTCCGCGCATGCGTGATCCGATGCTCGATATGCTAGAGCAACTTTACGGCGTGCATATGCAGCCTCAACAACAAATGCGCCCGCAACAAATAGGCTTAGGAACTGGTTTCATCATTCGTGAGGACGGTTTGATCGTCACAAACAATCACGTCATCGCAGGCGCAGATATCATTAATGTACAGCTGAACGAAGGCTCAAAAGAAACCTATGAAGCCACGTTAATCGGCAGCGACGAACGCACGGATATTGCTTTAATCAAAATCAAACCAAAAGAAAAACTTCCGGTGGCCGTCCTGGGTTCCTCCAAAGACCTCGAGGTCGGCGAATGGGTGGCCGCTTTCGGTAATCCTTTCGGTCATGGTCACTCGATGACCAAAGGGATTGTTTCTTCTAAAGGTCGCGACATCACTGAAATCAACAAAATTCCTCTGATCCAAACAGATGCCAGCATCAACCCTGGAAACTCCGGAGGCCCCCTCGTAAACACCAAAGGTCTTGTGGTAGGGGTTAATTCTGCGATTGATGCTCGTGCGCAGGGGATCGGTTTTGCGATCCCGATTGACGACGTGAAAGCAATCATTCCGCAGCTTGAATCCAAAGGCCGCATTACCCGTGGTTACTTAGGTATTTTCTTAGGTGATTTGGATCCAGAAGCGGCGGAATATTTGGGATTGGGTGATCAACGTGGTGCCGTTGTTACACAATTGGATCCTCGCGGTCCAGCGGCTAAAGGTGGCCTGCGTATGTACGATATCATCACGAACTTTAACGGCAAAACAATTGACAGCTCCCTCAGTTTGATTGATGCCGTCAGCGATGCGCCCATTGGAAAAGAGGCAAAGTTAAAAGTCATTCGTGATCACAAGTCCATCACTCTAGCTGCGGTCGTAACAGCACGCCCTGAAGATACTAAAACCGCAAAACCTGAGCTGAAAAAACACACCGGCCAAAAGGCCCCAATGAATTTGGGCTTCACGGTCGCAGATCCAACAGCTGCCATCCGCAATGAGTGGGGGCTGCCTGAAGACTTGCAACAACCGATCGTGATTGAAACAGAAAGAAATTCCGCAGCAACAAAGTCAGGCCTTCGTGTCGGAGACGTGATCCTGGATGTTAACAAGCAAACTGTAGCTAACACGAAAGATGTTTTACGCTTGCTCAAAAAAGGCGACAATACCATCCGTATTGCACGCAACACACGCATTCAAATCATCAATATCACGGCACAATAAAGCTGAAGAGGGCCCATCCAACCAGGTGGGCCCCCAGCAAAATTCCTGTGTACTTTGAGGCCCGGCGTTTAAAACCCGGGCTTCCGACAAACATCACCAAAGCCCATTTCGCTAAATAAGACGCAACAATTCCTACCGCAATTAAATGTCCCAGAATTTTTATACTCAATATATTTGATTCATGCAGCTGCACATTGCCAATGATTGATCCGTGCATCTCAATAAGGCAGGTCACAAACGTTAACAGAAACTGCCCGGAAGTTCCCAATTGATACTGCAGAATTTTCGACAGCGCCAAAAACACGGCAATCAAAACTCCTAATTTCAAAATCGACGCCGGATGCACGACGGGAACACTGCTGTCGTCAAAATTTATACGCTGTAAACTTCGCACACGTACAAAAAGTAAAAATAGCGTCGCAAGGATCGGGCCACTGAACGCCCAAAAAATTTCCCAGTGAATTTCACTCAACCCTACATAGACCAGAATCACTCCCTCTAAAATCATCCCAAAAAGGGCGCTTAGATAAGAAAGACTCAGTAAACGAACATCATCCTCATCCCCACTCTGACTTTGCTTAGCAAGCGACACGGTTAAAGCGGTGCTGGAAATCAAACCTCCGAAAAATCCGTAAGCTCCCCCGCCGACACTCCCCTTAAAGAAGTTCATCAACAAGGCTCCTAAAATTTGCAACAAGGTCAGTGTGAAAATAAGTCGAATCAACTTGTGAGGATTGACCAACTCCCATGGATCAATGGAATGATCGGGTGCTATGAATAATAGAACACTTAAAACAACTAACAACAAAACATAGGATCGCAAAAACTTCATGATTTAGAACGCACAATCAAAACCGGAACCGGTGACCGCAAAATCATATTGCGAGCAGTGCTGCCCAAGAATGCTTTCAGAAATTTGTTACGACTGTGAGTCCCCATGACCACCAAATCGTATTTTCCCTCTGCATCTTGACTGATCACGCGAGAGATGTCTTTTTCATCCCGCAGCATGAGTCCTTCCACCGCGATCCCTTGGCGTTGATAGGCTTGCACCTTTCGCTTAAGTGATTGATTCGCCTCTTCCCGCATTTGCACAAACATCGCCTCGATCCCCTGGCTTACAATGCGTTGGGAATAGAGCATGTTTTTCATTCGGCGAATTTGATCTCCAATAGAATACGCTAGCACAATATCGCCTTTTAAGGTCTTTGCAAGTTTTAATGCTTCTCGCTCAGCGGGCCCACTGGCGGGGGTTAGATCTGTCAGCACCAGAAATTTCAGCTTTTTATTCGCAGACAGCTTGTAGCGCTGCGCTTGCGCCTCAGCTCCTAAAATCAGAATCGGTGTATTGGCGTGACGAAGGACTTCTTCAGAGACACTTCCCAGAAACGCTTTTTTTAAACCTCGATTCCCCCGAGAACCTAAGATGATCAGCTCGGGACCGCTTTTCTTGCGATCCTCCTTCAGAATCAAGTCCACCGGAGATCCCGCTTGAAAATCCAATTTAGCGTTGATGGCGAGCTTGTGCATACGATCTTCAGCTAGCAAGGTTAGTATTTCATTTGTGTTGAGAACGGTTCTGGGAATATCCAGAGCATAAAGAATCCTCAACTCAACCTTCATTCGCCGAGCCATTTCATCAGCAAGTTTTTCCAAAAGCTCTGAGCGGATTCGAGCCTTTTTGTTATCATCCGAAAAATCATCGCCGAGCAAAATAAAGCGCGCTGCCATGGTAAGTCTCCTAAGCCCAGATTAATCTAGCAAGCCGAGAGTCTTAAGCAGATTTCAGATGCAATTCCGCATTTGAAGAAGATGTCTGATGTCTTTGTAATTGGACTCTGTTTCAAATTGAGATGAAATTTGCAAAACTCGGAGCAATTCGATCCCTGACTAAAACTTTCCTCGACCTAGGTCTTTAGTTTTCTGAATGAGTCGCCGAGAAGAATGACGGACCATAGTATGGCGCCAATGACTGCAACAAGAATGGCAACGAGAAAGGGACTCTATGAAAGTCACCGAAGTGAAAGTTTTCCCGGTCAATGAGGATCGATTGAAGGCCTACGTTTCAATCACCTTGGACAACTGTTTCGTTGTCCGAGATCTAAAGGTCATCCAAGGAACAAGTGGTTTGTTCGTCGCAATGCCCTCCAAAAAACGTAAAGACGGCCAGTTTCGGGATATCGCCCACCCTCTGAATCAAGAGACACGGACGATGATTGAAGATTTAGTATTTGAAGCTTACGAGAAAGAATTGAAATCCATGGGTGAAACTCTGGTAAATCTGAAACGCCAAAAAGCTCCAACGAGCGGCTATGGCGGAGACGACTACTAGCTGAAGTTCCCTGCTCATCGCCAGCTTTCGGACAGTTGTGGAGTCCGGAAGTGTGTGGCGGCTTCAACCCCATGGGCCTTTTTGCCCGCCTTTGCAGCATTTCTGCCCAGGCGGGCTTTTTCTTTTGTGAGATTCGGGCTCACCTTTTATTGTGACGCCGCATCATTCCTTGCATTTGAGGCCTTAAATCCGTACTTTAGCGATTCAGTCGTCACCATGTTGGGGTATCGTCAAGTTGGTAAGACAACAGATTTTGATTCTGTCATTCGCAGGTTCGAGTCCTGCCACCCCATCCAATTTTTCTGTTTAGAAATCAGCACTCAAAAAAAGACAAACGAAGCCAGATACCTGGCTAATTTCAATAGAGAAAGTGAACGCGGAGAGTGTTTCACAGAATTTCGGTGTATTTCCGATTTT
>JBLMWG010000300.1:0-16592 GCA_050257115.1 Bacillota bacterium
CATCCAAAAGAAGAAGTTACGAAAACTTACTTGGTAAAATTGGATGGTAAACCAGAACCTCACCAACTTGAAAAACTAAAACGTGGTGTAACGATCGTTGGTGGTCGAGTATCCGCTCGTCATATTGAAAAGATCAAAAAGCCTGGTGATAACAAATCTGAAAAGTACGAATGGTACAAAATCGTGATCACAGAGGGTAAAAACCGTCAGATCCGTCAAATGTTCATGAAAATTGGCTTTGACGTTTTAAGACTTCAACGCGTGGCCATCGGCCGCCTACGCTTGGGTGCCTTGAAAGCTGGTGAATTGGTTTACATCAATGACGTCGCTGCGAACCGCGTGTTCTTGGCAGACGATCCAGAAGATTTAAAAGTAAAAAAGAATTCTTACAAAGGCAGAGCTCCTGTTCAAAAGAAAGCGCAATCAGAAAAAAGCGCAAAATCTGCGAGCGGTAAGAAATCAGTGAAGGTTTCTAAAACTGGCTACCATGGTGGTGTCAGAACAGAGAAGCCAAGTAAAAGCAAAAGATAGTCTATGAACATGAACCCACGCCTTCGAGGAACGATCGAGATTTCCATCGCAAGCGTGGGTTTTGGTTTTTTAGGGATTTTTGGAAAAATCGCCTTTAGCTCCGGCCTCTCCGTCGGGGAATTTCTCACCTACCGTTTTACTCTAGCAGCCCTGCTAATTTGGATTTTCCTTTTACTATTCAAACCCGAATGGGTGCGCTTAAATAAAAAACAAATCTTCATCGCAGCGATGTTGGGTATTTTTGGCTATGGGTTCTTTTCAACGCTTTATTTTAAAGCCATTGAAGGACTCAGTGTGACTCTGGCAGCGTTACTTCTTTATACTTACCCATTTTGGGTGAACGTATTTTCGCATTTTTTTACCCACGACAAGATTTCTAAAAAAGAAGCCCTGGTTTTGGTCGCCGCATCCGCTGGCCTTTTGTTGCTTTTATGGGGGCATATTGAAGTTCGCAATGCTTGGGCTATCGCTGCGGGATTGGGTTCCGCAATCAGCTATGCGATTTATGTGATGGTTTCAGGTCGTTTACAAAAAAATGTCCGCCCTCTTTCTTCAAGCTTGTACGTGATCACTTTTGGGGCTCTGGCCTTAGCAGCATTCCATCATCCAAACTTCGGCCAAATTCCGCATCTGACAAGCACCGCAGCTTCATCCATTCTGGGCATTGCGATTATTAGTACCATCATTCCTCTAACTTTAGAGTTGGCAGCCCTGCAAAAGTTGAAAAGCTCTGAAGTGGCTCTATTAATGATGGTGGAGCCCCTGACCGCAGCTATTTTGGGATGGTGGATCTTCGGCGATACGTTAAGCCTTCGTCAAATTTTCGGAGCACTTGTGATTGCGTCAGCTCTGATCTTTAATACTCAAGCTCGCCAGAACCAGACTAATTCGTAGTCTATTAAGCCCATGTAAAGAAGCCGTCTCAAAGCGAGAATAGTTAAAAAACTTCAGAAACTTGCCGATAAGTATCATGTTAAACGATACCTGAATATTTCGGGAGGGAACCTGAATGAAAAAGCTAACTTTGCTCGCTCTTATGATGTTGGCAACTGCTGGCTGCTCAATGGAAGCTTCTCTAGAAAATATCACCAATGAAATTGTTGAGACCCTAAAAGCCCCGGCAAAATCCACAGGGCTCGTATCAGGCTCCACTCAAACTGGTACAACCACAGGTGGTCCCACAACTTACCGCGTGCAATCCACTGTAGGAAGCTATATGAGCCAAATCGAACAGACAACTTCGGGTGGGCAGTACAAAGTTTACTCCTCAGTTCAAGGAGCCATCTTTTCTAACTAATCTTTTTATTGTGGCTTATGCTGCGAGATTGAGACTGTGAGTTCCTAGTGGTTTTAGACAGCCGCTTTGCTCGGACAGTCCTCGCTTCGCTGCGGAACTCGCACGCGTCTACCTAAAACCACTAGGAACTCACAGCCTCAGTCTTTGTCCTATTTAGGGAATAGCTGGACCAAGGCCCCGAAGTTAAAGTTTCAAAAAGAGACAACCGATAGGAAGAACAAGAAGACCCAAGGAAGGTTTTTATGATGAGTGTGCTTTTAGTTTTGGCAAGCTTTCTTCCCTCTGCTCACGCAGCGGATTCGATGACTATCATTGATGTTCGTCGAAATATCACTCTGTCTGACGAAGAAACCCCTTACAAAGATTTCTATATTGCAGCCGGACCGGACTCTGGCTTGAAAAAGAATCTGGTGGTGACTGCCGTTCGTAAGATTAATATTCGCGATGCGGCCGGTGCGAACTCTTTTGGCGAGATTGCGGTGCCTGTTGGACAACTTAAAGTCATCGCTATTTATGATAAAATTGCCGTAGCTCGTGAGTTTAATCTGCTTTCTCGGGATGAATTACCGATGCTCGAACAAGTTGGCATTATGACTGGTGACAAGATCGACCTGCGCGGAGCGTTTGTTGATACTTCTAAGCCGAAACCAAAGCGCAAGGTTGCTGAGGAAAACTCGACAACAACAACGACTACAACAGTGACGACCGTTGTGACTACAGCCCCGGTTCTGCACACCCCACAGGCAGCAGCTTCGCAAGCCGCAGCTCCAGCTCCGATGATTTTAACCTCCCCCGAGGTGGCAAAGATCAGTCCTGAGAAGGAATTACAGTCCCCTCTGACGCCGGCTGCACCAGAAAAGGCCCTTACGCAAACCCCAGTTTCTAAAGGGGAAAAGCTTGAAAAAGTGGCGGATTCTGGTAACAACTCAGGGCATGAGTGAAAATAAATATTTCCGTATCCGCTTAAGCCAAGTTCCCGCTGACCTTGAAGACATCGTTACGACACACAGTTTTGGTTGTGGAGCCACCGGCGTGACTGAAGCTTTGGTCTTCGCTCAACCCGATCTGACTTACGATCCCACACTCATCAATGTCCCTATGCACGAAATGGACGTATTTTTTTCTGAACGTCCTGGCTGCAACTTTTTTGATGGCTTGCTTGAGTACAACCAAAGTATCAAATGGAACATCTTCGAAGAAGAAAACAAAGACTGGCTTGAAGAGTGGAAAAAGGGCTTTAAACCTTTCCGCCTTGTTGGTGACTTCTGGGTTGTCCCATCTTGGTTGACGCCTCCGCCTGAATGCAAACATCCGATCTATATTGATCCAGGCATGGCGTTCGGAACAGGTACACATGCAACAACTCAAATGATGGCTTTCTTCCTTCACAAACTCGCAGAAAAACACAAAGCGACTTTGGCCGACTGGGCACTCCTTGACGTGGGCACAGGAACGGCCATCCTTGCAATGCTTGCACAAATGAGCGGTGTGGGTTTGGTGACTGGCATTGAGATTGATCCAGAAGCTCGCCGTGTTGCTCGTGACAATGTCAAGCTGAACAAGCTTCCACAAATCGATATCCCGGAAACACAACTTGAAGATATCCGTGGGCCCTATGATGTGGTGGTTGCCAATATCATCGATGGTGTTTTGATCAATATTAAAAAAGACCTTTTGCGCGTTCTCAAACCAGGCGGTCACATTTTGCTAACCGGTATTTTGGAAGAACGTGACAATCACTTCTTTGAAAAATTCTTTGAGGGAACAAATCTCACTGTTATCCGTCGTCTTGAAAAAGACGAATGGGTTGGTTACTGGGCACAGTCATCTGAAACATAGGGTCGACCCATGAGAAGATATTGGATTGAAAAAAAAGACCTCTTCGGCGATCAAGTGAATTTTTCTGGAGATGTGTTTCATCACATCTTCGATGTCTGCCGCCAAGATGTGGGCTCTAAGTTTGAAGTTCTAACCGAAGATAGCAAAGCCTTTTTTGTTGAAGTCACCCACGTCAGCAAAAAATCAGCGACCGCTCAAATTCTTGAAGAGCGCATCATCCCGCCTCTGAAAACTCCGCACATTCATTTGGCGCTGTCGATCTCCCGCTTTCCAGTGATGGACGCTGTAATGGAAAAAGCTGTGGAAATGGGTGTAACAAGCATCCAGCCGTTTTTCTCCGAATTCAGCTTTGTCCGTTCTGGTGAAAAAATCTCTGACAACAAAATCGAGCGTTGGGACAAGATCGTTCGTTCGGCCACGCAACAGTCAGGGCGGGGCGACTTGATGAAAGTGCATGCTGCCATCAACTTGGATAAGCTTTCTGAAGTTATTAACCAAAATCCTTCCAGCGTCGGTCTATTTGCCTATGAAGGTGCTTCAACTTTAAGCATCAAGGACTATTGCAGTAAGGTAAAAGCTCAACAACCTCAGGGAGTTACTGACATCTGGATCATCGTCGGTAGTGAAGGTGGCTTCAGCCACAAAGAGGTCGAAAAGCTCCAAAACCTAGGCCTTCATCCAGTCACACTGGGACCCCAAGTTCTGCGAGTTGAAACGGCTTGCATGGCCTTGGTATCAGTCCTAAAGTATGACTTTGATCTGATGAGTTAAAGGAGAAGGAATGGATCCTTTCGAGGAATTTGAGTTTAAGCCCCTGACCGAAGGTCTTGGATTCCATAAAAAGAAAAGCTCTGCGGGCAAAGCGGAGTCTGAACCAACTATCTTGAAAAACTCCGGTTTGGAATTGATCGAAGAAGGTTCTGTAGATCCGCTTCGTCCACCACTTCCGCGTAAGAAGACTCCTGCAACTGTGCCCGCAACTCCAGGCAATTTGACGGAAGTTGGCGGCGATGGTTCTTCTTCAACGGCAGCGGTTGATGAAATCCTTAAAACACTACAAAAAAATCGCAGATTTGATTTCGATGAAAGCAAATCTAAAAATAAAATCACGGCAACTCCTACAAAAGAAACTTACAAAGCTTCTCACTGGAGTTTTTCGGCGGCGATTTTAGATGGCATGTTGGTTATCGCAGCAAGCCTTCTGTGCATGATCATCCTGCTTTTGATCACAAAAGTAGATTTGATTGGCAACCTGACTCATCCAGATGATGCTTATATGATTTACTTGGCGACCGCGGCAATCTTTGGTGGCGTTTCTTTCATTTACCTGACTGTGAATCGTATCTTTATGGGGGCGACTCCAGGTGAGTGGGCCTTTGATCAAAGAGTCGGACAACCGGAAGAATTGCCGACAGGTATTTTCGCTTTGAAAGTAGCTGCTCGCAGTGCTTTGGTTGTTTTGACTGGATTTATATTATTCCCGATTATTTCTGTAATTTTTGGTAAAGACGTCGCCGGTCAAATCACTGGGGCCCGTCTTCTTAAAAAGGCATAGGCATCATGGGCCAAGTTCGTAAATTCGATAATATTGAACAGGCATTGGCCCCCTTAAAAGCTGAAGGCAAAAAAATTGTATTCACAAATGGTTGCTTTGACCTCCTTCATGTCGGTCACGTGCGCTATCTGCAAGAAGCAAGATCCTTAGGAGATGTGTTGGTTGTGGGAGTGAATTCCGACGCCAGCGTCAAACGTCTAAAAGGTCCCACCCGTCCGGTACAAATTGAAGCGGATCGCGCGGAAATCCTAGCTGCTCTTGGTTGTGTGGACTTTACCGTGATTTTTACTGAAGATACTCCGGAGACCCTCATCCACAAAGTGAAGCCCGATATCTTAGTAAAAGGCGGCGACTGGAAAATTGAACAAATCGTCGGTGGATCTTTTGTAGCTAGCTACGGTGGCCAGGTGATGTCACTACAGTTTATCGACGGCAAATCGACGACAAAACTTATTCAAAAAGCTCAATCAGAATCTAAATCCTAGTTTTCCGCTATAGACGGAGTCAGAATAGCGATCGACTTCTAATGCCAAGAAGGCTTTAGCAAAGCCAATACTGACACCAAAAAATGAATGGTCTTCGACGATATCCTGTTTTTCAGTTTCTTGGCTGGCTGTGATTCCACTGGCTCCACCGACAAAGGTGCCTTGCGCACGAATCCGACCCCCACCAAAATACAATGCCAACTTATCCATATTCACCGTGGCAATCAAATCAAACCCTGTCGTTTGCACATTGATTAGGTTTTGGAAGTTCGCTCCGCCCAAATAAGCCATGGCGGAAAAAGAGATTGGAAAAAAGTTGGCTTCATAAAATCCCCAACGGAGTTGCCCACCAAAGCTTTGCATTTCTTCGGACTGAATGGCCGGGGTAAAATACGCAAACACGTCGACGTTATAGAAAAGTCCTTTACCCATGGTCAGGGAATAATAAGACAACTCCCCTTTACTGTTCGTAGCGCTGCCAAGTCTGGCCAAATCACCAATTGGAATGAACTGAGTCGACAATCCAAACTCCACTCCAGAGTATCCACCCAACGGGTAAGGATCGGCTAAGATTTTCCCTGAGGAGCCGAAACCCAAAATTTCCAGAGCACGAACCTGATCAGCCTCCGTTAAATTTTTAGGCAAATTCGTCGACGCATTGGCAGACGCCAAAACCATCAAACTGACGAGCATAAAAACAAAACGACGACAATATTTCATGGAAATATTGTCGTCGAAAACACCTAAATCTGTCAGCAAGTTTCGGAATTGCGCAGAGCCTCTATAGCTTCTATTGAGCCAAGCAAGCAGCAATGGCTTTTTTGAATTTGCTGTTGCCAGTAACTGATGTGCCGGCATTCGTGTAACGAGCGCCCGCTGAAACAACATACTCAGCCTGACAGCCACCATGAGTACTGATACCTACGATTTCGTTTGTAACCTGGCTGATGATGGGCGCACCCCATGAACCGTAGGAAGTGTCAGCATTGTGCTCAACAATTTCAGGGATCAAGAAAATACCTGCCTTCACCAGCTTCCCGTATGACACGGCCTGAGCATAGTGCAAAACATCCGCGTAGGGATTTGCATTGTATTTGTGATCATATTTAATCTCATATGTGTCACCTAATGCGTAACCATAGCTCACCACACGAATAGGATCATTATCGTGGGACTTCTGTTTAGCCACATTATAGAACCCCTGAACGTCGCCCGCCGCCTTACCGGTGATTTTATTTGCAGCAAGTTTCATCACAGCCCACTGATTACCAATACCTTGAGCGCTGAATTTGGTTTCACTTTTAATAACATCATAGCGATCTTCCGCTGAAGAAGCTTGGGGAACTCCGCCGATAGAAGCAGGAACATTGAACTCAACATAATCACGATTTTCAGCACAGGCACCAATAGTAATCAGGCAGTTTTTACCAACTAGAGCGGCCGTGCAACCTTGTGTTTCACCTGCCTTAACCAAACGACCTACTTTAGGATCTGCAGAGGGAACACGGTCATCGCTGTTTCCACAGATTTCAGCAAATGATGTTGAAGATAACAAAAATACAGCAAGCAATAAGCTTGTTTTCATAAAGCCGCCTTTCAAAGTTTTTGAAGATTTGCGGCTATTGTATTTTACATTGATTGTTCAAAGTCTAGAGCAATACACCAGAGCAACAATTAGATGCGCAACACTTTGCAATTACAAAGAGGCCACGCCTGTTTGAATTTGGTTCAGAGCTGAGATCGCAAGGCTTGCGATCTCTGAGTCCGAGCTTTGCGCAAGGGTTTGAAAGATCGAAACAAAACGCGTGTAGCTTGACACTGCATTGACGCTCACGTCACTGCCAGGAGTGCTGCCACTAGTGCCAGATCCAACGTTAGATTTTGCCGCCTGATAACCTTTAAGCACAATCTGTGTTGCCATTGAAACGACATCTGTGGATGAACTTTTCAAAGCGGAAGCAAGAATCCCCAAACGCCCTGTGTTTGCATAGCCCAAAAGATAAGCGTCAGCTTTCGTTTGAACTTCCGTCGGAAAAACTGAATAGCTTGTCGCTACGGTGGCGAAGGCACTTGTCGTGTAAAAAGAACTTACGGCTGACAAACCCAGAGCTTGAGTTTCCGAATTACTGTTGTGCATAAGTTCTTTTGCAATTCCATAGAACTCAGAGTCCGTCATATCGCCGGCCATATATGCTGCAACCATTTTGTTTACGTTTGCTTGGGTTGGTTGCCCAAGAACCAAACTTCTCCATTGCTCAGCCGTGACTTTTTTATCCTTCGGATTTGCGGAGTTATCTGCTTTATTATTTGTATTATTAGCCATTTGCACAGTGACGCCACCGCTGCCACCATAGCCGATGTCTTTATCAAAGAGCCGTTTTGCCGGGTCAGCTTGTACGACTTTAACATTCACACTTGGTTTTTTTGTCGGATCATTCTTTTTACCATCAGCTTTTTTTGCCGCTACCGCAGCTACTTTCGCCGCCTCAGTCGCCTTTTTTGCGTCAGCAGCCTTCTTCGCTTCTTCTGCTTTTTTCTTTTCAAATGGATTTATATATTTACGAGAAACATCGCGACCACCCAAATCAAACAAGGCCGCCAAGAAGGATTTAGGACGAGGCATCTCATAAATGACATCAGCAGTTGCCAACACATTTTGAACTGGCGCTTTAAACAAATACCCGAGACCAGCAACAAACACTGCTGCGGTTGCGAAAATCGCAATTTCGAGTTTTTTATCTGTCAAGCCCATAAGCTCCTCCAGCTTCCTAACTGCTAGAGGAGCAGCGACTGTGCCACACCATCTCTCATAAGATGGACTTGGCTCAGTTCATACTGAGACACTGACCTTTCACGCCTTCTGATTGTCGATTTTCCTGACACCCTCTCTTTTTGAGACACTTCTTACAAGGGTTGTTCTCTTGCAGGGCTTGCCTTCCCCTTTAGAGACAGTCAAGAGTGCTAGAGTACAAGTGCGGCGGATTGCTGGAAAGGACGCAGAAGGAAATCGAGATCTTTGGGGAATACCTGAATTTCAGTGTTAGACCGCCTGAGGTGTAATCAACATGCGTTGGAGGTTCGGTTCTTTCTAAAAGTACCTAGGGTGTGGCTTATGCTGTCTGCGAGTTCCGCAGGTCAGAAGAAGATGAGATGAACGCGCACGAGATCGAACCACAAAACCATGACAAAGCCGAAGAAAGAAAAGAGCGAGGACTGTCCGAAGCAGACAGCATAAGCCACACCCTAGGTACTTTTAGAAAGGACCGGACCGACTATCGGGGGCCGACAGGACAAAACCCCGGCCGCGGTCCAATTTCGGGAAACTTGCGACAAGTCTCGGGGCGTTTTTCGTAGACGGTGCAGAGTCTTGTGATGGGGTGGAGATATTGGCAATCGTTGTTCGCTCTTTGAGCGAGCATGAAGAATTCGGTGCCTGCACGATAGGAGACAATGACCTTTTCGCGAATGAGGCGTTTGGCGAGTTTTTTGATGCCGCTGGCCGCTTCGTCTTCATCCGTGACGCCCAAGCGAATCAAGTCAGATAGTTTAACTTCGACGGGCATTGTACAGCAGCCACCCCAGCAACCATTGCACATTCCTGATTTATACTGTTTCCAAGTCGATGGACGGTCAACGTCGGGTCTTTTCATGTCTTTTTAAGGTAGCGGCTTCTTCACCAGTTTACTGTTAAATCGTACAGACGGATCTGCTGGTTGAAGTAATACAACACTATAACCACGGTTGTAAAGCTCACGCAAAAACTGTGGTAAGATCTCAGCGGTTCTGCGCTGGATATCATGAAATAAGACAATTCCCCGCTTAGTCTCATCAATTTGAGCCAAAGTCTTTTTCAAGATTTCTTCATTTGTTTGCGCTCTCCAGTCCTCACTATCGATATTCCACGCGAATTGAGCGGTCGAGTTTATAGCCAAAAAGTTTTTTAGGGGTAATGAGTCTTCGCCATAAGGAAATCGAAAAAATGGCTCCACCCAGCCCAAAACATCGAAAACACTTTGGTGCCCGCCCCTGATTTCTGCCACCGCATCGTCAAAGCTCAAGAGCTTTCCTTGATTCAAGCGAGAGCACACTGGCGTTGAAGCTAAACACCGATGAGAAATAGAATGAGTTCCGATAGCATGCCCGTCCGCGGCGACCATTTTTGTAACATCGGGATGCCGTCGTACGTTCTTGGCCAACTCAAAAAAATGTGCCTTGGCATTGACCTCTTTTAACGTGCGTAAAATGGAAGGCGTATATTCTGAACTTGGACCATCATCAAAGCTAAGAATAACTTCCTTCGGAGCCACATCTCCTGCTCGAGCATAATATCCTTTGGATGTATCTCGCGTCTGAACATTGGTCGGAAATTGAAAGTTGTTGCCCGAATCTGTTGGTTTGAGTGCATTCACTTGAACCTTTAAGGTGCTTCGTTCTGCTGCATAATGGCGCTCTAATTGAGCCAATAGGTCTCCTTTACAATCCATTACCAGAGAACGATTTGCTTCCTCCTTAATCGCCTGCTCGAAAATCGTCAAAGACAACCCGTCCATGCTACGAAGCTTATCGCAAATTTGTTTCTGCAAAGTTTTCTGATTTTCGGGGCTCTTACGAGACTCTTCCCGCCACTGCGCAAATAAGAGCTCAGGATTACTCGGAGAAAGCTCCCACTCCAGTAATGAGGTGGCCGTCTTGTTAGCCACAACCGCTCTTTGTAATTGCTGCTCAATCGGGTTTCCACAACCAGTGATCGCAGCCATTAATAAGGTTGATAAAATATATCTTAAATACTGCATAAACACTCTTAGTTCTCCATTGGCGAGGTGGGACTTTGCGCTAACAACTCAGCATCGGATTGTTTCAGACTGAATTTAATTTTTGAGTTTTCAATAATGACTCTAGGATCCATGGTGTAATTATCAAAAACAACAAGATTCCGAGACGCCTGAGCCGTAACAACATTCGGATTCCAAAGATATCGGAAATAGATAATCAAAGAACCCATAAATTGACTCACTAAAATGGACAACAAAGCCAGCGCCAAGATACCAATTTGTGGCTGAGTGGTTTCCCACCGAGCCCCTTCCATAACTTCAAATCTGTTCCCAACGGACAGCTTTGCGGCCTCAATTTTTGCCAAGGCAACACTAAGCTCCTTGAAGCGTGCAAATTCCAATTCTGACTTCTTCTTTAAATCCTCGGCCATTTGCGCCTGAAAGGGCAATTCCTTGGTTTGATTTTTTAACTGATCAATCGACGTCTGAAGCTGCTCTAGTTTTTCTTTCGATAGTTTATTTTCAATTTCTAGAGCTTCAATCTTGCCACGAGTACCATACAAAGTTCTGTCCTCAGTCACTGGGGGGTCTTTTTTCAGGTAAGCAATAAGTTTCTCATTGCCAGAAATCTTTAACTTCAATTCATTTGCACGGATTAAAAGCTCACTGACGTACTCGGCCATCTTAGATTGTGATGCCAAAGGGAGCCTTAGTTCATCTTTACTTTGCAATGATGCCAATTCCTTTCCTAGTTGCGTGAGCTTCTGGTCGGCATCCTGCTTTTGAATTTTCATAAATTCTTGAATGCGGGAAATCTCTTCGAGTTCGCGCCTTTCTAATAACTCTTTCGCAACGGCAGTCACTGTATTTACGAGAAACAAAGACATGGCCCGATCTGGGGTCGCAACAGATACCTTGATTTCAAAATCAGCATCCAATTGTGTTTTGGTCCACTTATCCAAACGCTGAAGAATCGCAACTTGCGTCTCAGGTCTGTCGTTTATTTGATCTAAGTATTTGCTTTTAAAAAGATCGAATCCCTGACGTTCTTCCATCATGATTTGAGAGCTTTGGCCTCGAATCGGAATTTGCGCTAAGACCGCTTCAAAAAATTCTCGAGTTTTTAAAAATTCGATATGCTTGGAGAGAAGGCTGCTGCCCTTTTTTGATTCCTGCACTGATTTAGATAAACCGTAAAACTGATTTGAAAATGCTTGCACGGATGAATTTTGCGAATCGTTGAACACAATAGATGTCGTCGCCACATAAGGAATTTTGACGACATACAGGATCATGCTCACGCCAAAGAGCACCGCCGTCAAGTAGACGAACATTCGCCAGTGTGACAGGTACAGTTTCATGATTTCGCCGACACTTAACTCTGGTTCAATGTGCTGATGGTGATCGCTCATAACAATTCTGCCCCTGTAAACAAGCTCAGAGTCAGTTTTGCCACCCTTTCCAAGGCTTGGCCTGTGTCGTTTTAGCAATGAGAATTAAGAAAATGAAATTTTCATATCGAAAATAAAAAAAGGCCGATGTTTCCATCAGCCTTCTTTCGTCTTGCGATAAAGTGAAACTTATAATTGAGGATTAGCCTGAAGCGTATCGATCAATTCACCCAAAGAATCCTTGTCAGTCACCGTTGCAGATAGCTGCGTCATTGTTGTTTGAGTCATCACGCCATTTTTAGGTTTCAACAAAACTGGTTGGTATCCGTTTTTGTAAAGCTGTCTTAGAATTTCTGGAAGCGCTTCGGCTGTTTTACGTTGGATATCATGGAACAAGATCATCCCTTTACCACGTGCTTTCAACTGAACCATCACATCATCAATCAACTTTTGCGGAGTTTTATTTTTCCAGTCTTCACTGTCAATTGACCAGAAGAACTCACCGATACCCGCGCTACGCAAATATTGTTTCAAAGCTGGAGAAGACTCTCCATAAGGGAAGCGGAAGAATGGATCCACCCAACCCACTGCTTTTTTAATGGCACTCAAGCTTCCAGTGATTTCGGCAACCGCTTCTGCTGTTGTGAATAAATGTCCACCGTTATTGTTCTTACAGATTATTCTGTTACCCAAACAGCTGTGTGTCATAGAGTGACCACCTATAGAGTGACCATCTTTCGCCACAAGTCTTGATAATTCAGGATGAGCATTCACGTTTTTCCCGAGTTCGAAGAAAATTGCTTTTACGTTCATCTTTTTTAGAGTCGCAAGAATTGAAGGCGTATGAGCCTCAGAAGGACCATCGTCAAATGTTATAACAACCTGCTTTGGACCAATATCCCCGGCTACTGCAAAGTAACCATTTGAAGTATCGCGATATTGTACACTGGAAGAGAACTTAAAACCTGAATCAGCAAGCTCTTCTGTCAGGTTATCAACGTTAACTGTTAAGTTCGCACGCTCAGATGACCAGTGATCTTCCAAACGAGCGATCAACTTATCTTTACAATCAGAAACCAAAGCCGCATTAACCGGCTTTCTAATTTCTTCTTCAAAAAGTGGAAGCTCTTCATCACTCAAGCCGGACATCGCATCACAAACATCTTTGCTTGTCGTTTTCTTAGCAATAAGATCTTCATTCCAGCGAGCAAAGGCCTTTTCAGGATTTGAATCCGACAAGTGCCACTCAGTAATAGTTTGAGACTGAGCATTTGCTTGCAACGATTCCTTCATTTCCTTATACACTTGTTCCGAACCGCCATTGCTACAAGCAGCCAAAGCCCAAACACTTGATATGACCAAAAAGGATAAAGATCTTTTCATATTAATTCTCCTAATGTGCCCTTTCAAAGCATGGAACGTTCCAAGGAAAGCCGATAAAGCAAGATTCAACTGACCGCTTCAATATGCTTGTAAATATATGATATTGTTATGTTTTATAAGAATATCCTTAACAAAAGGAAAGCTTGAATTACGTAATCACCCTGACTAAATTTCAGACAGGTTCCCTCAATTGTCACAAAAATCTATCCATGTGTCTCGAATTGAGAAAGCCGTAGGAAGCCATGGAAACTGACCCCCTCAATCGAAAACCTTTCCCAGGCTTCGCCTTGTTCTCTTTTTGTATCTATTCAACTCGCGGCATTCCATTGGCGGATAATGGCAAATGCTCCAGTTTCTCTGCTTTGTCACGCAAAGCGGAAATATTTGAATGAACTAGCTCCACCTGCTTTGACAGCATTCGCTCCAGCTCCTGGATATTCGAGGACCTTTGAATCACGGCAGACGCGTATCTTTTTTGCAGATCTTGAGCTTGGGCAATGACTTCGAATCCCCGGCTCAACATAGAAAATAATTCCGAATAAAAAACTTCGTTTCGATCATTTTGTTGCGACCATTTTTTAATTTCATCCCCAAGCTGTTTGTGCATCTGCACTGAGCTCTCTGAAAATTCAAATGACGTTTTTACGGGATTCTTTATGAATGATTCCAGCCGAGCGGTGGTATCAACAAACTCCTGGTTTAACGTCTCGACCAGCTGGCGAGCCTCAATGATTTCCTCACGAGCTTTTTTTCTTAGAACTTCGTGATAGTGGCGAAGGCGCAAATCATACTCAATATTTTTTTCTCCGCCCAAGAAGTAAGTTTTCGCTGCCAAGGCCTTCGTTTGTTCGCAGTTCTCACAATAGACCGTCACCTTATATTCACCTGTAGGAGTCGACTTATCGTGCTCTGTAAGAAAAACAGGTGATCGTGAAAGGCCTTTTTTTACATTCAAACTGCTCTGTGCTGAAAAACGGTAAGCCCCCACCAATGTGTCGGGCACTCCTTCTATTTTCAACTTAAGACGAGTCCCATCCAATTGATTAGTCGCCACAACAAAAGATATTTCCGAATGTTCAGATTTTGCCAGAGCAATTGCCGCGCTTGGTCCCCTTAAGTCGAAATTTTCCATCACTGCGGCTTGAAGTTCACGATTTTCCTGGCGCGAAACACCTGGAATCTCGTCAAATTGGGCCCGCGAAATCGTCTGATAATGGAAAAACCAGACAATGGCCGCCGAAGAAAAAATACCTAAAGCAAACGCCAGAGACAAACGTCTTCTTGGTGATCCAACTGGCACTGTCGGTATCTTGTTTTGCTCGTTAAAGGTAGCTTCATTTAAATAGGAGAATTCTTCTGAACGAAAAAGATTTTTTCCTTTCAGACTGCGCCAAAACTCATCGCCACTTTGCCACGGTTGTTCTGACTCATTATTTGTTTCAGGTAAAGCGTTACCGCTAATTGCTTTCTTCGCCAAAGTATTTTTAAACAGAGAGATCTTTGAGAGGACCTCCCATTTCTGTTCGACCTCGAGCCAAATTTGCGCATCTCCATCGACTTTGCCCTGCATAATAAATTGATTAACCTCGGCGCCTGTATGAGGTCCGGAATACCCGGATTTCCCGCATAAATACAGGTTCGCAGTTGATTCATTTATTAAATTTAAAAATGGATCAAAGTTATTCATAAATTCAGATGCCTAGCTTTAAAGATTCCCACTGCCTTTTTTTACCATCTTGATCACAACCCTGCGATTTTGACTTTGGTTTTCAGGAATTGCCACGCCGTTTGCGTCTCGGTTTGGCAAAATCGGTCGAGTTTCACCATAACCAATTGCCGTCAAATGGGACTTATTAAATCCCGCAAGGGAAAAGTACTCCAAAACTCGGCAAGCCCTAATACTAGAAAGTTCCCAATTGCTTTTAAAAGGTCCGCCACCCGCTAATGGAACGTCGTCCGTGTGACCTTCAACGACATAGTCAAAGTCGCCTGCTTCGGTTTTTACCACCTTAATAAGTTCGTCTAATAAGGTTTTGGCTTCAGGTTTAATGTCCGCCGACCCTGTCGAAAAAAAGACCGGACCTAAAAAAGAAATCTCCACGCCATTTGCAGTGGCCTTTACAACTATCTGATCCGCGGCCCCTGTCTTCTCAATGGCTTTACGAATCTTATTGGAGATCTCCTCAAAGGGCTTTTCGTATTGACCACCGAACTCCTTGGACACCGACTTCTTCGCTTCCTCGAACTTCTCTTGATCGACAGAAGAAAAGCTTTGCAAAATCACAAAGAAACCCACCAGCAAAGTCATCAAATCTGCATATGAAATCAGCCATGGCTCACCCTCTTCAGCGTGAACTGCACCATGATCTGCATCTAATAAGGGGTCTTTATAACCATCGTGACGATCAGAACTCACGCCGCCTTACCTTTACTATAATGAAGTCGTTCTGTCGGAGTCAGGTGACTCTTAAGATATTCTTCAACAACCTTCGGATGTTCTTTTTTTCGAACCATGCGAAGACCATCAATAACAATCATACGTAAGGACTCATCATCCCGATTAATGGAAGCTAAGTTTTCTGAAATTGGCACCAACACCAGGTTTGCTAAACTCAAACCATAAAATGTTGCGACCAAGCCGATAGCCATCGCAGGCCCCAATAATTTTTGGGAATCTTTGCCACCCAACTGCTGCAACAGGGCAATCATACCCAAGGTCGTTCCCATGAGACCAAATGCCGGAGGAAATTTCGCAATCGTACGAAACACACCCACATCTTGATCGTAACGCTTGGTCAGAATAGCGGAGCGTTTTAACATGATTTCAGTAAGAACATCCTCGGGAAAGCCCCCTTGAATTAAAAGCTCCACCGCATCCACCAAAAAAGGCGTTTTCAGACTGCCAACTTTTGTTTTTAAATACTCGGGATTCTCACGAACGCCTTTGGCCAGATCTACAATTTCGCGGATTGCGGACTCACGGCGAACTGCGTAGTTTCCCAAAAATTTGCGTATCACGACTTTAGTAACTTGAACATAAAATCTGAAGGGAAAACACATCAAAGCCGCAGCCGCTGTCCCTCCAAATACGATCAAAATCCCATGAGGATCAAGAAATATCAAAGCCGATTTTGACGACGTCACAATCCCCAAGATCAGCACCGTCAATGCAGCAATCACACCCAGTATTGATGAAATATTCATAAGACCTCTTGCTTAAACAACTCAATAAATAAAAAACATTCCCACTTGCAATGCAAACTCAGACAAAGATGACTGATCACTACTTGCAGCCGTCGGGGTCATTGCATATACCATTTCAATTCTAGTAAACTTTCC
>JBLMWG010000301.1:0-3712 GCA_050257115.1 Bacillota bacterium
ACCATGCCTTGAATAGCATGCAATTGACGGTTTGTGTTTGTGATACAAACCTCATCAAAATCAACGACCGTGATATGCCCCACACCAGAACTCGCCAAAGCTTCCGCAGCCCAAGAGCCCACACCACCCACACCCACAACCATCACGTGGGTTTTCATCAATTGCTTCATCGCTGGATCGCCGACAAGACGCCCCATGCGATCAAAACGCCGATGCAAGACGTATTCAGTTTCTGGAGGTTGCTGCAAATGAGGATGTTCTGTCTCGATCACAGTATCTTCTGTTTTCACTAAAAACTCCTGAGTCCCGGGCTTTAATGTCGACCATCCTGAAGAGGCACCAGAAGTTGATCTGTGGACCCAAAAAGACGGTGGAAATTCCCCGTAGTGATATCTAATATTTCCAAAGGATCAAGGGATTTTAATTCCCCTATAGTCTTTGCTACTTCCCAGATGCTTTCAGGAGGATTTAAGCGTCCCTGATAAGCTGGCGGGCCTTGATCGGGGTTGTCACTTTCAATCAGTAAAAATTCCAACGGGATTTCACGTACGGCTTGGTGGAGCTTCTGATTGTCTTCACGGCAAACCGGCCCTCCCACAGAAAGATACAGTCCGCGATTTAAAAAATCCTCCGCCTTTTTCACACTGGCATTAAAAGAGTGTACCATGCCTTTTTGCGGTGGGAGCCCAAACAGGTCCATGATCGTAAGACTTTGCTCATGAGCCTGCACCAAGTGCAACACCACGGGGCGATTCGCCACATGGGCGATTTCTAATTGTTCCTCAAAAGCGGAAATCTGGCGTTCTTGAGAGTCCTTCATAATATGGGGCCTAAAATCCAAACCGATCTCTCCCAAGCCCATGGCATCAGGAAGCTCTTGCGCTAAAAGATTGATCGCTTCTTCGACCTCGTCATCAGAATGATCAGACACCCAATACGGATGCACGCCATAGCAAAGACCAATGTGATGGGGAAACTGAGAGCGCAAGAGGCGCTGGCGCTCCCAATCCTCAGGCCCGACGCCACCTTGCATGAAAAAGAAAATCCCACGCTGCCGGGCCGACTCGATAATTTCTGCCTGCCGACCTTCCCAGCGTTGATCTGCCAAATGTCCGTGAGCATCTACCCATCTACCGAATGATACCATGGCACACCCCCATTCCAGACCTTCATCCTAGGTGAAAACCTCGACTCAAACAAGTCGGGAGTTTTACCGATACCTTAGATGCGAAGGAGTGTGTATGAAGCGAAAGGTTTTACGTTTAGGATTTGATGTTTCAATGGCGAAAGGTGCAACTTTAAGGCCTCTGAAAGTTCAATTCTGGAGTCAAGATTCTGATTTCAAAAAAATCACCCCTGCAGAACCATTTAAATACATGGCAGATGCCTTGGTAGGTTTGTCACTAGTCAAACTCAACAGCTTTATCAAATCCCCTCTTGCAACACCGCACTTGGATTACTCTTTCGCGGTAGAGGCATGGAAATCCTTAGACCCCCATGTAGAGCTCTATGAGCGCTCACAACCTCGCGTACGCGCCTTGCAATCACACCTCGCCGTTGTCGATCCAAAAATTTGTGCTGAATTCGAAGCTCAATTCAATGAAACTTTTGAAATGGCGATGAAGCCTTGGGGAGTCGATTTAGCAGCAATGGGTCCCCTTTTGGAAACATTGAGCTGGTTTGAAAACAAAATCGGCGCTCCGTTGCTTTACAACTTCGGTTTGAATTTTTCCAAACCGTTCACGGAAAAGCTGCACACCCTATACTCTTTCTTGTATCACTTGCGCAGCCTTGTAGCCGTTGATCACAATGCACACATTAATGATCCAGCTCATGAAGGCGTTAAAATCGATGCAATTACCGACTATTTGCCACGCGCAGAATATGTCGTGAATGATGCTCTTCTTTATTGGAACTTTAAAAAATACGCAGAGCCCTTTTCAGGCCCGCGCACTCCAGATCCACGCGTGGATAAACTTTTTGCAAAACCCATGGAAAAGGCCTTCCAGAGGTATTCACACAATGCCTGCCATTTGGTGAATAACTTACCGAAGTCTTTTATGACCTCAATGAATCCCGTGGAATTGGAAGAAGCCTTCTATCTTGTGCAAATCGACTGGCTCCTTGGATCTCCGGCGGCATTGCTATTCAAAATCCGCGAAGAGATCTATGCCCTTTCAAATGGTTATGAGAAAATCTTCTGGAAAGATGTGGAGCCAAAAAATCACGGCAAACCTGTGACACTGAACTTGTGCTGCGAAATTACAGAAGAGCACATTTACGGTTCGAGCGCGGCTTAATAACGAGCGCTTTTCGAGTAAGAAATCTGATAATTACTAAAGCTCAGAGGTAAAGTCCTGAGCTTTTTTTTATTTTAAACAGCCTTGGCTTTCATCTTTTCGCGGATTTTCTTAAACAGGAAATAGACCAACAGAACTGCAATCACTGCAAACACGACCAGTTTAAACTGACGGAGCTTATTTAAAATAGGCTCTCCGTAATGCGCCAGCAAATAGATTTGCGTCGGCACACTAATCAAAGCCGCAATGCCATCGATCAGCAAAAACTTCCACGCTGGAAAATGTAACATTCCACACGCCAAGTGGCCCGGGAAACGAATCCCTGGAGTAAAACGAAAAATGCCACAGGCATAGGTTCCGTATTTATGAGTCCACTCTTCCACACGCTTCATCAGGTGAGGCGGGAACATTCTGTGAACCCGTGGATGATACAAAAGCTTACGTCCAAAAACTCGCCCTATCGTATATATGAGAAAATCACTAAAGAAGACGGCGAAAAAAGCTATTATGGCGGCGGTATGTACATTCACAACCGGGGCACCTGGATAGGGAGGCGGAAAGTGCTGAGGGTGTGCACCCATAAACGCCAAAACGCCCACACTAATGAGGGTCACTTCTTCGGGCAATGGCAAACCAATAGCTGAAAGCAGCATCATACCAAGGAGGGCAATGTAAACAGTCCCCGGTTGGTACGCAAACTGAGACATCCACTGAAAGATCGGCTCGTTAGCAAATTCCAAAACCAAATTCTCCTAAGGCCTTACTATGGAGGAACTTATCTCACTTGAACACCCACGTCACGCCGTGCTAAGTGTAGTTTCCTAGTTAGGATTAGTATGCAGAGCGCAAGAGGATTTGAATACGGAGTTAAACACATTATCAGCCCCACGTCGGGGCTGGTTGATGACGTTTTAATGCAACTCACGGAGCTAAACTCTCAACAGGTCCATTTTCTGCTTAACCTTGGAGCAATTTATTTAAATCATAGCCGACTTCAAGAAAATTCCTCAGTTTCTGTCGGCGACTATTTGCGAGTCCACACAAAGCCTCGCCGCTTCCCGAAGGGCGATATCAATTTTCAATCTCGCGTACTTTTCGAAAATAGTTACTTTGTGGTAGCGAACAAGGTCTCCGGACTTCCGGTTCATGGCAGTGTCGATAATTTGAAAGAAAACTTTCAGGCCTATCTCGAAGAAGCTCTTAATACCAAACTCTATATCACCCACCGGTTGGACGTTCCTACAAACGGTTTGATCGTCTATGCTAAGACTGTCGAATTTCAAACCGCTTTTAATAAAATTCTGATTGCGAGAGAACTTAAGAAAGTCTATCGGGCGATTATTGAAGGCCCCGTCCCCTCAGAGAAGATTCTAAAGCACTATATGGAACCATCTCCTCGCGCACCGAAAACC
>JBLMWG010000302.1:0-6897 GCA_050257115.1 Bacillota bacterium
TGAGATGGCCTTTGTGACGGTTCGCAGGGCGCAGTTGTTGCGCCTCACACCTCAGGACAAGCGTGTGCGCTTGCTTTTACAATTAAAAGCGAATCCAGAGCGCACTCTTTCAGTGATTCAAATTGGCATCACTCTTGTTGGGGCAATCGCAGCGGCAGTGGGAGGCGCGGGAGCAGAAGAAGCACTCTCTCCAAAACTGGCTGAATTCTTTACTCTTTCAAAAAGCACTGCAGATGCGGTCTCTATCGCAATAGTAGTTTTGCCAATTTCTTACTTAAACGTAGCCGTCGGAGAGCTTGTCCCCAAAACATTGGCCCTGAGAAATCCCTTAACCATCGCGCTGTGGTCAGCGCGGGGCCTATATCTAGGCGAAAAAATTCTTTCACCTGCAGTGTCGATTTTGGAAAAATCAACTCATCTTATTTTAAAGATCTTCAGTCTGGGCTCTGCCGGAGACAGCCATAGCACTGAGCAAGATATTGAAATTCAAGATCTCCCCACTCAGACTAAACAGTATATCATGAATATGGTCAGCGCAGATAAAATGTTGGCGCGAGATATAATGGCCCCGTGGTCTGATGTGGTTTTTATCAGAAAAGACGATCTTATTGAAGACGTTGAGACGATCATCGTTAACTCTGGTCACACTCGAATCCCCGTTATGCATGACAATGAAATCATTGGTCTCATCAATAGCAAAGAGTTTTTTATCGCTCTCAAATACAAAAATATCGATTGGCAAACACTGATCAGGCCGGTCTTGAAATTTAAAGCCTTTGAACCCGTCTTTAGAATTTTATTGAAAATGCAGGAACAAAAATCCCACATGGCGGTCATTTATGAACGCGCCAATATCGCGGGGATTGTCACCATGGAAGATATTTTTGAAGAGATCATCGGTGACATTTTCGACGAAGACGACGACGGTTTTGTGAAAAAGCTGCTGTCTACGAAATCACGCCGTCGCCCGTTATAAGATTTATTGCGACTTAAAACTCCACATTGTCGGCGGTTATTGGCAAGGCGAAGATCACAGGTTCTGATCCCGCCGCTGATTTTGCCTCGCCGATCACTTCAATCTTGCCGTTCATGGTCACAGCAATGTCCTGCCTGAACTCAATGCCACCACAGATCAGCGAGCAATCCGTATCACGCTGTGAAGATCTACTTGCAGAAGCCTTGGGAATATCCATCCAGTTTTTATCCCCCAGCGCCTGAAGCTCTGCCCCGGTGATATGGCAATCATAGGCTTCCCCCTTCAACACTTCACCACGCAAGGACACTCGAATTTCTGTGATATGCAGGGACCGACGCACATCATCCCATTCAAATCCAAGATTCCCCAGGTTTATATACTTAGACTTGATATCGTTTTCTTCTTTGCCTGACTTCCAAGCAATACAACTTTTTGCTTCCGCGGGCATAGCCCACACCGACGTATTCGCGGAGATCTTAAGATCTGCAAATGCCGGTGTTGAAAATGACGCCAGCAAAGCAGTCATCGCGAGTATCATACTCACCCCATTTCATTTCGTCTGAAGATCATACGAACATCTCTTAATCACCGTGAGTTCTTTTTCTGCCCCCTGTTTCAAAACAAAACCCCGGCTCATCACCGGGGTTTTGTAGTTTAACGCACTCTTGCTACCAAAAGTATGTCCGTACCTATCTAAAGAACTTTGTTTGCGTGGTATTGTTCTTCGTTGAAGTCATCCACCAAGATCGCGTCGTAGCGTACTGCATCGGCTTCCTGAAGAAGTTTTTGTTCTGCTTCAGTGATAATGTTTTTACTGCGAGCCTCATCGATCAACAAGTTCGTTTTCTTTTTAGGAAGAACGCCTTCGCGGATCGCTTTTTTGATTTTCTTTTCTGCCGCTTCAGCTTGCAAACTGACAGAGAAAGCGTAATCCAAACGACCTACCGCTTGATCGCGTTCTTTAGGAAGGTAGATACCTTGAGTCAAACGATCACGAATACCGCCCTCTTTCATCATTGAAGAGGCAATAGCGTGAGTCCAACCGTCAGAGGCTTGTGAACCAATTGAATTGATACGAGACCAAGCACCGATCCAACCTTTGAAGAACCAACGAAGACCTGGAATTTTCAAGTTGTCGAAGATACCGTCGAAACCTTTTTGGATTTCAACCATGCACATTTTCAAATTGTAGTGAGCAAATGCCAAGTCTTCTTCTTTACGACCTTCTGCTTCGAAACGACGAAGAATCGCAGTTGCGATATACATATGAGCCAAGATATCCGCAAAGCGACCTGTGATTTTCTCCTTCATTTTCAACTGACCACCAAGAACACCCATTGCGACGTCAGATAACAACGCAAACGTTGCAGATGTCCAAGACATACGACGGAAGTAGACTTTCATTTGAGGATGACAGTCTGGAGTCGCTGCCAAGTAACCGCGAGAGCATGACAATAAAATTGCACGGCACGTGTTACGGACGATGTGACCAATATGACCGAAGAACGCTCTATCGAACGCTTTCAAGTCATTTGCTTCGTATGCTTTTACTTCAGAATACGCAAATGGATGGGCACGAAGAGCACCCTGACCAAAGATGATCAATGTACGAGTCATGATGTTCGCACCTTCAACCGTGATACCGATTGGAGTTGCAATATAGATTTCCGCAAGAACGTTACGAGGCCCCATAGAGATCCCCGCGCCACCCATGATGTCCATCGCATCAACGATCACCTTACGACCCATTTCAGTCGTATAGTATTTTTGCATCGCTGTGATAACACCTGGTTTGATACCTTTATCAAGGGCACCCAAGCAGTATCTTCTCATCGCTTCAAGCGTGTAAGCTGTCGCACCAATGCGTGCTAGGGGCTCTTCCACACCTTCGAACTTGCCAATAGAAACACCGAACTGACGACGAACGACTGCATGAGCAGAAGTTACACGAGTGGCAAGTTTTGTACCACCTGTTGCTTGTGCCGGAAGGGAAATACCGCGACCTGCAGCCAAGCATTCCATCAACATCATCCAACCTTTACCGGCTTGTGCGATACCACCAACGATAGCTTCTTCAGCATCAACTATGACATCTTTACCTTGAGTTGGACAGTTGTAGAATGGAGTATTCAACGGATCATGACGACGACCCAACACAACACCTGGAGTGTTCGAAGGGATCAACGCACAGGTGATACCAAGATCTTCACCTTGACCCAAAAGATTTTCAGGGTCACGAAGACGGAACGCCAAACCAATCACAGACGAAATGGCCGCCAAAGTGATCCAACGTTTATTCCAGTTCAATTTGATTTTGATTTTTCCGTCAGTGTCTTTGAACAACACACCTGAAGACGTGATCGCACCTGCATCAGAACCAGCGTTTGGTTCAGTCAAACCAAAGCATGGGATCTCTTGGCCCAAAGCCAAACGAGGCAACCAGTGTTTTTTCTGAGCATCCGTACCGTAGTGAGCAAGAAGTTCCGCAGGACCCAAAGAGTTCGGAACCATCACTTGGATCGCAACTGAAATAGAACGCGAAGAAAGCTTCATGATCACTTCAGAGTGACAAAGTGCCGAGAAACCAAGACCGCCGTACTCTTTAGGTACGATCATGCCCAAGAATTTTTCTTTCTTGATGAACTCCCAAATTGCTGGAGGAATCGTTTTCGTTTTGTAGATTTCCCAGTGGTCGATCATTTTGCAAAGTTGTTCAACCGGACCGTCCATGAAAGCTTTTTCTTCCGCTGTCAAATCTGGATACGGTTCGTTCATCAAGTTTGTGAAGTTAGGTTTACCAGAGAAAAGATCTTTCTCGACCCACACCACACCGGCATCCAACGCTGCTTTTTCAGTGTCAGAAATTTTTGGCAAGAATTCGAATTTTTTGAAAATCCCGAAAACGCCCGAAGTCACAAGAGCCGCACGAATTGGCGGAATATTAAAGATAACCGCCAGAACAGCAAACACACCCCACAACCACACAGGTGCACCAAAGCCCACCATAATAGCCGCAAGCGCGATTGTCCAAACGATCAAAGGGCTTCCAAAGAAGCCGACAAACAACAAGAGCACAAGTGAGCCTAAAACCCAAGCCCACGTACAACTCTCTAGAAAAAACCCATACAACGAGTTGATAGAGTCCACGATGATTCTCCTTTTATTGCATATGCATCCATAATTAGACCCCGTCTTTTCGGCATGTGCAAGGAGGCACTAAAACAAAAACAAAGGAAATACGCAGGCTTAAGTACTGCGTACAATAGAGCCTAAACTCTACTTAAGAATTCTCCTTCGAGAATAAGGGTCGATCAAACAGGTCCAGCCGCAAGGCGAAGGGTTTGGGCTGTAGCGGAGGTATACTTCTCGTCCGTCGGAGCAAAAGCCCTAGCCCGACAACGCCGTGGATGGGCCTTTTTCATGGACCCGGTGAAAATAAAAAAGGCTCTCTTTCGAGAGCCTTTTCTAAGCACAAAACTCTTAGTTTTAAAAACTAGTGAGTTTGACCAGCTGGAGCTGCTTCAGTAGCTGCTGGAGTAGCTGCAGGAGCTGCCTCAGTTGCTGCTGGAGTTGCAGTTGCATCAGCTGCTGGAGCTGCAGTGCCTTCAGCTGGAGTAGCTGCAGGAGTTGCTTCAGTAGCAGGAGCTGCTGGAGTTGCTTCTGGTTGGTTTTTAGAGCAAGTGAAACCAGTTGTGAAAGAAAGTGCTAGCAATGCTGCGATTACGATAGCTTTCATTGTTGTTGTCCCTTCGTTATTAATTAAGACAAACTCACCGATATGGCGAACCTGTGTTTTTTTGTGAAACTCGACTAAGGGCTAAATTACACAACTTTTTACACCGTTAGCAAATATTTTTTAAAAAAATTATTTCTGACAATGGCTGCACCAAAAAGTGTTTCGACCACCCATCACCTTCGATTTAATATGTTGCTTACATACCACACAAGGCTCTCCCGCACGATCATACACTTTAAAAGTATTCTGAAAATACCCGGATTCCCCGCTCGTGTGGGCAAAGTCACTGATGGAGGACCCACCCTTTTCGATAGATTCCCTGAGAATTCTTTTGATCTCTCGAACCAAAACCTTCGCCCTCTCGAGAGAAAGATTTTTCGCTGGCAACGTCGGCTTAATTTTAGCTGCAAACAAAGCTTCACTTGCATAAATATTTCCAACACCAACCACGACCTTTTGATCCATAATTGCCACTTTTAGAGCCACACTCTTGTTTCGCAAACTCTTCCACAAAGACTCGCCTGAAAATTCAGAACTCAAAGGTTCTGGTCCCAAGATTTTCAACCTTGGATGCGATGCGTGATTTTCAGCTGAGATAAAGTCAAATATTCCAAAACGACGAGGATCTCTGTACGCAAGCCGTAACCCACCTGAAAAATGCAAGTAAATATGGTCATGCAACCGTTCATCCCCTGCGGTGGCCACACGCCAAGTCCCCGTCATCCCCAGATGAGAAAGCATCCCCCCCTTCGGCGTCCATAAGATGAGATATTTTGCGCGACGTTCTATAGACGTCAGTTTCTGCCCCACCAGGGTTTTCAATTGCTTCAAAGGAATGGGATCGCGCAGATCTCCACGCTTGAGTTCAATTTTTTCTAATACAGGCTGATCACGCAGAATTTCATCAAGTCCACGGCGAACAATCTCCACCTCGGGAAGTTCAGGCATAAAAAAACCTCTTCATATAAAAAGAGCCAACTTATTAGTTGGCTCCTTTTACTTATTTCACTTCTTGTTTTACGTCTTCAAGTTTTTTCTCTGCCGCTGCTTTGGATTCTTTTGCTTTGGCTTCCATTGCTGCCTTTTTTTCTTCTGCAGCCTTCTTCTTTTCTTCCAATTTAGCTTTTAACTCGGCCTTTTTCTCTTCGGCCTTCGCTTTTGCTTCCGCTCTCTTTGCTTCAGCAGCTTTTTTAGCCTCGTCTTTTTTAGCTTTCGCCGCCTTCTTTGTCTCTTGAATCTTTTCAGTTGTGCTTTGTTTTTCTGCTTCTACTTTTTTATCAGCATCAACTTTCACAGCTTCCGCATTCTTTTTTGTATCCTCAACCGCTTGATTCAAAGAACCCGCATCAATCGCCATCGCTGATGTTGAAAAAATAACCCCCATAACAACTAGCAACATTTTATTCATGTGTTTTCCCTTTCATTGATGAGTTTCAAGTCTTAAATCCGATAGACCTATAGTCAACCCTCTTTACTTGTGTAGCTATAATTGATACATTTAAGCCTCATTGTTAATTCACAAACAAAGGAATCTAAAAATGAATCTATTTTATTCTCCAGGAGCGTGCGCTCTTGCTTCTCAAATAGCTCTGCGCGAAGCGGGTCTCAAATTCGATCTCGTCAAAGTGGACCTTAAGGCAAAAGAATACTCTGGTGGTGACTACAAAAAAGTAAATCCAAAAGGCTACATCCCAGCTCTTCAACTTCCAAACGGCGAGTTGATGACTGAAGGTGCGGTGATTCTGCAATGGATCGCCGATCAAGCTCCAGATAAAAACTTGATTCCAAAATTTGGAACCCAAGATCGCTACAAAGCCATGGAGTGGTTGAACTACATCGCAACTGAACTTCATAAAGGCATGGGAATCTTATTCCAACCAACATTAAATGATGAAGCTAAACAGGGCGTTCGCGACAGACTCCAACTGCGCTTAGCTGTTCTCGACAACCAATTACAAAAAAGTCCTTACATCTTAGGGGATCACTTTTCCGTCGTTGACGCCTATGCCTACAATATCCTGCGCTGGTCAGGAATTGTAAACGTGGACCTTACGAACCACAAAAATCTGCAAGCATTTATGACCAAAATGGCAGCGCGCTCTACGGTTCAAGAAGCCGTCGCCGCAGAAGGCATCCGTCTATAAACCCCATAGGTACGGACATACTTTTGGTAGCGAGCCTGCGT
>JBLMWG010000303.1:0-6718 GCA_050257115.1 Bacillota bacterium
GAATACGGCGACAGTTGAACAAGCGGCCTTGGGCGGAGTACAACCCGTGGCGGAAATGCTCAACGTTATGGATAAGAATACTGAGACGGCGATCATGTCGCGCTTGGAAGAGAAGGATCCTCTTCTTGCGGAAGAAATTCGCAAACTTATTATTCAAATGAGTAAATTGCGCGTGGTCCCTGTGCATGTAACAAAACGTGTTCTTGAAGAGTTCTATGAAATGATTTCCGAAACTGAAGATTATATCTTCTCTGAAAGCATTTCTGCGAAAGATACAATTGTAGATGCTTTGGGTGAAGAACGCGCCCGCGGTATTCTAGGTGGTTTGAATATCACTTCCGGTGGGTCGCGCTCTCTTGAATCCCTTGAAATGGTCGATGCAAAATCTTTGGCAACCTTTCTTGTGAACGAACATCCACAGACCGTTGCTGTTATCTTGGCTCATCTTGAACCAGAGAAAAAAGGTGAGGTTCTCAAACGTCTGCCAGAAGCCCTGCAAGCAGAAGTTGTTCTGCGTATGGCGAATCTTGAACATGTGGATCCCGAGTTGATTGCAGAGATCGACCGCGTATTGAAGCACCAGTTAGCGAATACGGCGACAGTTGAACAAGCGGCCTTGGGCGGAGTACAACCCGTGGCGGAAATGCTCAACGTTATGGATAAGAATACTGAGACCGCGATCATGTCGCGCTTGGAAGAGAAGGATCCTCTTCTTGCGGAAGAAATTCGCAAACTTATGTTTGTATTTGACGACATTATTAAAATCGATGATCGCGGCATTCAGGCGCTTCTTAAAGAAGTACCAAATGAGAAGCTTCTTTTGGCTCTCAAAACATCCAGCGAAGACATCCGAGTCAAAATCTTCAAAAACATTTCTGCCCGTGCTGCCGAGATGCTTCGCGAAGACCTTGGTAACATGGGACCTTCTCGGTTGTCCGACGTCGAGTCGGCTCAACAAGAGATCGTCAATGTGGCTCGTCGCTTAGAAGCTGAGGGAAAAATCTTAATCGCAAGAGGCGGTTCAGAAGATGCAATGGTCTAGTAAGCGGGGCGTTGGTGCCCACACAAAAGCGGTACTTAGTAAAGAAGTGGCTGATAAAACAGTTCTTGAGTTCGTACCGATGCGCTTTGACTTAGGCACGCCTGAGCAGGCCATGAACTATTTGGCTGAAAAAAATCGTGGTTCAGACTTCCGCATGAACGATGCGATTCGTATCCAAACGGGTATCGATCAAGTTGAACAAGGGAACGAAGAAGAAAAAATTGAAGCCGCCGCGTTGGATAAACTTAAAGGGATTCAAGAAGCTGCTTACCAAGAAGCTTACAACCTAGGACTTGAGGAAGGTCGTAAAGAAGCTTTCGAAAAAGTTTCCGCTGATATTACTCATCGGATGGAAAGTTTGGATCAGTTGTTGTTGGCTGTTAAGGAAATGAAAAAAGAGATGGGTGCTTTCAATGAGGCTCATCTCATTAAATTGACATTTCAAATGGCGGCACGTCTAGCTAAAACGGAGCTTCAAACCAATAAAGAGGCGATGGTTGATATCTTGCGCGACGCTGTGGGCTTGGCACAAGATGAAGAAAGTATCACTGTGCACGTGTCTCAAGATCAGTTTGAGTTTCTTGAGGAGCTCAAAACGGAAACCGGTCGTGACCTTGAGTTCACGAAAAAAATTCGCTTTGAGCCGAGCGCAGATATTTCCCCCGGTGGCTGTATTGTTGAAACCAATTATGGTGAAGTCGATGCTCGCATTGAACAGCGTATCGAACAATTATGGACAGTTCTTTCTGAAAATACTCCTAAGGTCAAAGACAGGATTGCTGGCTAATGAACGATGTCGAAATAAACCTGGATAAGTATTCAGACCTTGTTAACTCTATTCACTTAACCCGCGATAGTGGTAAAGTAACAGAAGTAAATGGGATGCTTATTAAAGGATATTTGCCGGGTGCCAGCGTTGGCAGTATCGTTCAGATCATTCCCACGGGACTCGAAAAATCATTTTTGGCTGAGGTCGTTGGATTTAAAGATAAGCATGTGTTGATGATGGCCCTCAATGATATGAGAGGCGTGGCCTTAGGATCTAAAATCATTCTTTCTCGGCAAATTGCGACTGTCCGTGCGGGCGATGAGCTTTTAGGACGTGTTGTCGACGGCTTAGGCCGTCCTTTAGATGATAAAGGTGAAATTGAGAACTTTCGTGAAGTCGCTTTATATAGTGAAGTTCGCAATCCAATGGCTCGTCGGCCTATTCGTGAACCCATTGATCTTGGAATAAGATCCATCAATGGCGCATTAACCGCTGGTCTAGGTCAGCGTGTCGCTATTATGGCGGGTTCTGGTGTGGGTAAGTCCGTTCTTTTGGGAATGATGGCTCGTAATACCAACGCCGACGTCAACGTCATTGCGATGATCGGTGAGCGTGGCCGTGAGGTCCGTGAGTTTATCGAGCACGATTTGGGCCCTGAGGGGATGGCAAGGTCTGTGGTTGTCTGTGTAACGAGTGACCAGAGTCCATTGCTTCGTATGCGCGGTGCCTATGTGGCAACTGCCATGGCAGAATACTTCTGCGCTCAAGGCAAAAATGTTCTTTTGATGATGGATTCGGTCACGCGTTTTGCGATGGCTCAACGTGAAATCGGTTTGAGCACTGGTGAACCACCATCTCAAAAAGGTTATACGCCTAGCGTATTTGCAACTTTGCCAAAGCTCTTAGAGCGAGCAGGCAACTTTGAAGGCGAAGGCAGTATCACTGGTTTTTACACCACTCTCGTTGAGGGTGATGATATGAACGATCCGATTGGGGACTCCGTACGTTCCATCGTTGATGGGCATATTGTGCTTAGTCGTGCGTTGGCCGCTCGGGGGCACTTTCCAGCGATTGATATCATGCAAAGTGCGAGTCGTGTGATGAAATCAGTTGTATCTCCAGAGCATGTGAAGCTTGCCCAAAAGCTGCGGGAGACTTTGGCGGTGTATAAAGATGCAGAGGATTTGATTAACATTGGGGCCTATAAGCCAGGATCAAACCCAAAGATCGATAAAGCGGTCAAAGTGATTGATCAGGTGAACGACTTTTTAAAGCAAAGAGTCGAGGATCCGACGAGTTTTACTTCGACAGTACGCATGATGCAGCAGATTTTAATGAATGCATGATGTGCTAATTAGGAAGTGTGATGAAGTTTAAGTTTTCTCTTCAGAAAGTCTTAGAGCATCGTAAGATCAAGGAGAACTTGGCGCAGAAAGACTTTCAAGATGTCGCTGTTCTTTTGAATGAACAACAGGCGATCTTAGAAAAAATGCACCAGGATGTCCTAGACGCCCAGACACATGCGGGTTCCCTGGTACAAATGGGTGGAAACCAAGGTCCAGCTCTATCGCAAATTCATGAGTTTTTAAAAGGTCAGAAAATTCGTATTGCCCAGCAGATGCAAAAGATTCAAGAAGTCGAGAAATTGGTCGAGTCCAAAAGAGAGATTTTGCGACAAGCGGCTCTAGACTATAAAATTATGGAGAAGATGCGGGAAAATAAGTTCGAGGAATACAAAGCCGAACGAATTGCCCAAGATCAAAAAGAAATGGATGAGCAGGCGATCCTGCGCTTTAAATCTGTGAAGGAATCTTGAGTCGATGAAAAGCGGATATGATCAGTTCTTTAAAAATGCAAGACAAGTGGCCGATCAAAATTCCGGTGGTGTGAAATTTACGAAGAATTCCACTTCGCGACGTTTGCATTTGGATCTCGCTCCTGAAGACGTTGAACAACAAATTCGCCGTCGTATGAAAATGCAAGCTCCTAAAAAAGGCAAAAAGAAAGCCTCCATTCCCTGGAAAATGATCGGCGTTTCGTTTATGGGATTGATGCTCGCAATCTGGGGCTTTCAAAACCATGATGAAGTTGAGCGCATTGTTAAGCGCGTGGAAATTACAATGACAGGTGAAGCGGCTGCGGAAAGCGCACCAGCAAAACCTGTCAGTGAAATCAAAAAAACTGCGGAAAAAGAAACTGCTGAAACATCAGGCGAAGCAAAATCTGCAGCAATCAGTGCTGATGAGTTGGATCATTTGACTAAACTCAATGATCGAAAAAAAGAGTTGGATGCACGCGAAGAAGAACTCAATCGCCAAGAAGCTGAGTTGCAGGCGCAGAAAAATGAGCTTGATAAACGCCTGAAAGAACTCGAAGACATGCGCGGAAAGATTTCCAGCATTCTCGAAGATCGCGTCAAGGCCGACGACCAGAAAATCGATACCTTGGTACAGATGTACTCAAATATGAAAGCGCCACAAGCGGCTAAAGTCTTTGAGACAATGGACGAGGATTTGGTCGTTGAGATACTTGGTCGTATGAAAAAGAAAAATGCTGCTGATATTATGAATTTATTAAAACCAGAGAAAGCTCAGACTATTTCTGAGAAGTACGCTGGTTATAAGAGAACTCCGGCGAGTGCTAGATAGGCCTCGCTGATACATAAAGACTTAATCCAAGGAAGGAGGAAGTTTTGTTAAACATAGTCGGCCCCCCAATGGTGGGTGCGACCGAATTGAAGTCTCAACAGCCTGGCAGGGCTCTCGAGAAAGACTTCAAGGGTTCTGGCTCCGATTCTACGTTCGGAAAGGCTTTGCAGGACAAGATCAGTCTGAATAGCCCGAACGAAGCAAAAGAATCGCCTAAGCAGGACGCAAGAGCGAAAGATTCTGGAGACTCGAAAGAGCGGAAGGATGACAAAGCCATTGCACCTGATAAAGCCGAACGCAAGGTCGACACTACTGATGGGAAAGAAAAGAAGGCGGCGACGAGACAGAAGGCAATCAAAGAATTCATGGACTCATTCGAGAGTGAATTTGATATCCCTCCCACACGACTTGTGGAAGCGATGGCCCAGCTGGACGACAGCCAACTTAAACAACCCCCAGAAGTTACGGCGAAAGCTGTGATTGAGAAATTAGACTTGGACGACGCTGACGCTGAAAAGGCGCAAGCGATGTACGCGTCATTGTTGGTTCAATTGCAACAAACGCCGCAGATGCAAAATCCAAAAGCAGCGCCAGAGATGAGCGCCGGCCTGGGTACGTCTGCACAAAACATTCAAATGCGCATGGCTGCTTCTCAAGAGCGGCAAAATGTAGTTGGGAATGCCGTAGACAATCTCAACAAAAAGTTTTGGATGAAAAGCGATTCACAAGCGGCTTCACCAGCGATGCCAAGTTTGGATGGTAATCTTGCCCAGCGAATGATGATGGATGCAGGTTCTGAAGCATCTGAAACTGATGCTGCGCCCATGGAAGTCCCGCAAGAAGCTCAGCTTCCAGAGTTGCCTCCACATTTGAAAGGGCAAATGAATGAGGCAATGTCGCCGACACTTCTGGCAGCGTTGGCTGCAAAGAATGCCGCATCCGCTTCAGCAACAGCTGGTAAGGTCGGAGAAATGGGGCGTGAAGAAGCGCCTGCTGATTTGACAGAAGAATTCTCTCAAGCTTTGGAGGCTCCTCATGCAGAGAAGCCGGTACAGGGTGAGATGATGAACAAAGCTGTTCAAGGCAAGGCAGCAGATCAGGAGCTTTTCCAACAGCAAGGTGAACAACAAGGCCAATCTTTGATGCAAGACTCTAACCAGTTCATGAAGCAGGGAATGGCAGAAGGTAAAGAAGCGGCGAAATCTAAACTGACTGCGAAGTCGGCAGAGTTCAAATCCGCAATGACAGGGTTAGAAGGTCTTCAGGCTCAACCGATCAAGGGTGAAAGCTTGAAGTTTGATCCGCTGGCTCCAATGGCGCCGGTGGCTCAACAAGGCCCTGTCAATCATACTGAGAATGAAGCAGCCGTTAAGCAGCTGATGAATCAAGCTCAATACTTGATTAAAAAGGGCGGCGGTGAGGTCAGCGTTCAAATGACCCCAGAAGGCATGGGAACGATTCACCTGAAAGTGATGCTTCAAGACGGCAAAGTAAATCTTCAGATGTCGGCAGATACTCAAGAGGCGAAAAAGACAATTGAGTCTAGTCTAGTTGATTTGAAGAACAGCCTTGCTGCTCACAAGCTCTCAGTGGAAAATGTTAAAGTAGATACTGTGAATGCGGCTACGAACGATACAGCAGCGCAAAACCAAACGAACATGAACGGTCATGGTCAAAGAGATCAGGCTCGTCAGTTTTGGAATCAGTTCAATGAAAATTTCGGCAACCAAGGTCGCCGTGAAGCTTTGACTGATTTTCAAGCCGTTAAAGGTTATGGGGTGAAGCGCAGAGATCCGTTGCAGCCGATTGAATCCGAAGGCGTGAAGTCAAGCGCACGTGCAGTAGACGGCAAAGGCAGTGGTCTGAATTTGGTAGCTTAACGGCGGTAGTCGGCAGTGCTGGAGTGCCGGTAGGTACGGAAGCTGAAGCAGAATAAAAAGAAGGAGCTTTACATGACAATGGTCAACGCAAAATTGGGAGTGAATGCATTCGGTGCAACTTCTCAGAAACCTGAGAGCATTAACACACCGAATACATTAAGTGCCCAAGACAAAGCGAAAGTCGGCGAAGAAGATCTTGGCGCGGTTGCCAATAAACTTTCAGACCCGAATTGGACGGACCCTTCGAAAAAAGTTCGTACAGCAGGTAATCCAAACTTGGATAAAGATGCATTTTTCAAGTTGATGCTTGCGCAAATGAAGAATCAAGATCCAACGAATCCGATGAAGTCCCATGAGATGGCGGCTCAATTGGCAAACT
>JBLMWG010000304.1:0-4851 GCA_050257115.1 Bacillota bacterium
TAGAAAATGAAACGTGGGTAGGAAACGTTGTTTCGGGTTCCTACCGAGAGTGGCTTGATAAAAACTACTCCGGTCGAAATTAAATAGTAAATTGTGGTGGAAGAGATTTATCTATGCGATATTTTTTACTTCCACCGCCATTTTGAGTCCAGCTCTGCGAAATGAATCTCGTACCCAGCATTCGGCGGCAAGTGCTTCGGATAGGCCGCATTTTTTTGCTATTTTAATGGCAAGTTCAATGCTGACATGTTGTCGACTCTTTTCAATATCGCACAAAGTGCTTTTGGAGATTTTTAAAAATTGGGCCATTTCAGTTTGGCTGAGGTCGCGTGTTGTTCGCGCGGCTCTGATGAACCCTCCAAATGAAATTGGTTCTGAATTTTTCTCCAGAAGTTTTGAAAGATTTTTAGTACGCATGTTTATGTACCTCAATGACAGTAATTTTTATTTCTTCTTTCGTCGTAGTATAGATTGCACGGTAGGATCTATTTAGGCGTATTGATCGTTGTCCTAGCCGCGTTCCCTTAAGTGGTTCGTCGTGATAGCCGCTTAGTTTTCGAGTCTCTTTGATTCCAATAAGTTGTACAGTTTCAACCCAATATCTTAGTGCCTCTTGAATATGTTTCGGAAGTCGCAGTATTTGTTTCTCTGCGGATTTCGTGACCAGCACAATTGTGAGTGGAATCACAATAAACCTTTCTGTACGGTAAAATACCGTACTTTGTGTGGGGTGTCAAGTCATATGCATCTATTAGGCTCAGTAAGAGGTGGCGTAATGTAGCTTATTGGGTGACGTTGGATTTGGATTTCGACCAAGATCGGAAATATCGGATTGCAAACACTGGAAGTTGTCTTATAGTTTTCCTTTATAAGGAATTTATTATGAAGGGCATTATCTTAGCCGGTGGTTCAGGAACACGTTTGTATCCAGCCACGACAGTGGTCAGTAAACAGCTACTGCCAATCTACGACAAACCAATGGTTTATTATCCATTAACGACACTGATGATGGCTGGGATTAAAGATATCCTCGTGATCTCTACGCCTCAGGATACGCCACGTTTTGAGCAGCTTTTGGGGAATGGCTCACAGTGGGGCATTAAAATTTCCTACGCGGTTCAACCGTCTCCAGATGGCTTGGCGCAAGCTTTTATCATTGGTGAAAAGTTCATTGATGGAGAAGGCTGCGCACTCGTATTGGGCGATAATATTTTTTATGGCGATGGTTTTATGGACCTATTGCAAACGTCAGCTAAATTGAAAGATGGAGCTGAAGTATTCGCCATCAAAGTTCCAGATCCAGAGCGCTATGGCGTTGTTGAATTTGATAAATCGGGTAATGCGATTTCTCTTGAAGAAAAACCTGTAAAACCAAAGTCTCATTTTGCGGTCACGGGTCTTTATTTCTATGATAAGCACGTTGTTGAGTACGCGAAAGCATTGAAGCCTTCACCGCGTGGAGAGCTTGAAATCACTGATCTGAATCGCGTGTACCTTGAAAAAGGAAACTTGAATGTTCAAACCATGGGGCGTGGTTTTGCGTGGTTGGACACGGGGACACACGAAAGTCTTTTAGAGGCAGGTCTGTTCATTCAAACAATTGAAAAGCGTCAGGGGGTTAAAATTGCGTCTCCTGAAGAGATCGCGTTCCGTATGCGCTACATTTCCAAAGAGCAGCTATTGAAACTTGCTGAGCCGCTAAAGAAAAATGCTTACGGTCAGTATCTGATTTCAATTAGTTCTGAACTTGATTAGTGAACAGCTGTCGGAAGGCAGCTGTCTTATGCTACTTCAAGTTGTACTGAGACTTTTAATCCGGCCACTCTTAATTGATCTTCCAATAGTCGTGCAGCAAATTGAATGGGAGAGTATCCCATAGTCTTTGCAAACTCGATGGCCTTTTCAAGGGATGGATATCGGCGGCCCTTTTCTATGTCACAAAGATGAGCCTTTGAAATATTAAGTCTTTTCGCGAGCTCTACTTGAGAGAGCTCATCTGCCTTACGCAATGAAGCTATCATTTCGCCAAAGCTGAGTTGCCCACCTCGTATTTTTTCAATCGTCTTACCTGCCTGGCTTTTAGTAGTCATATACGGAAGTCCTCTCATTTGCAGTACCCTTTGCTAGGGTATTGTTCCCCGGCAAGTAGAGCAAGTATTTTTGGAGTGTCGAACTTGTCCGGTATCCATACATGCTTAATGCGATATTAAAAGTATATTGATTTCAATAGGATAGCGGAAATTGCACACGCTTTTATAAACAGATAGAATATAGTACCAAAAAATGGTACCATATATGGAGACGATGTGGATTTGAATAGTAAGCAATATTCAACATTGAAGGCTATTTTCGATGAGCCAGTGCGGGCAAATATTGATTGGAGTGATATCGAGATTCTCTTCCGGGCATTAGGTGCAGAGTTGAGTGAAGGACGAGGATCCCGGGTGAGAGTGAAGTTGAATGGAATATTTGCGGTATTTCATCGTCCGCATCCGCAGAAGGAAACAGACAGGGGTGCTGTTAAGTCGGTGCGCCGATTTTTATTAAATGCAGGAGTAACTTTATGATGTCATATAAAGGGTATTTTGCTCGAGTTGAATTTGATTCTGAAGCAAAACTTTTCCATGGGGAAGTTCTGGGAATTAATGACGTCGTGACTTTTCAAGGAACAACAGTAAAGGGATTAGAGTCAGCATTCCACGAGTCAGTTGAGGATTATCTGGATTTTTGTGCAAAAGAAGGGCGTAAGCCCGAAGTGACTCTTTCTGGAAATCTAAATCTACGTATGGGGCCAGAAAAGCATCGCATGGTTAAGGTTCTTGCGGATGCTCATGATGTGAGTATTAACGACTACATTAATATTGCAATCGAAGAAAAAATTTCTCGAGAAGCTTAAATTCAATTAGTTCTGAGCTTGATTAAGGATGTTTTTGTAAACCTGCAGAGTTTCCTCTGCACATCTTTTCCAAGTGAATTGAGCTGCCTGTTGGTGGCCTTTTTTTATAAGATCATCGCGTAAGGAATCAGATTGTAAAAGTGTGTTGAGTGCTTTTGCGATACTTTCTGGTTTGGAGGGGTCGGCATGTAAAGCCGCGCCTCCGGTAATCTCCTCAAGAACTCCGCCTGTGGAGGTTACCACAGGACAGCCTAAAGACATCGCTTCTAAGACCGGAATACCGAAACCTTCATACCAACTAGGAAACACAAAGGCTTTAGCATTTTTAAACAAACCCTCAACCTGGTTGTTGGGAACATAACTAAGATGCTTAATTTGTTTTTTAGCTGGGGAATTTTCTAAGGCTGATTTGATCTCTTCAGAACCAGTGCCCCAAGCACCGGCCAATACTAAATTTCCGCCGAAGCCTTCGCTGCAAAGAATTTCAAATGCTTTGATTGCGCCAAGAACATTTTTGCGTTTTTCGAGAGTTCCTAAAAATAAAATATACTCGCCAAGAGACGGGGTTAAATGCTCAGGAGCTGGATACTGTCTATCGCAACCTAGCAAGGTCACGTGAGTTTTATTTTTCAATTCTGGGAAGTGTTTTAGAACTTCACTTTCCGTGAATCGTGAATTGACGATGATTCCCTCAATATTCGATTTCAAAACTTTAGTGAGGTCTTTAATGCCACGTTTGTAAAACTGTGGCGCATTGAATTTCTGCGCAAAGACGACCATATCATGAATTGTCACCAGGCGAGGCATGCGTGGTCCCATAAGAACTTTGAAGTCAGGCCCATGATAAAGGGCATTTTTTTTAAAAGCTCCCGTCCACGGCCACAACAGTGTGACTTCTTGCTGAAGAAAGTCCTCAAGGAGTTTTTTCTTTTTGTAGCGAGATAATTTTAAAACTGGCACCAGATGGATCGCAGGGTTGTTTTTTAGATTTTCGATCAACTGAAGCATGTAAACGCCAACGCCTGTGACCTTCTTAGGATCGAGGCTGCTGATATCGAAATAGACTGTGATGACAGGGGGCGTCTGGTACTGCATAAATACTAGGTATCACAGGGATTAGTTCCTGACCAGAATCAAGAGTTTCGCATTGCATTTTACCCTCTGGGAGGCTAGTTTTTTGGCACTATGATTTACGACTGTTTTGCCTTTTTCAATGAACTTGATCTTCTGGAAATCCGCCTCAACACTTTGAATGACGTTGTGGATCGCTTTGTCTTGGTTGAAGCGACTCGCACATTCCAGAAAAAAGAAAAGCCATTGTTTTTCGAACAAAATAAAGAACGCTTTAAGCCGTTCTTGCATAAAATCGAACATGTCGTGGTCGATCAGTATCCGAATTTCTTTTCTAAATGGCGTGTGCCGAAAACTTGGGATTATGATGATCATCAAAAAGAGGGCATTCTTCATGGCTTGAAGAACTGCAAGCCTGATGACGTTATCATTGTTTCTGACGTGGATGAAATTCCTCGCCCCGAGCTTGTCAAAGAGTTCGCTCATAAGGCTGGCATCAAAGTGTTCCAGCAAAAGCTTTATTACTATTACCTCAATTGCTTTATCAAAACATACCCGGAACCAATTCCATTGGTGGATGGTTATATGCCTTGGTACGGCACGGTGATGTTGAATTACGAAGACATCAAGACAATCAAGAAAACACGCTTGTACCGGGAAAACCGAGTGAGCACGGAAAAGGTGACCATTATCCCCAATGGTGGTTGGCATTTTAGCTACCTTGGTGGCGCAAAGAAGGTCATCGAAAAGATCGAAGCCTACGCTCATAAAGAGCACAATAAAGACGAATTCAAAGACCCTAAAAAAGTCGAAGAAATCATTCGCAAGGGTGGCAGTCTTTATGGTGATAAGTTGGATTCTCAGTTCGTGGCCATCGATGCGAG
>JBLMWG010000305.1:0-3670 GCA_050257115.1 Bacillota bacterium
AATCAACTTGGAGCTCTACAGCGCCTTGTTCTAATGAATTATTGATCTTTATATCATTAAGTCCAATGATGGGGTCATAATGGGGCATTTGGGGTCCTTTTTGCAAAGCTTGTTGTGGTAAACAAATCTTAGCAAAATTCCCTAACTGCCCCTATTTATGATGTAGACCCACCCAAATTTATCCAACAGCTGAAATTGACAAAATAGAATCAAAAGTGACAATCGATTCAATTGTCACTTTTCACTTGTGGCCCTAAATTCCTCTCATTCGAGAGGAATTTATGAAAAAATCACTTTTAACTTTAATACTTTTAGGCGCATCTCTTCAAAGCCAAGCTGCATACCAAACTGTTATCGAACAACAAGCAACAGAAGTCCAAGGCGCTTCTACATGCTTTTATGCCGTTAACAAAGGCACATTCAGTGAGTCTCAGCCTGAAGAAGTTATCATCTATCTAAACTCTGATACTACATCTGCTGCGAATATTTCAATCCGCCTTACTCCAGATATGTTGCCACTTCAAGAAGGCACAATCGTATCTCGCCAAGGTCTTACTGTTGAATACAACAACGGCATCTTGACTCAAACCAAGAGAAACACTTCTGACGGTTGGGCTGTGAACGACTATAGCATCGCAAAACTTAAAGTAAGCCCAGACCTTCAACACATTGAAGCCGGTTACCTTAAAAAGGTTACTAAAGGTATAATTCGCGAGAAAGTTTTGGCTGAATTGTCTTGCCGTTTTTAATCTGAGATAGGCCGGCCGTGAATTAGCGGCTGGTTTATTTTGGCGTAAGAATAATTAAGGATCTTCACATTTGCTAAGACATTGGGCTAACTTATTTTGGAAGTCCTCCTGAAGTTGAACTTCTCTGATATCTTGAGTTCAGGAGTATCATTGAATGAATAAGTTCATACTTATTTTGTGCCTGGGGCTCTTCTCTTTAACAGGGTGCAGTCGTCTGGATATAGCCTTCCGCTGGGCTGACACCTATATCGCCTCGAAAGTGGATGACTACTTCGATATTTCCTCCAAACAAAGTAAAGAACTCAAACACGGTATCCAAAAAGATCTGCAGGAATTGAAGGCCCAAGTGTTACCGGGTTGGATCGACCGATTACAAGGCATTCAACAAGAAGTCCAAGAAGGTTCAATCAATGACACTCGAGTCGCGTTCTATTTTTCTTCGTTTTTAAAAGATGTCGAGCATATTAATTCCTACTTCTCCACGACGGCCGTCGATTTCATTGCATCAACCAACCCGACACAACTGGAACATTTCAACAAAGCTTTTCAGAAGAAGAATCGGGAAGATTTAGAAAAAGCGCAAGATCTTGCGAAAGTGAAAAAAGAATATCGCGAAAAATATGAAGAGTGGTTTGAAATGTTCTTGGGCTCTTTAACTCCGGAACAAATGAAAATGATGGAGGACAACCTCAACAACTCTCCATTCCCGGCAGAACTCAAAGCCAAAAATAAAAGCTTTGTGATGCAATCTTTCCTTCGCCATAAAGATTCTCCTGATGAGATGAAAAATTTTGTGAAAGACTATTACAACAATCCTGATAAATACGACTTACCAGAGTACCGCAGTGCTTTTACAAAATACCAAGCTAACCTGCAAAAGTTGGTGGCGCAAATCATCAGCATGATGACACAAAAACAAAAAGAATCTCTTAAGGAAAACATCAACGAAAAAACCGCCCAGCTCCACTCGATCATCGCTCGTGGTTAGTTCGTTCTTATTGCCATAAGGCGAACTCAGGCAATGGAGAATCAAGACTAGGCATGAGAATGGAAATCATTAGTGGGCCGTTTTCGTGGTAACGACTCACCACTGACTGCTCCCGGTAACTTATCAGCTAACACATCCACTCGTTCAATGAGAGGTGGTCTTGCAAAGAGCTCCGGAGCTCGTGCGATCAAAGCGGCCGCAACTTTTCCCTCCAAATGGGCCCGCCGACCATATTCATCGGGAAAAGCATCAAAGATCACAAAATTCGAAGGACCCGTTCTAACAGCAAACCATGCGGTGGTTTGCAATTCCTCTTGCACAAGTGGCAAAGCATCCCGTAAAAACTTTTCCACCTCAAACTCCCGTTGGGGTTTCGCCTCGAGATGTACTAGTAATGCGACGGTCGTCATGAGAAACCTCCTCGGATCACGGTCTGAATTCACAATAAGACAGTTCTAAAAGATGGCCAACTCAACCCCCAGGCACTTGCAAAGACACATCCCCAAAGAGTTGTGATAGATTCTCGATCTTTTGCTTCAAACTGAGACGGTGAGACCTTTATCTTGAGAAAATTCATTTTTTTGCTAAATCACCCTTCTTAAGTCTAGAATTTCGCCGATATGTAACTCAACGAAGTTCCCTTGAGGAACACAACAAGGAGTGCAGTATGTTGAAGTCTACAGCAAAGATCGCATTGGCCAGTTATTTATTGGTTGCAATGGCAGGTTTGTCCGGCTGTGCAACGTGGAAATCAGAACCAGATCCTCGTCAACCATCGAGCTATGAGGAAGAGGCCTCGGCAAAACCAACATGGGATAGTAAGTTCTATCGCTATGTCGTTCCTGGTAAATCGAGCTACTACTAGAGTTAATATCTTTTAAATTAAAAGCCGCAGCTAGGCGGACTCGAACCCACAATCTTCAAGAAGTTGTGGGTTCTTTTTTTTGGCTACCAAATGACGCTTTGATGCGCCGCCGGAGCTTGTTTGCAGCAAATTGTTGCGTTGGCTCCTCTGTTGAAAACTGCTATGAGATAACCACCTCATCGTCATTGGGAGCCGTTATTAAAAAGCATCTTTTTCTCGCTTCGCTCGTTTCCGCAATATTGGCCTTAACACTGTTAGCCGGCCTTATTTGGTATTCCAATCGCACCCCGGAACTCGGTGGCAGTTTTTCTGGAAACTTCAATGGTCAAACTTGGAACTTCAACGACGATCCTAAAACTCTGACCTTACTTTATATTGGCTATGCGAAGTGCCCGGACGTGTGCCCGATGGCGCTGTCCTATTCGAGCCAAGCATTTGCTTCATTGTCGGAAAAAGAGAAAGCCAAGGTCCGCTTGGTGTTTTTAAGTGTTGATTACGAACACGATACCCCGGCCACCGTTGCGACCTATGCGCAACAATTCAATCCAGCATTCATTGGCCTGACCGGCAGCAAAGAGCAAATCGACAGCATCGTAAATCTTTTCAAAGCCAGCTATATCGTTGAAAAAGATGAGAAGTCTTATTTGGGCTATTCGATTTCCCACACGGATCGAATTTATTTCTTAAATAAAAAAGGAATCGTACTTGATACGCTTCCAAATCCCCGCTCTGCGGATTCTATTGTCGCTAAAATTAAGGAGAACCTATGAAATCACTATTGACACTGCTCATTCTTGCAGGCAGCACGGCTTTTGCCGCTGATATCACAATCACAAACGCAAAAATATTTGCACCTATTCAAGGCACGAACACAACTGCTGGTTACGGCGTGATTAAGAATACCTCTCAAAAAACAGTGACCATCAAAGCCATAGAGGCCAAACCTTTCACAGCAATTGAATTGCATGAGACCAAAGAAAAAGACGGTCGCATGAGTATGCAAAAGATGGAACAAATCACATTAGAACCCGGAAAAGAGTTCGAGCTGAAGCAAGGTGGTAATCACAT
>JBLMWG010000306.1:0-5853 GCA_050257115.1 Bacillota bacterium
AATGCCTGCAAAGTAAGCGAACCTTTGCCATTTTCGAACTGAATGGTGCCAGAACCTTGATTCACTTTTGCATTAGCTTGCTGAGTCGACAGCGACACAAAACCACGCACTTTTTCCATCTGCAAAAGTCCCGAGAACAAGGACGCATCCACATCTCCTTGGATATTGCGAAGCCCCATAGTTCCAGCATAGCTGTCTGCAGTAACCTTACCCGAGTGATCAATCACTCCGATCTCACCTTTTTGGACATAGGCCTGGATAGTTCCCACACCCCCCGTAGAAATAACTTTTCCAGAAGTAAGAGACGCTTTTAGATCTTTGCCCCATTTTTGCGCAATAACGCTGCCACCTTTAAGATGAACTTCCGTCGGAATAGAGGCCCCGGTAATTTCAATTTTTTTCATTTGTGACGCTGCTCGAGGCAAGATATTCATCCAGGTCTTCTTGCTGCCATATTCGTTCATCGCCACTTCAATGATATTATCTTTTTTAGTAACCACATAAGCGCCTTCAGATCCCGATTCTTCAACTCCAGAAATGCGCAAAGATGTGGCCCCCGGAGTCGCATTCAACTGCACTTGTGCTTCAAGGCCCTTAATAACCAAACGGTCGCCTTCACGAACAGGAGCTTCGAAAGTGGCCGCCATAAGAGGCTGAATAACTAAATTCATCAAAACTAAGGTGATCGCTGACATGCGTTGACTCCAAATGCTGAATATTGACTCAGACTCTATTTAAGATAATTTTTTTACGTTTTTCAACATGAAGAGGTGAATTATGGAAAATGTGGTGATTGTCAGCAGCGTCAGAACTCCAGTGGCTTCCTTTCAAGGTGGTTTCGGATCCGTTCCCGCTCCAAAATTGGGTGCAGCTGCGATTAAAGAAGCAATCTCTCGCGCAGGCGTTTCTGCCGATCAAATCGATGAAGTTATCATGGGTGAAGTCCTCACGGCAGGTGTCGGACAAGCTCCCGCTCGCCAAGCGGCTCTTTATGCTGGCCTTAGCAACAACACTCCGTGCTTAACGATTAATAAAGTTTGTGGGTCCGGCCTTAAAGCTGTGATGCTTGCAGCAGATAATATCGCTCTAGGTAATACAAAAATTGCCGTAGCAGGCGGTCAAGAAAACATGACTCTTGCTCCCCACTTACTAGAAAATTCTCGCTCTGGTTACCGTATGGGCCCAGCGCAAATGACCGATTCCATGGTCAAAGATGGTCTTTGGGATCCCTACAACAACTTCCACATGGGTAGTGCGGCAGAAATCTGCGTGAAAGAACACGGATTCACACGCGAGCAACAAGATGCATTTGCAATCGACTCTTATAAAAAAGCACAAAAAGCTTGGAACGATGGGGCCTTTAAAAATGAAATCGTTCCAGTGACAGTTGCTGGTCGCAAAGGCGATGTGGTTATCGATAAAGACGAGGAACCGTTCAACACGAACTTCGACAAAATTCCAGGCTTAAAACCAGCTTTCGACAAAGCAGGTACAGTCACTGCTGCGAATGCTTCAAAAATCAATGACGGGGGCGCAGCCCATGTTTTGATGTCTGAAACGGAAGCAAAAGCACGCGGCATTAAACCTTTGGCAAAAATTGTGGCCCATGGAACCTTTGCGCATGAGCCAAAATACTTCACCACAGCTCCTGTAGGCGCAATCAAAAAGGCCTTAGCAAAAGCCAACCTGAAAGTCGGCGATATTGATTTGTGGGAAATCAATGAGGCTTTTGCTGTTGTTACTCAAGTTGCAATGAAAGAACTTGAAATTCCAGCTGAAAAAGTCAACGTACATGGTGGTGCAGTAGCCATCGGTCACCCGATCGGTGCTTCTGGTGCACGTATTTTGACAACTTTGGTACACGCCCTTCGCACACACGGTAAACGCTACGGTCTGGCAACTTTGTGCATCGGTGGTGGCGAAGCAGTTGCTTTGATCGTTGAAGCTATCTAAGCACTCTGACTTCGTCCTTTTTCTAAAAGAAGGCGCAACTCGTGCCTTCTAACTCTAAAAAAAAAGTGCCAGGCACTTTTTTGAAAAATCGGAGCGTTACTATGAGTAAAAAAATTTACAAAGACGCCAAGTCAGCCCTCGAAGGAATCAAAGACGGAATGACTTTGGTCGTTGGCGGATTTGGCCTGTGTGGAATCCCGGAAAACTGCATCAGTGCTCTTCAGGAAATGGGCGTTAAAAATCTGACTTGTGTTTCTAACAACGCTGGGGTCGATGATTTCGGCTTGGGTTTGCTTTTACAAAAACGCCAAATCAAAAAAATGATTTCATCCTATGTTGGTGAAAACGCCTTATTTGAAAAGCAATTCATGAGTGGAGAACTTGAACTTGAGTTCTGCCCACAAGGAACTCTTGCAGAGCGCATCCGCGCTGGCGGTGCTGGTATCGCAGGATTCTACACCCCAACAGGCGTGGGCACCTTGGTTGCGGAGGGCAAAGAAATTAAAAATTTTGATGGACGCGATTATGTTCTTGAGCGCGGTATCGTCGGAGACTTTGCTTTGGTGAAGGCGTGGAAAGCTGATAAGTTTGGAAACCTTGTCTTCAGAAAAACGGCACGCAACTTTAATCCTATGGCAGCAACCGCTGGAAAAATTACCGTCGTTGAAGTGGAAGAACTTGTTGAAATTGGCGAGTTGGATCCAGATGAAATTCATACACCGGGCGTTTATGTGCAAAGAATCTTCAAAGGCACAAACTATCAAAAACGCATCGAACAACGTACTGTAAGCAAAGGATAAGTCATGCCATTAACAAGAGAGCAAATTGCACAACGTATCGCTCAAGAAGTCGAAGACGGTTTTTGCGTCAACTTAGGAATTGGCATTCCAACATTAGTGGCGAACTATATTCCCAAGCACAAGACCGTTATGTTACAGAGCGAAAATGGTCTTTTAGGCATGGGTCCCTTTCCGACGGAAGCCGAAGTCGATCCGGACTTGATTAACGCTGGCAAACAAACTGTAACCGCAGCCCCGGGTGCAAGCTTCTTTTCGAGCGCCGACAGCTTCGCGATGATCCGCGGCGGCCACGTTGATTTGACAGTTCTGGGTGCCATGGAAGTCGACGAGGAAGGATCCATTGCAAATTGGATGGTGCCAGGCAAAATGGTTAAGGGCATGGGCGGCGCGATGGACTTAGTTGCCGGCGCACGCAATGTGATCGTAGCCATGCAACACACTGACAAAGAAGGACATAGCAAACTTCGTACAAAATGCACACTGCCTCTGACGGGCATCAAGTGTATTAAGAAGATTGTTTCTGATTTTGGAGTGATCGAAGTCACGCCACAAGGTTTTGTTCTGAAGGAATACGCACCGGATCTGACTCCCGAAAAGGTGCTCGCCGCCACAGAAGGCAAGATGACCATTGCCCCTGATTGCAAAGCAATGACATTTTAAATGTTTCCAAAAAGGGCCCTCAAAGAGGGCCCTTCCTATGTCTAGGCGGTGATTTGCCTGCGCTCTAGTTTTTGGCGATACTAATGAAGTCAAAAATGCGGGAATTTCTCAAAGGACTGGAACGTGGCTGATCAAAAAAAACTATCTAAAGACACTTATCTTTTCCGCGAAGGCGATGCGCCTGATGCAATGTACATCGTCAAAAGCGGACTCCTTGCCGTCACCAAAACCAAAGGCAATTCTGAAGTTGTTCTGGCGGAGGTCAACCCGGGCGCTATGGTTGGCGAAATGGCTCTCTTTGATAAAAAACCTCGCAGCGCCAATGTTAAAGCTGTAAAAGAAACCGAAGTCATCGCTCTCCCCTACGATTCCCTTAACAAACAGCTTGATAGCTTGCCTGTTTGGGTCCGCGCTATCATGAAGAACTTGAATGAAAATCTTCGCGAAGCCAACAAGAAGATCAAACTCTTAGAAACATCGAATCCAGACGAGGAAAGATTCCCTCCGCACATTGTAAACAAGTATATTTCAATTCTGAACTTTGTCTGCAATAAGTATGGAAAAAGCGATGGGGCCGAAGGGTTGAGTATTTCTTCCGTCTTGTTAAGAAACTACACGATTCAAATCTTCCAAGAGGCGACGAACAAGATGCAGGCTGTGGTCAATGCTCTCACAGAACTTCAGTTCCTGACCCAAGAAGATCGCGGTGACGGCACACAGAAAATTACAAATCTCAAACCCGCCGAATTATTCTCTTTTGTCGATTGGTACAATGAATGGCTTTTCAAACAAGATAAAGATCGATTGTCGCCAATAAGCGAACAAGAAGCCAAGATTTTAGATGCCGTTTTGATTTTCGCGAAAAGATCACAGCCTAATAATAAAGGTCTCTACAAGGTCAATCTCAACGACGTACAAAACGAATCCATGAAAGAAGCCGGGATGCTTATCAAGACAGATGACGTCAATCCTCTGATTGAGAAAAAGTACTTAACTGAAAAAATCATGGATGAAGCTGGCGTTTATATTTTGGTAGAACTACCCTATGTTGAACCGCTAGCTCGCAATTGGACATTGGTTAATGCCCTAAAGAAAAAGCTTCGTTAATCTATATAAATTGATTTGCTAAATTCCAAAGACCTCTTTGAACAAACAAAGAGGTCTTTTATTTTAAAACTCTATTCAATAACGGGATCAGACTGACATCGTAATGGCAATTGATCATCCGGCAACTTAATCAAGTTCTCGGCCCCAACCGTATGCACATACAAAGAATTGGTCTTCGTACCACTGGCAATTGGTTGCCCCAGCGTCAAGATCACGCGATCGCCTGTCTTAGCCAATCCATGTGTCACCAATAAATGGTCTACTTGAGTCAAAATATCTTCCATGTTTTGATAAGGCTTAATGGCGTGAGTTTGAATCCCCCATCCTAGCTCCATCGAATTCAAAACTTCCACATGCTGAGTGACTGAGATAATTCTCGCCTTCGGACGAAAGGCTGAGATAATGCTCGCTGTTTTACCCGTACTTGTTAAACAAATGATCGCTGTGGCATTAAGCTTCAAAGCGGAAAGAGAAGCACTGGCAGCAATAGCCGCAGGAGTACTCAAGAATTCACTCTCAAGAGAGATCTTATAATACTCTTCCTCATTGCGCTCAACTTCACAAATAATTTCGTGCATCGTACGAATGCACTTAAATGGATACTTACCGCTCGCAGATTCCGCTGACAACATCAAAGCGTCTGTTCCATCCAAAACCGCATTTGCAACGTCAGTAATTTCTGCTCGTGTAGGACGTGGATTTTCAACCATGCTATCCAGCATCTGAGTTGCCGTAATAACGGGACGACCCAACTGATTACATACAGAAATAATACGCTTCTGAAATCCAGGCAACCGACTTTGACCTACTTCAACAGCCAAATCCCCGCGAGCAACCATCACCGCGTCGGACAAACGGCAAATCTCTTCAAGATTCTCAAGAGCCTCTACCATTTCAATCTTCGCAATAATCTTCGCCCCACAACCACGTGACTCAAGAATTTCGCGAAGTTTACGAATATCACGAGCATGGCGTACAAAACTCAACGCAATATAATCCACTTTGTTCGCGATACCAAATTCAAGATCTTCCAGATCTTTAGGAGTCATCGCTTCGACCGGTAAATTCACGCCTGGGAGATTCATCCCTTTACGATCCTTCAATACACCACCATAAATCACTTCAACGTCGACCTCTTCGCCACGAACTTGAAGTACTTTAACTTCCATCAAACCATCATCCAAGAGGATGCGAGTTCCCGGCGTGCAAGCCAAGGGAAGTTCTTTAAAATCTGATGGTACCATTCCTGGACGTCCCAAAATGGGGGCCGTGGTAAAAGTAAATTTTTCGCCTGGTTTAATCTCGATAGAGCCATTTTCAAATTTACCCACAC
>JBLMWG010000307.1:0-4106 GCA_050257115.1 Bacillota bacterium
GGGGATGTCTCCATCCCCGTTTTTTGAATCATTAATTTCGTTTGTAATCGTCTTGGTAGCGAACGATATCATCCTCGCCAAAGTACGACCCCAGTTGCACTTCTACAAACTCCAACACATCATTGGAGTTATTGCGCATACGGTGCTTTGCACCCAGAGGAATATGAACATGAGTCCCCGCTTTAACCGGAATCACTTCGTCATTCAACACAACCTCACCCGAGCCCTTAGTGATCGTCCAATGTTCTTCACGCTTCGCATGAGACTGATAAGACAATTGAGAGTGTGGATTCACTCGGATCACCTTAGACTTAAATGCATCCGTATCTTTCAAAATCTCAAAGTAACCCCAAGGCCGATATTCATAAACATGCTCTTTGACTAAAGTTGATTTTTCTTTATTCAAAGAATCAACAACATGGCGAACATCTTGCGAGTGACCTTTTTTTACCAACATCATGGCATCCGCCGTATCAACGACAATGACATCATCCAGACCAATCATGGAGTAATGCTTTCCATTTTCACCGAAAACGAAATTCCCTTGGCACTTTATGTTCAAAACATCATGGCCTTTTTGCAGAGAAGCCACTGCGTCCCATGACCCCACATCACTCCAGCCAAACTCTGAAGGGATACATGCCAATTCATTGCTAGACAGCTTTTCCATAATAGCATAGTCGATTGAGATATTTTGAACCTTGCTATAGATCTCATCCAAATTTGTGGCATCAGCTTTTAATGAGGAAACCAAGGCCCACATTTCTGGCTGGTGTTTTTCAAACAAACTGATCATATGGGAAGCTTTAAAAACAAAAATACCAGCATTCCAACTGAAGCTTCCTTGTGCCAAAAACTCCTTAGCTTTCTCGACAGCAGGCTTTTCATGAAATTTTATCACTGAGTAGGCTTTCAGAGCGCCTTGTTCCTTCAAACTTTCAGGTTGTGTCTGAATATAGCCATATCCTGTTTCTGGATAAGACGGAGTAATTCCCAAAGTCACAACTTTGTTTTCAGAGGCCACGGCCTTCGCAAAATCAACGACTTTTAAGAATGCATCTTCCTGAGTGATCAAATGGTCTGAAGGAAAGATACCTACCACTTCATTCGTTTTCCCCTGGAGCTGCAACAGTTTGCATAGCACGGCGATAGCAGGCGCTGTATTTTTGCCGTAGGGCTCATACACCACCTGTACGTTCTTTACACCATTGTCTTTCAAATTTATTTCAGTCAGATTTTGAAGGGCCTTGGAAGTCACAATCCAAGGTGCACCCATACGCTGGCAACGCTCCAGAGTTAAGGTTTGTAGGGGTTTTTCAAAAATAGTGCAGAACTGCTTCGGCATTTGCTGACGAGATACGGGCCACAAACGAGTGCCACTGCCACCTGATAAAACCACTGGAATCACAAAAACCTCCAAATTAGAGCTAAAAACCATAGCATCATCCACTATAAGTGGGTATTCCTCCCCTTGTTTTTGCTCAACTAGTCAAAAAAAACCACAAGTGATTTTGTAAACAGTACACTTAAACCTAAAATTCAAGTAACACTGTCGCATGGTCAAAAAAGCCAAAAATATTGCAATTCAATCCCTTAAGATCGCCTTTTCGATCGCCATTATTTATTGGCTCGTACAGTCTGGAAAGCTGAACTTTGCAGCCCTTCGCAACCTCCTTTCTCCAGGAATTGCCGCCATCGCCTTTACGCTCATTGGTGCCAATCTGTTTTTGACCAGTGAGCGCTGGAGAATGCTTTTAAAATCGCAAGGTTTAAGCCCCAAAGTATTACCGGCATTTAAATTGAGTCTCATTGGGATCTTTTTCAATTTCGCAATGCCAGGTGGGGTTGGTGGCGATGTTATTAAGGCCTATTACTTCACTCGTGATAACCCGGGTTCCAAAGTTGTTGCTATAACCAGTGTTCTTATGGATCGAGTGCTAGGCCTTTTTTCCATGATTCTGATGGCCCTTTTAGTAATGATCTATGATCTTGAGCACATCAGTCATGAGCCGACTCTAAAAACTTTATTCTGGTTCATCTTAGGATTGTTCTTGGCATTCGCCCTTGGCTTGGCCGTGGTTTTTTCAAGGAAACTTTACGACAATGGCCTCATAAAAAAAATTATTCATAAATTGCCCCTAGCAGAAAAGTTCATGAAACTATACGAAAGCATGCATTTGTACGGTAATCATGGCCCACGTATTCTAGGTGTAATTCTGATCAGTCTTTTGGCGCAAACTTTTACGATTCTCTTTTTGTATGCCGCTGGAACTGCCGCCGGTTTCCCGGATGTGCCACTTAAGACTTATTTCCTGGTGGCTCCCCTTGGCTTCATGGCTACAGCCATTCCCATTTCCCCAGCGGGAGTTGGCGTTGGTCAGGCGGCATTTTACTTCCTTTTCAACTTGTATTTAGGTAAGTCGTCAGATATCGGGCCAACCACAATTACGGCATTCCAAGTATGTTCATTCATCTTCAGTCTGTCCGGTGCTTATTTTTATATGCGCTATAAGCAACCGAGCGACATCACAAAAGCAGAAGAAATGGCTTAAGGTAAGATCTTCGAAAAATCAGCCACAGTGGAAAACTGAAACTCACTGTGGTTCTGTTGGAACTTTTGAAGAGTCTCCAGTTCTTTCGAATATTTTTCGGACTGAAAAAGATAACAGCGTCGAATTCCCGCAGAGTGGGCCGCAATTAAATCTGTGGCACTGTCGCCAATCATCATGGACGCCGACATTTTCACCTTGAGTTTTTCTCGGACAATTTGAAACATCCCCGCGCGAGGCTTACGTAGACCCGCAAGAACACGGCCTTCCGGAACACTCTCGTTTTCAATAAAAGCTGACCAAACACATTCGTCAATCCAAGCGCCTTGTTCCGCCAACAACTCTAACATTCGCTGATGAACAGTTTGATACTCGGCCCAGGTAATACGTCCTCTTCCAAGACCTGACTGATTGGTCACAAGGGCAACCCAATAACCTTTTGCATGCGCTCTTTTAATGAGTTCAACTGCCCCCGGCAAGAGTTCAACCTTAGTGGCATCTTTATTGTACGGCACATTGCGGACCACGACGTCATCGCGATCCAAAAATAAACAGGGCGATATTTCTTCAGATTCCGCACTCCAGTTTTCCAATAAGGAATCAAACTGCGGCTGCAAGCTTTGCCAAAAAGTTTCCCAAGATTTGAGAGTCACCTGCCCCCAAATATAATCCACATTGTGAGAATCTTGAGCCTTTTCCGCAAGCCATACCCTTTGCCCTTGCAAGATAGGGTCAAGCTTTTGCAATGCAGATTCCTGTCCGTCAAAAAAGAAGATGAGATCATGAGGACGCGTCTGAAATTTACGAATAGCTAAATCATTGACAGAGCGCTGGCTCACCGGAATATGAAATTCAAATGTGGAAGTCAGTGGCCTTAACCACTCTTGAAAATTTTCTGGTGCACCATCTTTAATAAAGATCAGCACTCCACCCATTCGCACAGTATCTGCAATTAATTGCGCCCAAGATTTCATAGTTACAACATCATACGACAAAGCTTGAGTGGAGTCCTCGCTTTTCACTTGCCGCCGTGCATTTTTGTCATAAACTGAGGAGAGTTTCTTGTATCACTTGGAGGCCCCATGACTATGCTGCTCAAGCAGATTTTCAATTTTTTAAAGCTCCTGAATTCCGACACTGAAACAAGCCCCTTGGCTTACGGCTTGGCTCTAGGACTCATTCTTGGCTTTGCACCATTCTTCTCGATTCAGACACTGATCGTGCTTTTAATAGTGTTTGTTTTTCGTGTTCAGATTGGCGCTGCATTTCTCTCTGCGTTCTTCTTCAAGTTCATTGCCTTCCTTTTCGATCACCCCGCACATCTTTTAGGAAAAGCCATCCTAGAGTCTGAGTCTCTTCGACCTCTTTTTGTTAGCATGTACAATATGCCCTTCGTTCCAATGACTCGCTTTAACAACAGTATCGTGATGGGATCAATGGTTGTCTCTGTTTTACTGTTCCCTTTTGCTTTTTACGGATTCAAAGCACTGATCGTTGCCTACAGAGCCACCATCGTTGCTCGCTTTAAAGGCCCTAAACTTTGGAAAGCCTTCACCG
>JBLMWG010000308.1:0-10815 GCA_050257115.1 Bacillota bacterium
TTTACCTTTATCACCGGCAACCAGACCGACCGGGTCAGAAGTCACACCGTTAAGACCCAACAAACCAGACATCACATCGCCAGCTTTATTTAGCGGAGTATAACCAAGAGCTGTCGTAATATCTGTTGGTCCGGCAATAGACAGCGCCCCTGTGCCAGTCGTTGATTTCAAAAGACCTGTTCCCAGTGCAGCGGTCCCAGCAGAGTAATCAGTACCTGCCGTCGCAGCGGAAAGAGCTGTGCCGTTGCCCTTCACCATACCAGTTACATTGGTGGAAAGTGTGATGGCAGGTGTCGTTCCAGAGTTTGCAACCGATCCTGCAAAACCATTGGCAGAAGAAACCGAAACACTTGTGACTGTGCCACCAGCTCCAGCATTCGAAGCCACCGTGATCCAGCTTGTGCCATCATCGAAATAGATAATTTTTGAATCGGTCGCGGCATAAAAGCGACCCACGGTGCCTGGGGCACCTTTAGCGGCATCGGTGCCAGATTGAAGACTTACAGCGCTTCCCGCATTTTTAACACCATCACTAATGCCGTAGCCGCTTAAGGTTGTCGGCGTGCTTGAAATCTGGGACCAACCAATAGTTCCGGTAATATCTGCAGCGCTGAGAGAAGCGGAACCCGAAGTCACGCGGCCATTGGCATCTGTTGTAACTTTATAATAGGTTCCGGCAGTGCCGACAGCTTTGAGGGTAGGGTTAGGATAAGAACCTGTTAAATCCCCTCCAGCACTTCCACTCGGAGCGGTGGAGATAGTCGCAGGAGCCCATTGAGTTCCGTTAAATTGCAAAACTTGATTTGCGGTTGGTGTCGTGGGTGCGATGGCATTGCCCTGCAAAGCTCCGACGACAGTGGCCGTTTGTGTTCCCGTCACATCACCATTTAAAGAGCCTGTGAATCCAGCTGCATTTCCGGCGATATCACCCGAAACTTTTGCGCCGGTGATAGCGATAGGAGTGCAAGAGAAAGTGCCAGTTGCCGAGATGAAAGTCAGAGTGGTGCTGGCGGAATTACAAGTCGGGATACTCGAATAAGGTACATAACCATTAAGAGTTGTGGCGAGACCTGAAATATCGCTTTGCTGAATTGCGGTGTTTATCCAGTTTGTGCCATCAAATTTTAAAAACTGTCCATTCGCCGGAGCAGTGACTACAAGAGGTTTTCCGCTCAGTCCTGCCACCGTAGGGTTTGGATAGTTCCCACCCAGATCGCCACCCGCGGCGCCTCCCGGGGCAACGCCTGAAATCGTGGTGCTGGTTGCGGAAGTGATTCGACCATAAGAGTCCACTTGAATAACAGGAACTTGATTCGCAGATCCGTAAGTTCCAGAGGTTACGCCGGATGTGGAGAGGGCAATGGTGCCGGTGGTGGTGATAGGTCCCCCGGTCAGTCCCGCGCCGGTCGCGATGTTCGTGACAGTACCACCGTTGGCTCCTGAAACCGTCGAACAACCAAATTTCTGAGTCGTGGCATCCCACGTGAGAAAACTTCCACTGTTACAAGAGACACTGCCAGAACCAGAATTGTTCACATCAGTTTTTAAGACAAAATCACCTGCGGTATTTGTTCCTAGTTTTTGAGCGGAATTAGCAAATCCAGCATAGGGAACAGAGCGGATGACGTTATCAGGTGAAATTGTATTCCATCCAGTGCCGTCATAAAAAGCCACACGTAAAAGACGGCTATCAGTCGCTTGTGGCACATAAGGGCTCGCGGCGGAAGGGGAACAAGTATAGACATTTCCGGCAGTCAAGGAGCAAGAGCCGCACTGATAGGAAGCTCCGGAATTGTTAAAGATATCTATGACAGCACTGCCAGCTGAGATGTATTGAATTGAGCCGGCGCCGATAGGAACATCAAACACCCCTCCAGAGTTTGTCATATCAATTCCGTTGAACTGCTCTTGATAGATCACACACTGGCCCGAAGGGTCCGTGATTTTAAAAAGGAAACTGGTGTTATTGTATTGAAAAGGACTGCCATCATTTTTCAGAATTCTTCCTTGATACGTCAGCGAAGTTGACGTTGCAGAACTCGGAGCAGTCTGAGCAATAGGCGTATACAAAAAACTGATTGTTGCAATCATCATGATAGCAACTCGTTTTTGACCCATTATTTGCCCTCCCTTCAAGGAAACGTACAGGTAAAGATTGTTAAATTAATCGGATTTGCGAATAATTCTCTAAAGGGAAAAGTGAATATCTTTTAGGTATGTAATTTGAATGTCTGGGAATGAGATTTTTGGCGGGGTACGAGGCAGTTCCCACCGGCCTTAGGTCATGATGAGAAGCGTGTCGCTAAGAGGAGATCTCGTTAAAAGATAACGCTGTCCGGAAGTCCTAAACGAGCCGCTATGATACGAACGATTTCGCTGGCAGTTTCTTCCAAAGCCCGTTCGGTGACATTGAATACGGGCCAACGGCGATTCTGCTTAAAGATCTTTTCTGCATAGTCGATCTCTTTAGCAATATGAGACATCGAAGCGTATTCTCCGCCCGTATCCTGGCCGAATTTTTCCAGACGACTTTTGCGAATTTTTTGTAGAGAGTCCATGTCAATAATCAGTCCTACAACACGACGTTGATCGACCTTGAAAAGTTCCTCAGGTAGGGGAGTGTTTAGAACCAACGGAACGTTGGCTACTTTCCAACCTTTGTGGCTCAAGAAAATAGACAGGGGTGTTTTGCTGGTTCTGGAAATACCTACGAGAACGATGTCCGCTTTATCGAGTTCCGCAAAAGTTTTACCGTCGTCATGTTTAACAGTGTATTCGATGGCTTCAATGCGTTTGAAGTATCTTTCATCCACGGCCCGAAGAGCTCCGACTTGGTCGCCGGAGTGTTCGCCTAAAAAAGTATCCAGGGTACTGAGCAAGGGGCCAAGTAAGTCAAAATGTGGAATACCTTTGCCCGAAGCGATTTCGCGAATTTTATTGCGCAGGCCTTGACTGGCAACGGTGTAAACCAACATTCCACGTCGTTCGAAACATTCTTCAATAACCGCTTCAGCTTGCATTTCTGTTCGCACGTTTTTGCAGCGGATGATGTTGATTTCTTTTGTGGAGTACTGAACCAGAGCAGCACGAATCATGGTGGCGGCGGTTTCACCGGTACTGTCAGAGACGATATAAATGGTGTAAACTTTGTTATCAGCATCCATTAGTCAACAAACCCATTGATCAAAGCTTGGCGTACGTTTTCACAGTGTTCTTTCAACCAAAGATCAGGAAGCGTTGAAAACAAGACAAAGGAAAAATCCGGAGTCACTTTGATCAAGAGACAAGTTGTTTTGTTTTCGGGATCCAGTTGCGTGAGATGGATTTTTCTTAAGATGGCAGAAGCATCTGTTTTTAACCACGTCATCATATTTGCCGGCGGCAGAGTCATTGTCGATTTCGAGCTGTTTTTAAAAAGTTCTGTGACGCCTTTGTGGAATGACGCCTGAGCTTTCCAAACACCGTCGTTGTTTTCCAGTAGGATACCAGCTTCGAACATCATCGAAAGACGAGAAAAAATAACGATGGCGCGATCAATGTGATCTTCGGGCAAACCTTGTGATAGGCCACGCACCAGAGCGGTATCACGAGAAGCTTCAAATTCTTTTTGTGTGCGTTCGTGTTCTTCGGAGTTTGGATCGAAATCATTTTCCAAAAAAGATTGAAGTCGTTTTTGGAACGTAGAAATTTTAGAAACCAATGCTTGAGACAATTTTTCCATGATGCCAGTTCTCCACTGAAGAGCGTCTGGCTTCTATTCTGTGGAAAAGATGGACTTTAATCAAGCACCACGGTGAAATCTTGGGCATTATGGATCTTCAAACATGCTTGCTGGAAGGGCCCAGTACTTTGTCCAGGCGGCAGGAAGACTCGCAGAGAAGGCTGCTTCAGACTGTCCCAAGTGCCGATGATGGATTCAGTCCAAGTATGGAGATTTTCATCCCAGGGAATGACAACAACCCATTTGTTAGGCAGAAGAGACTCTGAGCCGATCATCAGCGGAGCTGTTTTGGCAACGGGGCGATAATAGCTTTCGAGATCTGTTTCCTTGATAACCTCATTTAGGTAGCTCGGAATCGTTGGACTGCTGTGACGAGCGGCTTTGGATAATTGAAAGTTCAAATACCAATCTAGTTTGGCTGCCCATTGTGACTTTCCCAACTGCGGAATGATCCACAGGTCTGCTCCGGGATTTAAAGCTCCGGCTTGGGAAAGAACACTGAGCGCCATTAGTGCACCTTGCTAACTTGATCGAGGATACCGTTCACAAAGCTTGCTGAATCAGAAGTCCCATATTTTTTAGCAATTTCGACGGCTTCGTTGATAACGATGTTTTCTTTGATCGGATCCGTGGCGAATTTCATTTCGTAAACTGAGATGCGCAAAAGATTGCGATCAATTGTTGCCATGCGGTCCACTTTCCAACGTGCACTGGAAGATTGAATTTTTGAATCAATTGCCTCTTTGTGTTTTTGAACACCAGCGATCAATTCTTCCGCATAGGATATGACTTCTGCGTCGAAGCTTTCTTCGAACACATCCATAAAGGCACGAGTGCTGATTTGAGGGGCAAACTCAGTTTGGAATAGGATCTGAAGTGCGAGTTCTCGGGATTGTCGTCTTGCTGTCAGTTTCATGATTTGGCTTTTTCTCGCTTTCAACAAAGTTCATCGCCGTCAGACTTAATTGTGGATTACTTGCATCGACAAAATCAAGCAGTTCAGCATCTTCAAGTGTTTCCACAAACTCTTGAACGTCTTTAAAGGTACGATAAACACTGGCAAAGCGGATATAGGCCACGTCATCAAGTTGTTTTAACTCTGCCATGACCTTTTTGCCAAGAACACGAGAGCTCACTTCGCTCTCACCACGATTGATAACCCATGCGGCGATTCTCTCGACGACGGCTTCAATCTGCGCAACACTTACGGGACGTTTTTGAGTCGATGCGGAAAGACCTTTTAAGATTTTCTCTTTGCTAAAAGGCTCACGGCGACCATCTTTTTTAATGATGTAGGGAAGGGCAAGCATGATTGTTTCAACTGTCGAAAAACGAGCTTTGCACTCAAGGCATTCACGACGGCGGCGGATGCTGCCATCTTTCTGCACTCTCGTATCTAAAACTCTGTCATCGGCATGGCCACAAAATGGGCATTTCATAGTCTTTGGTCCCGTCCCAAAAGGTTAGCCGGAGATTAGGGAGCCCGCCTCTGGGAGTCAATGAGTCCAGGGTTGATAACCTCATGCGTCATGAGCTTAACGGATGGGGTGAAAAACAGCTATGATGGGTTACAGAATTGAGGTGCGTTGTGAAGACTTTGCTAACCGCTCTTTTGCCCCTGATGATTGTGACCTCTGTTGCTTCGGCGCAGAGTCAACCTCGCGTCGGTCGTGAGGCTGCTATGAAGTATTTTCAGAAAGATTCCAATGAGGACTCAACTCGCAGCGGTGGCGGGAGCAGCTTTGGTCCGTCGGATCACTATCTGGCTTTGTACTATGGACGTTATATGGCTTCTCAATCCTACGACTGGGGTAAGTTCGGCCAGGAAGATGACATTGGCGGCAATAATTTTGGCGTCAATTATCGCGTCGGCGAATGGTACAACTCGATGGATTTGAATTTGCGCATTGAGTATGCGGACTACAAAGTGGGCGGGGAGACTCCTAACAAGCTGTCTTTTTTGCCGATGATCACTTTTCCGGATGCGAACTCACGTTTTCCACTTTATTTCGGCCTGGGTGCGGGCTTGGGTATATTTATGAAGCAGACAAATTCTAAATCGGCCCTTTCCCTGGACTATCAATTGGTGGCGGGGGCGCGCTTTTTCAATGTTTTTGAAAATACTGGCTTCTTCCTGGAGGCTGGGTTAAAGAATTCCCTGTTTTTGCTCTCATCAGGGCAGCTTAACGGAACCTTTATCGCCACGGGCTTGGTATTTACATTTTGAAAATTCATAGACATCTCGCAGAGGCAGTTGTTCAAGGTCTTGAAGACATCTTCGATCATAACAAATATGCCGACAAAGTTATTCAGTACAATCTTAAGTCCCACTCGAAGTGGGGCTCACGCGATCGCAAATTCTTCGCGGAAACAATTTATGAAGTTGTTCGTTGGTATCGTCTTCTCGAGTTCATGGGCCAAAGCGGTGACATGTGGAGAGTTGTCGGTATCCAGTGGTTGCGCATGGGCTTTGATCTTCCAGCTTGGGAAGAGTTCGAAGGTTTAAGTTACGATTTCATTCGTGAGCGTGAAAAAGAAGCACAAAGCAAATTCCCCATTGCTCAATCCATTCCTGATTGGATGGATACTCGCGGTCGTCAAGAGCTTGGAGACGAGTGGGAAAAAGTCGTGAAGGCTTTGAATAAGCCGGCAGAAGTTTTCATGCGTGTGAATGCTTTAAAGTTTACTCCCGATGAAGTGATTGCAGAACTTGCGAAAGCGGATATCGAAGCGCTGAAAGTTTCTCCGGAGCTTCCTTATGCGCTGAAGCTAAAAGAACGTCGTAACGTGTTTATCACCGAAGCGTTCCGTAAAGGGATGTTCGAAGTTCAAGACGCTGCTTCGCAAATGGTTGTCCCCATGTTGGATGTACAGCCAGGTCAACGTGTGGTGGATGCTTGCGCGGGGGCGGGCGGTAAGTCTTTGCACATTGCTTCGTTGATGAAGAACAAAGGTCGCATCATTTCTATGGATATTCACGAGTGGAAATTGCAAGAGTTGAAAGTCCGTGCTCGCCGTAACAGTGTCGACATTATTGAAACTCGCGTGATTGATTCCAGTAAAGTGATCAAACGCTTGCATGAAGAAGCGGATCGCGTGTTGTTAGACGTTCCTTGTTCTGGAATGGGTGTTCTTCGTCGTAATCCAGATTCCAAATGGAAGTTGGATGAGGCGGAATTAGCGCGCTTGCAAACCTTGCAGTACGAGCTTCTGACATCTTATTCGAAGATGACTAAAAAGGGTGGCAAGATGGTTTACGCCACTTGCAGTTTGTTCCCATCAGAAAATGAAAAACAAGTTGCGAAGTTTATGGCGGAACACGGGAATGACTGGACTTTGGAAAAGGAAATTCACCTTCGTCCAGACCGTGAAGGTTATGATGGCTTCTATGCAGCTTTGCTAAGTCGAAAAAAGTCTTAATTGTTAAGAAATTATAAAGAATCTAGTCTGTGTTATTATAAGAACTGCGCCGAGAAGATAGTTAATGAAAATACTCTCGGCGTTTATTTTTATCATGTTGGTTTCTGCAGAATCCCAAGCGGGATTTTTGTTGGAGCTTAGTGGGACTTATCTGTCGGACTCTTTAAAGTCGGGAACGACGGATTCCTCGACGCAGTATTTCTATAATGTCGGCGCCCTCTTTAATATTAAACAAAATCTGTGGGGCGGTTGGAGTTATTTGGGGATTAATACCTCAGAATCAAGTAACTCTGTTTCTACGACGTTCAGTACAGCCGACACGGGTCCTTATGTAAAATGGCAGTTTGGGCGCAGCCAAATCTATAGCTTGAGCATGGCTTATAATATCCTTAGTAAAGCAACGTATAAAACGGGCAGCTCTACGGCGGAAGCATGGCAGGGCACGAGCTTTTGGATTTCATTTGGGATTATGCCTGAACTCAGCTCTAATTTACATTTAGGTGCCTCACTTAACTACTACGCAGCTAGCTATACAAAAAAGACTATCAGTGGTTCTGAGACGAGCTCCTCCGATAGCAAGTCGTGGATCTTTCCTTCTGTAAGTATTACTAAGTCTTGGTGACCCACTACATTTAAATTGAAACTGTTTCTTCCTCCTTGGTAAAAAATGAGTCCAAGAAAAAGGGGGATCTATGTTTCGTTCATTGATCGTGGGGTTTCTGTTTCTTGGCCTTTCTTCATCGTCTTTCGCAATCGATAAAAAATACTTTGAAATAAAAAAAGTCACCATTCAGGAAGTGACTGAAGAGCAGCCGAACGGCCTTTTGGCGCAGGCGTATGGTGTGGCAAGTGATTGCAGTAATTTGCCTGCGTCTCCAAATTCTTTTGTCCTAAATGGGGATTTGAGTCCTGCCGCAATTGACACTTCAGGCGTGGATCAAATTATCAACATTGGGAAAGCTATTTGGAAGATTGTTGAAGATGGTAAGCCAGCAGTGACGAAGAATATCAACACGGCCAGTGCTCTTCCTCGTGGAGTTTCATGCTGGACAGATTTGTCCGGTTGGTCACGACCGTTTTATAAGACTTTTTTAGTTCAGTACGAAAATGCCTATGGTATGAAGGTGGTCGATTTTAGATATCGATTGATCTATATGGCTGGTGGCAATGTTGATGGCGTTGGAAAATATATTACGAATGCGACGTTTGTTATTTCGAAGCTCAATGTTTCTTGGGGATATACATTCAACGCCACGGTCGAAGTGCCATCTGTCTTCAATCTGGGGACTAAAGCCAATCCACTGGCGGGTATGCAGATGAATATGCATTGGACTGTCGACACGACAGTTCATCACGAAGAAGTCACTCAAAGTTATTTTATTTCAGGGGATGGTTCTTTGGTTCAAATGAACTAAAAGAAAACTTTAAGGCCCGACCGAATCCCTGTGCGATCGGTGATGGTTTCATCTGTCGCCGCAGGGGTTTTGTTTTTTTGACTCTCCTTGTACCAGGCACCAAAAATTCTGAGGGCATTAAAGTCAATGAAAAGCCCTAGTTCAGAGTAATCCTCTTTCACGTCGCCCAAAACATCATTGGTTGTGGGGAGGAAATAACGATATTTTCCGTCGAAGCCAAAAAACTTGGTTAAATAAAGCTGCAATTCGGCCTGGCCAAACTGTTGTGATAAGCGAGTTTGCGTCGCCCCATTCATTTCTCGCGTGCGCATTCCGTAGGACAGGGTCAATCCGGTGGTTTGGATGGAATTTCCAAGAAGCCTCAAATTAAATATCCCGGAGAGGTCGTTGTATTTTTCAGCGGTATTGTTGCTATATTCAGCCCCCAAACCCACTAGTTGTGCGTAGGCTGAGAATTCCCCGGAAAAGCTCGTGGAGGAGGTTTCGGCGATAGAAGTATCGCTGGAAGTCGTTTTGTAAGACAGGTAGGAACCGCCCACCATAAACTCAAATGGAGATCCGCTGTTCATCGACAACCATTGATCCATGAGGCGGTTTTTGTCCCTGATGGCGAGCCAATCTGACAATGACCAGCGCCCAGCCTCGCGCTTGGTGGCCTTTTGGGTAAAGTCATATCCACCGCTCCAACGGCTGCGACCACCATTTTGAGCCCATGCCTCAAAAGAAAAGACTATAATGCATGACAGAAGCAAATATGAAAATCTGGACATAGCCCCATTTTCTCGCTTTTATGGGGCCTAGTCTAAAAAATCCCCTATCGAGACGGGAAAATGTCTCAAAAAAGGATGAACAGTGGTTCACGATCTTGACCCTTTTGCGCTAAGAATTTCAGGTGACTTTGGAGTCCGTTGGTACGGGCTTTCCTACATGATGGGCTTTATTTGTGCCTATCTGATGATCAAATGGCTCGCGAACCGTCAGCGTTCTGGTATGACTGCGCAGATGGTCGGTGACTTTGTCACTTATGGGGCTATCGGGACTCTTGTGGGTGGTCGCTTAGGATATGTATTTTTCTATGGTCCGGACTTGTTGTTAAAATTTAAGTCGACATTCCCATTCTGGGGAGTGTTGGCGGTTAACGAAGGCGGCATGGCTAGTCACGGTGGGATGATCGGTATCGTCATTGCCTGCTTGTTGTTTGCGCGTAAATATTCAGTGAACGCGCTTTATCTTTTCGACCTTGTTGCGGTGTCTGGTCCTATTGGTGTTTTTTTTGGACGTATCGCAAACTTCATTAACGGAGAGTTGGTGGGTCGTGTTTGTGATCCGAGCTTTCCTTTGGCGGTGAAGTTTCCTCAAGACATTGAAATGTGGCCAGCACAGGATTTCAATCGCCTGCCAGAGCTTACAACGGTTGTCGATAAACTGGGGATTTCCCGTGATCAGTGGTTGGAGTGGCTCGGCAAATTCAACATGGATCAATCGGCTCGTGAACAAGTCTATGGAACTTTGAAACGCATCGTGCTCTCTATCCAAGAGGGTAATACAGCAGTTAAAGCGGCTATTGAACCTTTGCTTTTGCCCCGTTATCCATCGCAATTATTCGCAGCTGTGGGTGAGGGATTGTTCATCTTCTTGGTGTTATTCTTCTTGTGGAGAAAACCTCGTAAGCCAGGTTTTATTGCGTCCGTTTTTATTCTTCTGTATGCGGTTGTGCGTATCGTTGATGAGCACTTCCGTACTCCCGATGCCCATATTGGTTTCCAATGGCTCGGTCTGACTCGTGGTCAATGGTTGAGTATTGTGATGTTTGCGGTGGGATTGGTTATAATGTTCGTATGGAACAGAACGGGATCTTTGAAAATTTCCGGCTGGGGCAAAGGGCATTCTATCAAGTTGAATCGTAAGTAAAGAAAATCCGGGAAGTTGATTGGTCCTCAAAAAAAGGGCGAGCTAGATGGCTCGCCTTTTTTTGTTTTCTATCTTGGAGCTTTTCCAACAGGCCACTCAGAGTGTGGTCTCGAAGCGTACTTTTAAAAGGAACAGTCCTGAGAGTGCGCGGAATTGAAAAAGAGATGGGATTTATAAGCCGAGAATCCAATCAACTTATAAAACCGAGCAGCAAGCTCGGTTTTCAGCTTTCCAAGGATGGAGGAGGAGCGCATAACTGTCTCAGCTGGATAAACACAGACCCCACTCTGAGGGGTCAGTTTTGAGCTTTTTTAGATTTTGAAGTTGAACGTGGCTAGTTCGGATCTG
>JBLMWG010000309.1:0-3242 GCA_050257115.1 Bacillota bacterium
ACACTGGTGATGAAGCAAAACGCACTCACAACTTGAATTTGGCAAACTGGGTTCCAGACTTGTTCATGAAACGTGTTGAAGCCGATGGTATGTGGTCTTTGTTTGACCCTCGTATCGTGCCTCATTTCGTAGATATTTACGGACCAGAGTTTGACGCAGCTTACGAAGACGCTGAAGCTAAAAAGCTTTACTCAAAACAAATCAAAGCTCGTGATCTTTACTCTCGCATGATGAAAACTCTTGCGCAGACTGGTAACGGCTGGATGACGTTTAAAGATGCGTCTAACATGAAAGCCAACCAAACTGGTGAAGCTGGCAATGTGATCCATCTTTCAAACCTTTGCACAGAAATCCTCGAAGTCACTTCAAACGACGAAACAGCTGTTTGTAACTTGGGCTCTGTGAACTTAGGTCGTCACGTTGAAAACGGCCAATTCAACTTCGAAAAACTGGCGAGCTCTGTTCGCACAGCTGTGAAGTACTTGGACCGCGTTGTTGACATCAACTTCTACCCGATCTCAACAGCTCAGGACTCCAATCACAAATGGCGTCCAGTTGGTTTGGGCGTTATGGGTCTTCAAGATGCTTTCTTCCAATTGAAGTTGCCTTTTGACTCTCAAGCTGCTCGTGATTTGTCCGCAAAAATTCAAGAAGAGATCTACTACAATGCTCTTTTGACCTCTTGTGAATTGGCTGAAAAGCTGGGCCCTCATGGCGCTTACGAACAGACAAAAGCAGCTAAAGGTTTGTTGCAATACGATCTTTGGGGTGTGACACCGTCTCAACCTGAACGTTTCAATCAGTTGAAAGAGAAGATCAAAAAACACGGACTGCGTAACTCTTTGTTGATTGCTATTGCACCAACAGCAACGATCGCTTCTATCGTAGGCTGCTACGAAGCCATCGAGCCTCAAGTTTCTAACTTGTTCAAACGTGAGACACTTTCTGGTGAGTTCATGCAGATCAATAAATACTTGGTACAAGATCTTAAAACGATAGGCCTTTGGAATGAAGATCTACGCAATGAGATCAAATTGAACGATGGTTCCATTGATGAAATTGCGGCGATCCCACCACAATTGAAAGAACTTTACCGCACTGTCTGGGAAGTTCCGATGAAGTCATTGATTGAAATGGCTGCGGATCGTGGCGCTTACATCGACCAGGCTCAATCTTTGAACTTGTTCATGGAAAGCCCAACGATCGGCAAAGTTTCTTCGATGTACATGTATGCATGGAAAAAAGGCGTGAAAACGACTTACTATTTGCGTTCACGTCCAGCGACTAAAATCGCTAAAACAACTGTAAGATCTTCTAATAATGGTATGGGCATTACAACTGCCGCTGCAAACACAATGGATGCAGCTCCAGCTCAAGACGCCGCACCTAAGAAGACCTATTCAGACGCAGAAGTAATCGCCTGCTCTTTGGAAAACCCAGAAGCTTGTGAGGCTTGTCAGTAATCGGCGGACGCCGGCAGAGCTGGAGGCCCGGAAGGGCCGAAAGCTGAAGCAGAAAAGGACTTTTTATGATTTTAGATCCAGGTTTTAACCTTACACTTCGTCCGATGAAGTACCCAACTATGTACGAGATGTACAAAAACGGTATTAAAAACACTTGGACTGTCGATGAAATTGATTTCTCGACTGACCTTGTGGACCTTCATTCAAAAATGACTCCAGCAGAAAGACACTTGATCTCTCGCCTGGTGGCATTCTTTGCAACTGGTGACTCTATCGTGGGGAACAACCTTGTGTTGAACCTTTACAAACACGTGAACTCTCCAGAGGGTCGCATGTATTTGTCTCGTCAATTGTACGAAGAAGCCTTACACGTTCAGTTCTATCTGACTTTGTTGGACACTTATATCCCAAATCCAGATGAGCGTGCGGAAGCGTTCGCGGCGATCGACAATATTCCTTCTATCAAAAAGAAAGCAGATTTCTGCTTTAAGTGGATTGATTCTATCAATGAATTGGATCAATTGAACACGAAAGAAGATCGTCGTCGTTTCTTGATGAACTTGATCTGTTTCGCAACCTGCGTTGAAGGCTTGTTCTTCTATGCCGCGTTTGCGTATGTTTATTTCTTACGTTCTAAAGGTTTGTTGCAAGGCCTTGCCTCTGGCACAAACTGGGTTTTCCGTGACGAATCTATGCACATGGCCTTCGCCATCGAAGTCATCAAGACGGCACGTAAAGAGGAACCAGATCTTTTCAATTCTCAAATGGAAGACATGGTTGTGCAAATGCTTGAGGACGCTATCGAGTGCGAAATGGAATTCGCAAATGACGTCTTACAACTGGGTGTTGCAGGCTTATCGCCAAAAGACATGCGTCAGTATCTTGAATACTGTGCAGATCAACGTCTTGAGAGCTTGAACATCGCTCCACGCTACAATGTGAAAAATCCATTTGGTTTCATGGAGCTTCAAGACATGCAAGAACTTGCAAACTTCTTCGAAAGACGTGTTTCTGCTTACCAAACTGGTATCAGCGGATCTGTGACATTCGATGAGGCGTTCTAATCTTCTTTGGATACCATTTTTTATCATCTGCATCGGGGTAGGCTTCCTTCACGGATTCCTACCCCAAGGCATTTCTAGGGATTACTTTTTTACTCCCACAAAAGTCCGTATTCTTATTACGGATGAAAATCTCTTTACTAAAGACATCCAAAATTATTTAGAAAATGAACTGCGTGTAAAATTTGAAATCACGATCACTCGTGACTGGGATACGATTCAAGCAAAAATCATCGCCCGTCCAGCTCAAGACATTCTGATCTTGCCTTCTTATTGGGCGCACACATTAAAACAACAAGGTTTGCTGCATATCACAACGGAAAAAGAAAGCGAACTACCTCAGCGAATTGCTCCGGACTTTCTTGATCCCGTTATCACCACACGCAGTCTTTATTTCTTTCCCCTATATTGGATGAAGACCGGATTTAAAACCCCTCAATCTGAATCCTTTGATGATTTTTTGAAAAACAAAAAATCTCAAACTTTATTCTTACTTGCCGATGAGGATCTACTTTTAGCTCATTTCCAAGCTTGGCGTGAAAACGACTCCCTCGGACTTATTCAACAAAAGAAGATTCTCACTCTGCAATTGGATCAATTAACGTCTAACGAACCTCGCGACGGCGCTGTTGAACTTCCTCTGAATGAAAAAAACCCCGACCTTAAGGTGCAGGATGGCCTGACAGCTCTTCTAGTATGGGGCGCCACTATACCAGAA
>JBLMWG010000310.1:0-5852 GCA_050257115.1 Bacillota bacterium
TTCAGAGCTTAGACACAGCGGTGAACTTCGCAAAATTTTGGCAAAGTATCACCTGCCCGATTGGGATGGCCAAAGCATTATTTTGACTCACTCAAAGAATCTTCGCCCCCGAAAACTCAAGAGCTCTCTTGATCCGGTCTACGTGCTCAATGCTCGAGGTCTCTAGAACAAAGTCAATGCGTGTCTCACGCAAAGACAACCCTTGAGAAACACGGTCGTGACGAACCTCTAAAACATTGGCTTTTTCGGACGCGATGACTTGAGTCAAGTGACTCAGGCTGCCTGGCAAGTCATCCACCATCACCGAAAGCTCACACAAACGACCACGCATAATTTGACCTCGGTCGATGATTTTGCTGACGATGTTCAAATCAATATTGCCACCACTGATGATAACACAACATTTTTTCCCAAGGTCCAAACCACGTTGCATAGCTGCAGCCATGGCGGCAGCTCCGGAGCCTTCTGCGACTGTTTTCACACGCTCCATAAGAAAAACGATCGCCTCTGCAATTTCATCATCACTAACCGTAACTACTTGATCAACGTACTTCGAGATAAAGCTTTCGTACATAACTACGGATGGATTTTTGATCGCAATACCATCAGCAATCGTCGCTGCTCTTTTTTTCTGTTGTGATGGATTTTGTTTGTTATACAAACATGCCATTCCTGGCGAACGATCGCTTTGCACCCCGATCACACGAATTTTTGGATTAATACTTTTAACAGCTAAGGCAACACCGCTAATCAATCCGCCCCCACCTATAGGAACAATGACGGTATCCAGATCAGGAACTTTTTCTAGAATCTCAATACCAATGGTCCCTTGGCCAGCAATGACAAACGGGTCTTCATAAGGATGCACAAAAGTATAACCATTTTCATTTTTTAGCTTTTGTGCGTGCTCATAGGCTTCATCATAAATCTCGCCTTTAAGAACCACATTGGCCCCATAGGATCGCGTCGCTGTCGCCTTACTGATAGAACAGTTTTCGGGCATAACAATCGTCGCTTGGACTCCAGCAAGAGTCGCCGACAAAGCCACCCCTTGAGCATGATTTCCTGCGGAACTTGCCACAACCCCGCGGGCTTTTTCCTCTGCTGTCAGGTTGGAAATTTTATTGTAGGCTCCACGAAATTTGAAACTCCCCGTGCGCTGAGTATTTTCGAACTTAAAATACACTTCGCTCTTTAAGAGATTACTTGCGGAGATCGAGTGACTCATATCCGTCGGAGAAATTATTGCATGGATCGTTTCACGGGCTTTTTTAATATCTTCTAAAGTAACTTTCATGGAACCTAAGACTCCCAATAGGCCGTTAATCCCCGCATCGGCAGATGTGGGGATTCGGATTCACATTTTTCTCCGAGATTTCACACTAACAATCATAGACTGCCGTTGCAACTCGCGATCTTGATGAACGAATCCACGTCCAAAGACGCCCCCCCCACCAAAAAACCACTGACGTGAGCTTGTTTGATAAGTTCTCCAGCATTGTCTGGCTTCACAGAACCGCCGTATAAAATCGGCGCCGTTACACCTAACTTTGTTAAGATGGCATGGACGTCAGTATGAGTCTCCGCAACTTGCGCAGGTGTTGCCACTTTCCCCGTACCAATCGCCCAAACGGGCTCATAAGCAATAACGATGGGTTTGGATTTGTCAGCTTTTGCCAGACCTAAGCACAATTGAGTTTCCAAAATACGAAAGGTATGAGTTGCTTCACGCTCTGCTAAGGTTTCACCGACACACAACATCGGGGTGAGTCCCAAGCTTTGCACAAACGCCACTTTATCAGCAATCATGGAGTCCGTTTCACCAAAGATCGAACGACGCTCACTGTGACCAATCAAAATATAAGAACCACCTAGTTCCTTCACAACCTGAGCAGAGTTTTCTCCAGTAAAAGCACCTTGAGCTTGCGCGTAACAATTTTGCGCACCGATTTTTATTGGAGAACCTTTGACCGCCTCAACAGCCGCCTCCAACGAAATCGCCGAAGGAAAAAAAATTACCTCACCCGTCGCCTGCCCGATAACTTCCTTAAACTTAGAAAAGAAAGCACGAGTCTCCGCCGGAGTTTTAAAAAGCTTCCAATTAGCCGCAAAAATCTTCTTCATAAAAACCTCCGACAAAAACGCAGTGCGTGTCAAATAGGTACGGCGTACCTCTAAAGATCTAGCGAATCCTTGTGCGTAGGATCTCTAATCCTGGCAACTTATCACCTTGAAGATATTCAAGGGAAGCACCGCCGCCTGTCGAGATGTGGGTCATTTGAGCTGCGTAGCCACTTGCTTCTGCCGCTGCCGCTGAGTCACCACCGCCAACAATTTTGATCGCATTGGATTCAGCGATTGCTTTGGCGACGCCGAATGTCCCTTTTGCAAATGCTGGATTTTCAAAAACGCCCATAGGGCCGTTCCAGAAAATAGTTCCCGCTTCTTTCAAAGCCGCAGAGTAATTGCGCAAAGTTTGTGGCCCAATATCCAACGCCATTTCGCCATCTGGGACGACAACGTCTTTCGTTGTATGAGCATTCGCTACGTCACCGAAGGACTTCGTTGCAATATGATCCACTGGCAAAAGGATCGTTTTATCACGAGCCGCAATACGCTCGATCATTTCTTTGCAATAACGAACTTTATCAGCTTCAACTAAGGAATTTCCAACTGACACCCCTTGAGCTTTCAAGAAAGTGTAAGCCATCGCTCCACCAATAATGAATCCGTCAACAACGTCCATCAGCTTTTCGATGACAGGCATCTTATCAGACACCTTCGCACCGCCCATCACAGCAATGTAAGGGCGTTTTGGATTTTGCAGCAACGAATCCAACATATTGATTTCCTTTTCTATCAGGAAGCCAATACCTTTTTCCTTCATAACTGAAGGCAAAGCGTGAATTGTCGCATGCGCACGGTGGGAGGCACCGAAAGCATCATTAATATAGATCTCTGCATAGTTCGCGATTTTTTGTGCGAACTCTACAGAGTCTTTTGTTTCACCTTCTTCAAAACGGACGTTTTCAAGAAGGATCAATTGATTCTTTTTCAGAGAAGGAAGCAAATGAACTGGAGCATCGGAATCCGGCTCTTCAACCAAGATCACTTCAGCATTCAAAAGCTCTTGAAGACGTTTTGCAACGGGCTCCAATGAGAACTCTTTGTCATCCTTTGATTTAGGACGTCCGAGGTGGGAAGCCATCACGATCTTCGCACCTTTTTCCATGCAATACTGAATCGTTGGCAAGGAAGCTGTGATACGGTTTTCATCCGTAATCTTGCCACCTTCCATTGGAACATTTAGATCCAAACGAAGGAAGACAACTTTACCTTCCAAGTTAAAGTCACGAACCGTTTTGATACCTTTAAGACCTGCTGCCGCCATGGATTAAAGACCTTTCGCAGCCATGTGTTTAAGAACGTCAACCATACGGTTTGAGAAACCCGTTTCATTGTCGTACCAAGAAAGAACTTTTACCATGCGAGGACCAACAACCATTGTTGAAGCAAGATCCACGATCGAAGAATTTTTGTTGCCGTTAAAATCAACAGAAACGAGCTCTGCTTTTTCACAAGCCAGAACACCTTTCAATGGCCCATTCGCTGCTGCGATCAAAGCTTCGTTCACAGATTCTTTTGTCACATCAGTTTTTGCGGTGAAAGTAAAGTCCACCAGAGAAACATTCGGAGTTGGAACACGTACAGAGATCCCGTCAATTTTTCCTTTAAGTTCCGGCAACACTAAACCGACGTTTTTCGCCGCACCCGTCGTTGTTGGAATCATGCTAACAGCCGCCGCACGAGCACGACGCAAATCTGAGTGAGGAGCATCCAGGATTTTTTGGTCATTCGTATAAGAGTGAACCGTCATCATTGTTCCGTGTTCAACGCCGAATTTGTCATTCAATACTTTTGCAAGAGGTGCTAAGCAGTTTGTTGTGCAAGAAGCATTGGAAACAACGAAGTGTTTCGCTGGATCGTAAGATTCATGGTTGATACCGTACACCATTGTGATGTCAGCACCTTTTTCTGCAGGACCAGAAACCAAAACGCGCTTCACACCACCTTGGATGTGCTTCATGAAATCTTCTTTCGCTTTGAAAGCCCCCGTGCACTCAACAACAACATCAACGTTGTAGTCTTTCCATGGGATTTCTGCAGGATTGCGAGATTTTGTGATGTGAACTTTTTTGCCATTCACGATCAAGTTTTCGCCATCAACAGAGACATCGCCATCAAATACACCATGTGCGGAGTCATACTTCAAAAGATGAGCAATACCCTCGATGCTATCCAAAGAATTAATTGCCACGATATCAAAATGCTCGTGAGCCGCTCTGAAAAATACGCGACCAATACGTCCAAAACCATTAATACCAACACGAAGTTTTGCCATTGAATGAGCTCCTTTTTAAGCTCACTCAATATCGTGCCTGACGCGTAAAAAAGCCAGTCTAGACACTCTGTCCTAGACTGGCTTTTATGTGGGGTGTAAGAATTACTAGTAGCGAGAACTTCTCAAGCTAGGGCGACCATCCATGGACATTACTTTGACGAGGACATCCGCGTAGCCCCCCATAGATTCCATGCGTAGATCAATCGTCGTTACACGGTCACGAAGGCTCAAGTTTTCTGAAGCCAAGCGGTCACCCGCATACAAAGTGCCTGTTTCTTGGTACTGACGAATTGGGAATTGGCGACCTGACTCCGTATAGACCATTGCATCATGAATTTTCATACCTGCGGAGAGGGTACGAACCTCAATTTGGCTAATAGAAACTGGGTAATCCAAACTCACGCGAACCCATTCTCCGCCTGTTTTGCGTGTGATACTGGAAATCTGGATAGAGCTTTCTTCATAGCGCTGAGATGGCGGTGTCGGATAAGACGGCGGCATTGGGCGGCCTGGGCCACGACCATAACCAGGACCATGGTCTCCCCTGTCGCCACGACCGCCCCAATTGACTTCGCTAGAGTTGCTTTCATACCAAGAACCATTTCTGTCCTGACAAGCAATCCCACGATTTGTCTCGTTACGATCACGAAGGTAAATTGTGGATTCGTATTCGCGGCAATATTCGCCGGAGCGGGAGTTGTAACCTTCACGAGTCGCCGTGAAGCGACCACGAGCTCCGGTTCGAGAACCGTATTGACGTCCATCCCAGTCACAGTTTCTGTTCATACCGCCATTTAAAGACTGACGTTGAGCATCTTCCAAAGCGCGACGATCGGAGTTGTCCATTTGCGCGCCCAGGCGGCTGCCAATCATTGAACCAGCGATTGCACCAATTATCGTAGCGGCTGTATTACCATGACCCTTACCGATCTTAGAGCCCGCAACACCACCGATCACTCCGCCAATAATAGCGCCGACATCAGCGTTACTTGCATATGCGACGTTTGTTGTCTGAAAAATTGAGCTAACAAAAAGTGCACTTAGGATCATTTGTTTTTTCATGTTGTGGTTCTCCTTTGTTTTTCTTCAACACAAAGAGAACCTATTCCAAAGTCATGCCAACATACCCAGAGTCATTTTGACTCCAAGTTAGACAACAAACAAAAATATTGCGCTGCATTTTTCGCACTAAAAAACCTGTGCAACACAAAGTGCAAACTGGGGGGCAACTTCAAATCCAAAATCAGGACCCATAAAAATTAATTTTTTGATATATCCACATCCTTACATAGAAATGGATTGTCACTCACTCAAGGTTCGATAAGTTTTCCAACATGAAAATCGAATCAATCCTTATTGCCATTCTTGTTTTTGGACTCCTGGGCTGCCATCCCGCTGGTGATTATTCTATTTCCACGAATGATACCGCGAATATTATCAACGGATCCAA
>JBLMWG010000311.1:0-2963 GCA_050257115.1 Bacillota bacterium
TAGACTGGTTCTTTTCTGATATCATCTGCTACCCGGAAAAACTTCTGGAACTAGTTAAGGAATGGCAGGCGTCAGGACTTTGCCAAAACTTCGTTTGCACGATAAAATTTCAAGGGAAGACTGATTTTGAAACTCTCAATAAGTTTCACGAGATGGATGACATTCGCATCTTGCATCTTCACCACAATAAGCACGAGGTTACTTTATGGATCAAGACATCTTCAAATTAGTCAGTCGAGAGGAAGAGCGAATCAAGCTCTTTAGCGATCTCGCACAGGCGTTTGGAGAAGTCCTCTGTAAAGGCAAAGCAGAGACTCTTTGTAAACTACGCGCAGACTCTTACAACCCTAAAGCTCATCTCCTTCAATGCTCTCTAGAAGAAGGGTCTGCAAAGCTCGAAAATCAGGAAAGTTTTTTAGGTTATTTCTTTTTAGGCGGAGAAAAATATTACTTCGAAGGTCTCGCCACCGTGGCTTCGGATAAATTCTATATCGCCTTACCTGCGGAGCTGTTTCATCTTCAACGCAGGCAAAACTATCGCGTGCACATACCTGATGGGTATCAGGCCTTTTTCAATATCAAGTCCGTGAATAATAAAAATCAGAATATCACTGGAACCCTGGGAGACTTAAGCAGTCAAGGTTGTCGCGTGCTCTACAAAATGAATACCCCCCTGATGAAGGTGGGCGATTCAATTGTCGGGAATCTATTAATCAGCAAAAACAGTCCCATTGAAATCGCCGGGACGGTCAAACATATCAAAGTCGATGAGAGCAATAAAACTTTGCAGACTTTCGGAATCGAATTTAAAAGCCTGACACCTATTTTGGAAAACAAACTGTTTGCGCTCACCATGGAAATCCATAAAGAGGTGTTTCGTAGACCGGTTTGATTACTCCCCGACTTCTAGTGGGGTCGCCGATTTTTGGCGAATGGGCTCATACTCTTGATCGATACTCTTCTCAAAATTCTTTTTCTTTTCTGCTGCTTGTTTTTTTAAATCCGCCGCATTTTTTTTATTTTCTTCGTAGCGTTTTGTATAGTCTCTATGGGCCTGATTGAACTCATCGGTTTTCGCTCGGACATAATCGTCAAAGTTTTTGCGCTTTTCTTTGCTTTCCTCCTCAAAGGCGTCGCGCTTTTCTCGTTGCGCTTGATAGAACTCTTTTCGTTTTGCATCCATGTTGGAATAAAACTCACTGCGCTCTGATGAGGTGGCCTTAGTCTTCGCAAATTTTTCGCGTTCTGTGGTCTGTTCTTTAGTAAATGCTTCGCGCTCCGCCGTTTGTTTTTTTTGGAAGTCTTCGCGGACCTTCGTCATGTCCTTGCTAAAGGCATCACGCTTTTTCGATAAGATTGAAGTAAACTGACTGCGTACCTCCATCGGTGATTTACTGACATCCGACATCATGTCATCCATAAATGCTTTTTCATCATTTGCAGCTCTTTTTTCCGCCGGAATATTTCCTCGAAGAGCTTCCATCGCCTGACGATCCGCCTTGAGTGAATACTTATCATCGACAAGAGACTTAGCGGCTCCCTCTGCAAAAGCTGTCGCGGATGTCAGCAAACTTGCCACGACAATAGTCTTAACGAAACCGGACCATCCATAATGAAATGTCTGTGATACACTCATCAAATCTCCTTCGAGACATTTTAATGTCTTTTAATGAGAATAATTGGACTCGAAAGAAAACTCAACCCGCCGATAAGGAACCTATGCTATACGGACGAAGAGTCATCGAACCTCAGCGCGTTCCCCATGGAAATGGTCGCAGGAGATTCATCCTTAACAAAGCCTTTCAATACAAGTACTCCTGGTACATGATCACTGCTTTTGCTGGTGGGGCTTTGTTATTCTTTATTCCGGCTTATTATTTTGTTTCTCAAAACTACGAACTTTTTAAAACGCTTGCTTATGATACGCAGCCACGACTCGTGGAGCATCTTGAAAGAGAAATGACCTGGTTAAGAGTTTTTATGGGAGCCAGCGTGGCTGCGATTGCTGGAGTGACACTATTCTTAAGCATTCGCATGACCAAAAACCTTCTTGCTCCCCTTATTTATATGGAAAAACATATGCACCAACTGATGTTGGGGCAATGGCATATCGAAGACTATAAAATTCCCGAGCAAGACGACTTCCGGGATCTTTCAATGACCTATGATTATTTCTATCGCGCTTTAAAAGCTAACACCGAAACTGAATTGAAGTTGTTGGAAAAGCTAAGCATTGATCCGCAAAATCGTGAAGCCTATGCAGCCTGGAAGCATTTGCTTTCGGAAAAACGCGCTCGCCTAGGTCTCAAGGAAGAATTTGTCTCCAACGACACCGTTGTGGAAATCCACACATTCGATCATAAACGCCGTGTATCTTAGTCTGAAGAGACCTAAGACACCCACGACGAACATCCAGAAACCAATTGATGAAATAACGTTTGATGAGGCCTTCGAAAAAAAGGGTCTGGAAATTCGCGAAGCTCTTGCTCGTATTATCACTCGCGCTTTTAATGAAAAGAAATATGAGGATTCATTTATGCAGAATGTGGTGCTTGGTTTCGTTCTGTTCTTTGTCAACTTTCTGTTCATCGGGTGCTCAACGGGCACAACGCAAAAGCCTGACTTTATTGCGCAGAAGGTCTATGACAATCAAAATCTTCCTAAATACGATTCTCATATCGAATCCAAGAATCCGGACTCAAATCTATCCCTTTCACGTTTGATCTTTACGTGCTGCAATAGTGATCTAACTGATCAATCTGGCTGGAGAAATATCGCACAGAAAAAGCCGGATTTAGTCGTTCTCGTGGGCAACACAGTCAGCAGCGTTCGGCTTGATCAAAAGCCTTTGTACAAACAATATCAAGCTCTAGATCAGAACTCCGCCTATACTGAACTCCGCAAAGACACGCCATTTATGGCAGTCTGGGATGACCTGGATTACGGCTTACGCTTTGGCGACT
>JBLMWG010000312.1:0-6165 GCA_050257115.1 Bacillota bacterium
AATACCAACTTGGCTGCTAGCTGGGCCCGGCAGAAACTGACAGAGAGCCACTAGGTCAGCGTAAGCGTGCTCGTTAATCCACTTTCTTCTGCCAACAAACTCATCATGAAAATAACTGAGGTGCGCAATCGGCCCACCAAAAGAAGAGCAACCCAACCGCAAGAAGACCAAAAAAACTTCCAAAAGATTCTTAAACATAAAGGCTCAGCAATTCTATTTTTCAAATTTTTGATTGGTAAATAATAAACTCTTTGGTTCTTGAATAACAATAAACTGATGATTTGCGGACACATGGCACTCATTACAAGCCGCTGTGAGATGTCCGAATGCAATGAGAAAATGATCTTTACTGCGCTTTTCAATGGCTGATTCTAATTCTTGCATGCTTGCATCTTTTATTTTAATTAACTCAGACACAGGCGTTTCCACGCCCTCAATTTTATCATGCCATCGCGTAGCTGCCTCAAATCCTTCTTGAATTTCGTGAAACTCAAATTTGGAAAGATCCCAGTTGCTATTTTTTCCGGCGAAAAAAAGCTTAACGTGATGCTGCTGAATTGCTCCCATCACGTCACCAAGTCCCGGCTTCAAGTCTTCAATAGTTTTCTTCAATTCACTTATTTCATTCTGTAAGTTTTTGACATCCTCTTTACTCCCTTGAGTGCAGCTCCCCAGAAGTCCGATTAAACTTAAGAAAAATACGATCTTTTTGCTTTTATTTTTAGTGGCCACAGAGTTTACCCTCCGACAAGATCTACCAAATGTGAAAAAACTACACTCACTCCCCTAGACATCCTATTTTCAATGAAGTCTGTACCAGACTCAACTATTAGATTCTCATGTTTAATCTTAAGCATTTTTTCGTTGTCATGATTGTTCTTTTGCTGACGTCCTGCCAAGGCCATTTGACGAATCCGGTCGTTAAGCAATCAGACAACGGAGCCATTATTGGAGGAAGCCCTACACAAGCCGGCGAGTTTTCATTCGCCGTCAATATCTGGGCGAATGATCCCTCTGAAAATTACGTTGCCCACCTTTGTGGTGGAAGCTTGATTGCTTCTAAATGGGTTCTAACAGCAGCCCATTGTGTTTTTGAAGACACCTCTGAAACTGAGCGCCGAATTGTGTCGCCAAGTAAGTTGTTAATTTATATTGGAGGAATTCAGCTATCCGGCCAAGACGGTCGATCTGTTAAAATTGAATCAATTCAAGTTCATCCAGACTTCAATTGGCCCAACACCGATATTGCCCTCATTGAGCTTTCAGAGGAAGTCACGGACATCACGCCCATCGCACTGAACGATGTTGACCTTAGTGAGTCCAATGAGACAGTCACAGTTGTTGGCTGGGGTCTCACCGAAAACGATGGTAAAACAGACAGTCCATTCCTTAAAAAGCTTTCAGCACCACTTTTACCTATCGCCCTGTGTTCACAAGATGAATTCCCTCGAGCTCATGGTTACAATTTGGGATCTGAAACCCTCTGCATCCAGACTTATCAGCACCAACAAGCTTCTTGCCCAGGAGATAGCGGTGGTCCGCTCTTTTTAAAACGCAATAACCAATACACCCAAGTCGGTGTGGTCAGTTGGGGGTCTGCTTGCTCAGGCGCACGTTCGAAGGGATCATCTGCTGTTGGTTATGCATCTGTATCCCACGCTCTTCCTTGGATTCAAAAGATGACTGCAAAAAATCATGCACCAACATTAAAATAACATCGGTCTTTTCTCGATATGGGATATGCCTACATTGAGTGGGACCATGTTCCCAATAGCAAATGCAGCTTACTCAAGATCTGCATGGGATGAGCTCAATGCCTTCTGCTCATCTAAAACCATCTGCAACATTTTGGCTAACGAACCATATTGGTTGTCAGGCAAATTAATAGCAGCGCTCATTATTATTTCTGCCACCGGAATCAGCTTAGGGACGGGCTGCCCTCCGATCTTTTCACATTCCACTGCCGGAGATATTACCGAATGTTTCCTACACACAGTCGGTCTATTTTGATAGTTACGACACGCATTATCTTCCCCAAGGAACACACAGCGATTGCTTTTGACAACCCCTCGAGCCCACTCGGAATCTAGACGTTTCCGTAATGAAAGATTTCGCAACTTTGCATAATCTATTTCCACACCAGCGTCCAAAGAACTTGCCAACACCACGGCATCATCACGAGTGATCTCAACCTCTAAATGGCAACAAGCCCCACATCCTCGTTGGCAACTTGTTTTGATATGGGAGCTGAGCTGTTCTTGTTCCTCTATCAAATCGTGAACTTTTCGTCCACGCTCAGCGCCCGCTGGAATGTCTGACAGAACAGCAAAATAATGATTTAGCAGACGCTCAACTTCCTTTTCAAAGCTGAGGAACTCCTCCTGAGAAAGAATGTCATTATATTGCGCCAAAATAGATCGTAAATGTGGAGTCTTATTCATTGTAGTCACGGTAGCACGTTCGAAAGAGCCGCGAGTGGGTTTTATTTCCTAACAAATGTTAATTAGACCTTAGTCATAAAGCGACGAGAGCCCTTTCCAATTTTGTAAGATAAAAGCTTTCCATTAACATCATAGACTGGATAGAAGTGCCTTGATAAACCTTATGGATGGATATTCGAATAGGTATCTCAGGATGGGTTTACCCCGCTTGGCGTGGTGTCTTTTACCCCAAAGACCTTCCACAAAAAAAAGAACTCTTCTTCGCCAGTCGACAATTGAACTCCATTGAAATCAATGGCTCATTTTACTCTTACCAAAAACCATCAACCTATAAGCATTGGTACGCAGAAACACCGGAAAACTTTCTCTTCGCACTAAAAGGACCGCAATACATTACACACATTCAACGCCTGAAAGAACCAAGACAACCCCTGGCCAATTTCTTTGCATCCGGCCCCCTGTATCTTAAGGAAAAGCTCGGTCCTATTTTATGGCAACTTCCACCTAATTTTCTTTGTAACCTTGAACGACTCGAAGATTTTTTTAAGCTGCTTCCGAAAAGCTTTTCATCTGCCGCAGCCTTAGCAAATATATCTGAGCGCTTCACAAAAGAATACGGTCATGAGTTCCAACATGATTCTCGCCCTCTCCGTCATTGTCTGGAAGTAAGACATCACAGCTTTGAAAATCCCGACTTCATTCATCTTCTTCGTCAGTACAATATCGCTCTGGTTTTTGGAGACTCCGCAGGTAAATGGCCCTATATGGAGGATATCACTTCTGATTTTATCTATCTTCGTTTGCACGGAGACAAAGACCTTTATGCAAGTGGTTATGATGATGCAACCTTATTATGGTGGGCAGATCGAGTTGGCATCTGGGCACACAAAAAACAACCTCTTGATGCTCTCACAATGAGCGAGGATTCATTTTCTATAAATACCAATATGATTTGCATCTACTTTGACAACGATATCAAGGTAAGGGCACCACAAGACGCCGAGACATTAATGAACTGTCTAAAAAGAACCTCGAGTTTATCAGGCCCCCCATAGCCTTATCACATACTCAATTTCTCAGAGTTCTTGTGATTATCTCTTTCGATAAAATTTGTTAATGTGAAACAGGAGCAAAATTATACCCTGCCATTGCATCAATTTTAACTGCGCATATAAAATCACTTTCAGAAATTCCACCACGTCCTTGATTCGCAGAGTGTGTACTTAACATCACGACGCATCGGTTGAACGAGGTCAATAAATCAGGGTGATGATTTTCAGCGTGAACTATATAAGCAATTGCATTCACAAATGCCATAGTTTCGTAATAATCCCGGAAGTTGAAAGTTTTCACCAAGCGATTATCATCAAGAGTCCAACCCTTCAGAGTTATCATATATTCATGAATCTCTTCCTGAGATAGCGCCTTATCACTTTGTTGACTTCTCTTTTTCAAAAGATCCATGGCGTTGATCATTCTCGCCCTCCTCGTCAATTCCTATTGTACTTAGATCATGACTCTCGGATAATATTTTTTATAACGATATGTATTTAGACAAACAAGGAACTGCGGCGGTGTCTAGAAAGTAGACACTTCCAGAGCAGAGAGATGACAACTGTGTTCGTTCTTTTTACAAACAATTAAAAATTTACAAATTAAACAATCCTCATCTTTTAGTCCCATTTTTTCATGATACTTGTTTGGCATGAAAAACATCTTACTAATTCTAGCTGCCACACTCTTTGCCAATACGCTATGGGCAAAAACAGTCTCAGACTCTTTAGTTAAGAATCTTTCTTGTGATAAGATATCTGCCTCTGAGATTTATAGTAGAATAGACACTTCACAATTCTCGGCAAAGTATCATTTGCCAATCACCAACTGGGCTTTTGATAATGGTCTCTACCATCTTGCTAACTGCTGGTCGATGTCCCGCACGCAGCGCCTTTTTTTCTATCTCAACCGCTGGAGATCAATGGTAGAAGCAACTCCCTCAGACTCAAAAGTAAAAGGTCTTTTGGACATGATCCGGGGATCCATTCCCTATGCACAAGAAGATGAAACATGGATCCTAGAGGCTCCATTAAGTCGCCTGCAGGTATTTGGCGCAGCAGAGTCCAATTTCGATAGTACATCTGGTCTGTTCGGAGGTATCAGCACCGGAATTAATCAATTATTCACTAACAATAGAACGGAAAAGAGAACATTCAGAACCGAAATAGAACATTATCAAAAAGTACGCTTCAGTAAGTTTTTAAAGAACATTAAATATCTCATAGGGAGCGGGTCTCGTAGTAAAAAAAGAAATCGCAGCACCAGAGATGCCCTCATCGAAAACCTGGAACAAAATCGCCTTCCTATGGTGATTCTACGTACCCTGCGTACAACTCAGCACGTCGTTCTTATAAAACGCTTCGAGGTCCTATTAAGCGGAGATATTGAGTTCTATATATATGACCCGAATCTTCCAGAAAAAGATCAACGTCTTACTTATAAAGAAGCTGATGAAAATTTTTACGCACCCGAAGTCGCCGCTGAGTTCACAACTCCGAAACACGTTAAAGATCCACTCGGAGTTTATATTGTAGACCAAGAAGAGCATGGGCCAATCGAAGATGCCTTAGTGGCTCATTATACAGCCCTCTGTCGTATTTATTAACAGATCGTTATCTAAAGTCTTGCGTCTCCTTTATTCGCTTTAAAGAACACATGATTAGCTACAAACCATAGCGATTTCTCAATGCAAAAAATTGACGAAAACTATTTCAGGTAGATACTGGAGGCGAACAAAAAGGAGACTCACTATGAAAAAGTTTATCATCACCGTTTTATTATGCACCGGTGTGATCGCTAACGCCGCTGATCAGTCATCAACCTCGAGTACTCTTCAATTTGGCCGTGAAGCCACAGAAGGGGCACCTCAAGGAGTTCTTCCATTTATTGGCGCAGGTGGTGGTTACACAGGGTATGACACCAAAGTGCAGGACGTTGAGGGCACACCAGCTACCATCAAACTGATTGGTTCATGGTACCTCGAAAGCCCTTGGGTATTTGATTTAGGGTATGGCGTAAATAATCAGCAGTTCACTCATAGATCTGCAATCGACACTTCCAGCACAGAAGGTGCTCTTGAACTCGCTGCAAGAATTCGTACAGCCAACCGCTGGCAATTCGGTATAATCGGAAATCATTTCTTTGATCAGGGTAGAAACTATGCTGCAGAACAGGCTGATGCGCAGTTTGCTGGTCTGCAAGTCCTCAAAGAATTTAATATGGCACCGGCTTGGCTGGCACGTATCGGTGGTCGCGCGATGAGTGAAACCAACAACACTGGAAATGTCGTTATGATGTACCTTGTGGATTTACAAATTGGTTGGAATCCATCAGCCTACAAGACATCAGTAAAATCAGTTGCAGCAGAACAGCCAGCAATGACTAAGGAAGACCTGGTCACTGAAGAAGAAGTTGTAGCGCCGGCTCGCCCTGTGGTTCAGCAAAAACCCGCACCTATTCTTACAGACGTAGCAATGGGAAGCCTCATCTCAGGTGAGCATCCTATTAATTTCTCCACATCTCGCTATGCCTTAACGAATCAGGACAAAAATAAATTGGCCCAGGTTGCCAAAGCTCTCGCGGACAACAAGGATCTTTATGAACGCGTTTAGGTCCGTGGGTACACAGACACTAGTGGAAATTCAGCAACTAACAATCGTCGTTCTCAAAA
>JBLMWG010000313.1:0-5704 GCA_050257115.1 Bacillota bacterium
ACACTATCCATGAAGCGCGCCAAAACGAGGTCTACCTTGGCCTGATCCAGTCGAACCACGCGCTCCGTGGAGCCGACGATGTCCACAAAGATGGCGCAGATCTGTGCACGATGCACGCCCCTGTCCAACTCAACACGGCCATCGCGAATCGCTTGGACGACTTGTGGGCTAAACTGAGTGCTAAGTGTGTTGAGGCGGATGGCTTCATCCGTCTTGCTCCTGATGATGCTATCGCGATTAGCGATTTCTGATTTAAGTGCCAAACGAGAATTTAATTCTCTCACACGGATTTTTTCATTAAAGAAACGAATTAAAAAACAAATAATGATGGAGCCCAAAATAAAGAACGAGTTAACAGCAATTCCCCACCAGTCTTGCGAGGTATGGGCACGAGTCAAAACAGTGATATAGTAGGGCAGGTAGATCGCTGCGGTCGTAAAAATAAAAAAATTCAATGTAAAGGGGATGAAGGACAGCCCGCCGATTGCCACCAGATTTAAGCCCGCATAGTATCCACTGGCTACATCAGGGGTCATCATGATCATGACGTTGATCGGTAGAGCCACGAATCCTGCATAAAGAGCTGCAACCATTTGAGACTTAAATGGAGAGTTTTCTCGCTCGATTAAATACTTAGCTGCAAAGCATACGGGAATGATAGTTAGCCGAAGACCAAGAAATTGCCATTTTAATTGCGGCACATAAATGAGATCTGCGATCCAAAAAGCAAGGAACAAGGGGGCCGCCATCCAGTTTGCGACCACCTTAAGAACTGATTTAATTTCTTCGTTCACCTCAAACTCGCGTATCTGAGTTGAGGTGACCTCATCACCACGTACCAAAGGGAAACCTCGATTACTTTTCGATGACCACGAACAAGTTTACGCCCAATGGTTCTTTTTCAACCCAGATCTTGGAGCCAAATCCCTTGAAGATTCTTAAAAGATCTTCTTCGGATCTGTAAATAAGATGCCAATCGAGGATCAATTCCATGAATGGAACGCTTGGGTTTTCTTTACTGAAGTTTCCGATAATCACGCGACCACCTGGTTTCACGGCATCCAACATTTTTTGCGCTGCCATTTGGGCAACAGGCTCTGTGAAGTAGTCAAACAGACCTGCAGAGTAAATCAGGTCATAGTTTTTATCTGGACAACCACCTGCAATCACATTACGGATCGCCATATTATTAAATCTGAAGTTGAAACCAGATTTTACAAAGCGTTCAATCGAGTGCAGTTGACGTTGGGCATGTTTCAAGGATTCTTCGTCTTGATCTAGGCAAGTAAACTCAACGGGACGGCCAAAGAACTTCATACCATTTTGTAAGAAGATTTGTTGTTCCATGGCGGGGCCTGAAGCAATGGAAAGAATCTTCAATGGTTGTTGCTCTGGAGTGGAATTGAACAACTGAGTGATCTTTTCGAATAGATACTGACCACGATTTTTTACGGCGACGCCTGCGGGCTCGTCGATAAAATATTTATGCATGCATTGGTCAAACAAGGTTTTTCCAACGAGTTCATCGCGATAGAGATGATTCATCATTTCATAGTCACCGGCATAGCCGCGTGGCTTGAAATACGCACGATTTGCAAAAGGAGCACCATAGACCAAGTGTCCAATTTGCTCTCGGGCAAATTGAGTGGCCCATTTTATTTGCTCTGGTGTGAACTTAGCTGTCAATTGTGGGATTTTTGAATAAGATGCTGGGATCACCGCACCCAAGTAATCTGAGATGTTTTCTGCAATCGTCAACTTGTAGTCTTGGGCTTCTTTCCAGTTGTCTACTGGGGCTTCAGCCTCAAGCTTGTCAATTTTTGCCTTTAGTTTTTCCAACCAGTCTTTCATTTCATATACAAAAGTTTTGAATTCAGCCGGAAGCTGAGACAGTTCATGGGCGTAACTTGTTTGTTCTTTAATAACTTCTGCAGAGACTTCGAGGGCTTTGATGCGCTCGACTTTTAAAGGTTCACCCAGAACTTCAAAGCCCACAATCATTTCACCGGTGACGGATTTAGAATGGTTTTCTGAGCGGGCCCAGCGAAGAGCGAGATGTTGAGTTTGCGTGTTTTTAAAAACAATGTCTGTTTCTGCGTGGTGATTCTTTTCGAAATAAGATTTTAATTCTGGGAAGTCTGTCGCCGAGACCAAAATGGCGCACCCGAAGCTGCTAATGTTGAGGACTTCATAGGAGTGACCGTTGAAGTTTACAAAGCAAGTCCCGGCTTCAACATCCGTGCGATCTTGGCGTATGACTTTTTTGCGTTTTTGTTCGTCGATATTGAAAAACTCTTGCTTCATTGCATTGTTGCTCATGAACTCTCCCTAAAGTATTTAAAAAACTAAGCGTTTCTCTTATCGAACCAAATTAGAATAGAGTTTATATGCAAGTAGGAATTTAGATGTTTACCGGACAAGAGGACAGGTTGGAGGCTGGTCAAAGATCTAGAAATAAAAAAAGGCCACCCACAGGCAGCCTTTAAAAGAACTATATACTACAAATTTAAATTGAACGAAGGTGGAGTTTCCAAAGCTTCATGCCCAGTTGGAACTCGAGGTGGGCCACTTCAAGTTCGTGTTTCAACTCAGCAAGCTTGAGATCATAAGCTTCTTTGAGTTCTTCGCGTTTGCGAGCGGCATCCAACTTGAACTGTTCGTAGTCTTCACGCAGCTTTTTCATTTTGTCTTGAGCTGAGATAATTTTTTCTTTCAAGGCAACAAGCTGCTCTTCCGCGAAGCCAACTTTTTTAAGTTCTGCGGCCTCGGCCTGCAAACGCGCCTTGAGAATTTCCATGTTAGAAATTTGGCGAAGTTTATAAGCCAGCCCCATAATGTTCAGCGTTTTAATAACCCATTTTGTTGGATCCCAGTGATACCACTTGATTCCATTACGATAGTCGATTTGGAACTTATGGTGGAAGTTGTGATAGCCCTCACCATGAGTCAAAATAGCCACGAACCAAGAGTCACGAGCGGAAATCTCTTTCGAGTAGGTTTGTTTACCCAAAGTGTGGCACAAAGAGTTTACGAAAAATGTACTTTGCTGCGTAAGAAAGATGCGCAGACCACCACCGATAACAAAGCCACCAAAGGCAGAACCTAAAGCCCAACCAATCAATGTTGGGATACCAAAGCCCGTTAAGACAGCGAGGGGCACGTAATAGGTGTCTTGGAATTTAACCATCCAGTCTTTTTCAAGATCTGGTGCGTGAATTTTTTGATTTACGGAGTTTTTGAAGAACATCCATCCCATGTGGGCGTACCAAAAACCTTCATTGATGTTGTAAGGATCTTTTTCGCCATCAATATGCGTGTGATGACGGCGGTGATCTGAGGACCACTTCAAAGCAGAACCTTGAAAGGCAGATGCTCCAATGAGCAAAAACAGGGCTTTGGCAATCGGGTGAGCATCGTAACTTTTATGGGAAAACAGACGGTGATAACCCGCTGTGATACTAAGATTCGTAGCCGCGGCAAAGATCAATGCGAAAAGTGCGATGCTCCATTGAAAGCCATAATAGTAAAAATAAATGGGCATCAAGATTAATGTGACAAGTGGATTCAGAGTGATGAACAGAGCCACTGGCCATTCAATTTGTTTTTTCATTTACACCTCTAAGGAAATCTTATCAGAGGTGTGGCATTTTCGATACTAAATTGGAAAACTCAGAACAACTTTAGGGTATGTTCCGCTCATATTTATATCTTGCGTTGAAGAATAACGAATTGAACTATCGCAGTCACTTCACTTAGAGCTCATTTAGCGCCGTTCTTTGGTTCAAAATAGACCTTTGTCTCAGGGCCTTTTAGGAATAAATCTGATAGTTTTACACATATGCTGATTGATGTGGTCCGTCCGGAATCTTGGAATGAATTAAATGACTCCTTAAAAACACAATTGGGGTTGCCCACTCCATTGAGTGCGCGTGCCTATAAAGGCATTGCACAAGCCGTTTTCGAAATAACTCAAGGTAATGCTCAGTTTATGAGCCATAAGAAATCCATCGGAGTTATCAAAGGTCAAACTTCAGTTTTTGAAAGTTTGTTGCCTTACTACTACAAAGAAACTTACGAAGTCTCTATTGTCTCTCATTTGGATCTGAAAAATGTAAAAGAGTGGGTGGAAAGCCTCAAGAAGGATACGAACTTTGTGCTCTTTGCGGAAGATCATCCAGTTACGGGTGAGGTGTATTCGTTTGCCGATGAGTTGGATAAAGCGCTCAACGACAAGCGTATATTTTCGGTACGAGTTTCTCATGCTCGTCACTTTAATGAGGCATTAGAAGTCAGGCCTTACTCCGTTCGACTTTGCTCTTTCGCTCCAGAGATTGCGGTGGCGATTTTAGGTGAGCGTTTTCGATGTCCGCCGATGATGGCGCAAAATATGGCTTGGAACATCGAAGAGTTTTTGCAAGATGTGCAGCTATCATTGAGTGAGCATAGTGCAAATCCAAAATTGGTGAAGGAGTTTGAAAAGAGCATTGCTAGCATTGCCGAGGGCTACTTTAAGGAAGATCAAGCGCGTCTGTACGATCGCGCTGTGATCGAGTTTAAGGATGTCAGCGCAGAGGCCCTAGCGCAGAAAGTGTTTTCCAAGCTGGGTATGTCCCCAGAGGAGGGCTGGATGAATATCTCGAGCACGAATATGTGCCATTGGTCGGGAACAAAAATGTTCGGTCACTGGTGGGATCCGACGCCAAGTCCAGAAACGCTGCGGGGGATGCTCGTTGTGAGGGGGGCCATGCTGGAAGAAGCTGAATTTACCAAGATACTTATTGCTGCCCACACCGAAATTATGCAAGAACAGTCGTGGAGTCTGGAATAAGCAAAAGTGAGTGCAGGCAAAGAACGATTTATTATTTTAAAAAAAATTAAATATGGAGAGTCTGATTTGATTCTTCATGCGATCTCTTCTCAAGGGGAGAAGTTGTCTTTTATCGCTCGCGGCGCGCTGAAGAGTAAAAAGCGTTTCGGAGGCGGTGTTTTAGAGCCCACTCACTATGTGAATTTAACCTATAAGCAGAACTCTGAAGAAGGCAAGATGCATGTCCTGCAAGAAGCCACCCTAGTTAATGACTTTCCAGGGTTGCGCAAAGACTATGATCATCTCGAGCTTGCGCTGCACGCCCTGGAGTGTGTCAGTAAGGTCAGCCAAGAGGGTGATAAGAACTCCGGATTTCTTTTTAATTTATTAGGGCACACGCTTCGTGCAATTGAAACATCACCAGATCCACTCATCGTAAAAATGCACTTCTATTTGAAGTTCTTGTTGCAACAAGGAGTGGTGGATGCGGAACCCTGGATGGTGCCTTTTCTAAAAACCAATTTGGCAGACTCCAACCAACTGCTTTCGTACCGGCATATTGTGGATGATGAGCTCCAAAATGTCGAGATCATGGTCCGGCATTATTTAGAACACGCGTCTCTTTAGCATACAAATGCGGAAGGTGGAGTGCTGGGGAAGCAATAATCGTGGGGCCCTTGGAGATTTGCGTACATTGGGTGTCTCGTATCCATTATACGTCGTTAAAGTCCGCCAGTCTTAGATAAAAAAATCACTTCTTACCAAGAGGATGAAGGCTCTCCATCGTCCTTGCCAGTTGATCAATTCCCAGATGGGTATACTTTTCTGTGGCTTGCAAGCTTTCGTGGCCTAGTAGCTCTTGCAGGGTTCTTAGATTCGCACCACTACTCAAAAGGT
>JBLMWG010000314.1:0-10990 GCA_050257115.1 Bacillota bacterium
GCAACCTCAGATTCCGTCGATCTAGACCTTCTGGCGAATAAATATGTATTCAAAGGCCGCCCAAAAGTTATTCAAAATAATGATGAGCTAAGTGGAGAGGAAATCATCTTCCTCGACGGCGGAAAAAAGGTTAAAGTAGAAAGAGTTCGCGCACAGATGGAGAATAAAGAACAATGAGCATGCTCACCATCAAAGACATTTCAAAAACCTATAAAAAACGTCGAGTTGTTGATGGCGCTTCATTCTCCGTGGAATCTGGACAGGTTGTCGGTTTACTGGGGCCGAACGGAGCAGGCAAGACGACATCATTTTATATGGTGGTTGGAATTGTTCATCCTGACAGTGGTTCTATTAATCTTGATGAAGAAGACATTTCCAATGAGCCCATGTATAAAAGGGCACGCATTGGATTGAGCTATCTAGCGCAGGAGCCAAGCATTTTTCGTAAATTGACAGTCGCTGAAAACATCATCGTGGCCTTAGAAGCTCACGGATACAGTGGTGCTCAACGGGCGGAAAAGCTTGAGCAATTGATTGCCGATTTCCGTATTGATCACATTCGAGACAGTTATGGATATGCCTTGTCGGGGGGGGAGCGTCGCCGTGTGGAGATTGCTCGGGCTCTTGCGGGGTCTCCAAAATTTCTTTTGCTGGATGAACCGTTTGCGGGGATCGACCCCATTGCGGTTGGTGACATTCAAAATATCATCCGTGAGCTTAAGGCCAAAGGTATAGGAGTTCTGATCACCGATCACAACGTTCGTGAGACTTTGGGAATTTGTGATTATGCTTATATACTGAAGGACGGGAAAATCCAGGTTAGCGGAAATTCTGATGAAATTGCTAATTCCGAAATTGCCCGTAAGTTCTATCTTGGCGAAAACTTTAGATTGTAGTTGCCGTAAGGCATGTACCTTAAGAAAGGGTAAATAATGGCTCTTCGACAGACCATGAACCTGAGTCAGTCTCTGGTCATCACTCCGCAGCTTCAGCAAGCGATTAAGCTTTTGCAGATGTCGCGCATGGAGTTGGAGTCTGCAGTTCGTTCCGAACTCGAAGAGAATCCTATTCTCGAGGAAGCAGAGCAACTTAAAGAAGAAGACCTGCAACGTACCAAGGAAGCTGCCACGGAAGTCGAAGCTGGTGGAGAATCTGCGAACGATCAGATTTCCCAAGACCCACAAAAACAAGATGAGTTCGAGTGGGAATCCTACATTGAACAAAATCAAAAGCCTCCTCAGTCCGGCATGGCTGGTTCTGAAGAGATTATGAACTATGAAAACGTCATCACTGCGACCCAAACCCTCCATGATCATCTTTACTGGCAAGTAAAGATGAATGGCTTCTCTGAAGAAGAGGAGAGAGCTGCTGACGCTCTTATTGGAGCGATTGATGATGACGGGTATTTCAAAGTTCCAATGGAACAGCTTGCGGAAGACGAAAAAATCGACCAAGGGCTTTTGGAAGACACCCTGACTTTGATTCACGAGTTTGACCCACCAGGCGTCGGTGCCCGTGATCTTAAAGAATGTCTTTTGATTCAAGCCAAACACCTTGAAGAGGATACTCACGATCTAGTTAATTTGATTAATAATCATTTGAAAGATCTGGAAAAGAAGAATTACGAAGCTATCGCCAAAGCTTTGGGACGTGATATTGAAGACGTCGTTGAAATGTGTAAAATCATCTATGCGATGGATCCGAAGCCGGGCCGTGCTTTTGTAAGCTCGGAAACTCACTACGTGACTCCAGATGTTTACGTTTACAAAGTAGGCGATGATTATGTGGTGTCTTTGAACGAAGATGGTTTGCCACGTTTGAAGATCTCTAACTTCTACAAAAATATGTTGAAGGGTGGCAAAACCACTGGAGATAAAACTCAGGATTATATCCAGGAAAAATTACGTTCGGCCGTATGGTTGATTAAGTCTATCCATCAACGTCAAAGAACAATCTATAAAGTTGCTGAATCCATCGTAAAACATCAAAGAGAGTTCTTTGAAAAGGGTTCCGAGCACTTAAAGCCGATGGTGTTGCGTGATATCGCAAATGACATCGGTATGCATGAGTCCACAGTCAGCCGTGTGACGACAGCAAAATATGTTCATACACCGCAAGGTATTTATGAACTGAAATACTTCTTCAACTCAGGCATTTCTTCTTCTGATGGGGATTCTTTGGCCTCTGAATCAGTGAAGATCAAAATCAAAGACTTGGTGTCGAAGGAAGATCCAAAAAATCCTCTTTCAGATCAAAAGATTGTGGATCTTCTTAAGGTTGAGGGAATTCAAATTGCGCGCCGTACAGTTGCGAAATATCGCGACGTCTTGAAGATACTTCCTTCGTCTCAACGTAAGAAGTATTTCTAAATACGACCGGTTTTCCATAGTCCCTATCACTTCTTAAGTATTTCGAAAAGTCCTCGCTCTTTGTAGATCGGGGACTTTTTTCGTTTCAAGGCTGTGGGATTCTTGAGATTAGGGGGGAATTGTGAGAGAAAGATCTTGGAACCCTTGTATACTTTGAGGTTCCGGGAGATGTTTTATGGATTTGAAGTCGTTGATTCGGGATGTGCCTGATTTTCCTAAAGAGGGGATTTTGTTTCGGGATATGTCTCCACTATTGCAAAATCCGGATGCGCTTCATTTTGTCTCTCAGAATTTAGTTAAGAATGTGGATCTTTCTAAGATTCAGTACTTTGCCGGAATTGAGTCCCGTGGATTTATTTTGGCTTCGCACTTGGCGGCCACTCATCGTAAGGGCTTTTTGCCGATTCGTAAGGCAGGAAAATTACCACCTCCGACGAAGCGTCTTTCTTACGCTCTTGAATATGGAACTGCAGAGATCGAACTTCCACTGGGTGGTGGGAATATCATGATCGTTGACGATGTTTTGGCGACGGGTGGGACTTTGCAGGCCGCTATTGATCTTAGTGTAATGGCTGGTTACAGCGTGGAAGCCGTGGCGGTTCTGGTGAATCTGACATTTTTGAATAAAATGAAATTTAATAACCAAGAGGTATTCTCCCTTGTTCAATATTAATGATGTGGCCTTGTTGATGGCTTTACCCAATGAATCTCAGGGGCTTTTTGAGAAAGAAAATATTCCGGTTTTTTACACGGGTATTGGTAAAGTTAACGCTGCTTTGACGGCGATGGATGTTATCCATAAAACCAAATGCAAAGTGATTGTAAACTTGGGAACTGCCGGCAGTGGTAAGTTTTCAACCCATGATTTAGTGGAAGTTTCTACATTTGTTCAGCGTGATATGGATATTTCTCCTCTGGGATTTAAAGTGGGAGAAACGCCCTTTGACCCAATTCCGGGAGCGATTGATTTGATTCCCTATTTTCCTGAACTCTCCAAAGGTATTTGCAGTACCGGAGATAACTTTGAGACAGGAAGCCCCAAAGTTCCTTGTGACTTAGTTGATATGGAAGGCTATGCGATTGCCAAGGTTTGCAGAAAAATGGGCGTGCAGATGATTTCCTTGAAGTACATCACCGACGGCGCTGATCACAATGCTCACAATGATTGGGCAGAGAATTTAAAACCTGGGGCGCAAAAGCTTCTCCAGTACTACAATAAAATGATCAGTCGCTAAAGTGATAAAGCCCTCGAAAACAGAGAGCTTTATTGTCACAATCTTGACAAAGACACAGCATTTTATTGCTGACCTCATGATAAAAGCTTGGTCTCATTTCATTCATGCAAAGGAGTGCATGAATGAAATGGAATTTATTGTCGTTTGTATTTGTGGTTTTTTCGGCGAGTTTTTCGGTGGCAGCCACGCCCGATTGCTTGGTGAAAAGCCAAGTTTTGCCAGTCATCAATGAGCAAATTCTTGCTTGGAAAAGGCAGACTAAAAATGGCTTCAAAAGCCGAGGCCACCTTGAAGGCACGTTGACAAAAATTTATCCTGATAAATCAGGCCATGTGCATATCCAGGTTCAAATTGGGCAAAATTATTACGAAACGATCGAAGTAATCTACAATCAAAGATTTGGTAAAGTGGCACCGATGCAAATTGGAGCTAAAGTTGAAGCTTGTGGCGACTACATCACAGCTAAGGCGATAAACGGCAAGTATAGAGCTTCGCCAGATGGTGCGATTTTGCACTGGGTGCACGAGTCCACTCGCCCAGGCCATGAAAGCGGCTACATGATGATCGACGGCGTTGTTTATGGTGATCGAGACGGCGATGGATTTCCGCAAGATCTCGAAGTGATACAGTAGAGTTTACGTTCAATTTCAATTTTTCATCGGACAGTTGCCATAGAGGTGCTGTCCGATTTCCTTTTGGGGCCTCACCCTACAAAAAATGTTCCTAAAATTAACCAAGAATAAAACTGATTGAGTCTCAAAATAAGGCTCATCTTTGGTCGACCTAGACCGATAAGAAGTCCAGGAACATACAGGTGCTCTAATGAGGCACGAAGGAGACAAAATATGAAACTCAACACAACCTTCAAGAATATTGACCACTCCGAATCTCTTGTAGCTTTTACAGAAGCTAAAATGGATGAAATCGGTCAGTTTCTTCTGAGGGATGGTTACGGCAGCGTCTATTTCAGTAAAACCAAAAATGAGTTCTCCGTGGAAATTTCGGTGAACACCCGAGAGAAATATTTTAAAGCCACGGCCTACGGGTTGGATGTCTATGGGGCTGTCGACGCTTGTGTAGAAAAGTTAGAAAAGCAGTTTTTGAAAACCTGCAAACAGTACAAGGATCATAAAAAGCCTGAGCTATCTCGTGAGGGACGCTTGGAGCAGGCTTTGCGCCTTCGCAAAGCGGCTTAATGATTACGAATTCAACCGAATGGAGCAAAAGGTGGTTTAAAGCCACCTTTTGTCGTTTAATGGGGCCCATGAACAGGTTTGGGACGAGACGGATCCTCAAAAATGCGGCACTCGCGTAAGTCTTTTCCTGAAGAGGATCTCTGATCTGGGTTGACCCCCAATTACGAGTTTGATAGGTTCCCGACCTGATTTAAAATCTCTTTAATAATCATTGTTTGCGCTCTGCCCCGGTTAGGGTGTGACAAGCCTCTCCATAAGGAAAACAAGAAGTGAAAAACTATCTTTTTACGAGTGAATCTGTTTCTGAAGGTCATCCGGATAAAATGGCCGATCAAATCTCTGATGGCGTTTTGGACGCTATCTTGGCTCAAGACCCGAAAGGTCGCGTTGCCTGTGAGACTTTGCTAACAACAGGTTTGGTTGTTGTTGCTGGTGAAATCACGACTTCTGCAAAAGTAAACTTTTCAGAAATCGCTCGTGATGTGATTAAACGTATTGGTTACGATCACTCTGATAAAGGTTTTGATTACAAAACTTGCGCGGTAACCGTAGCTGTTGGTCAACAATCTCCAGATATCGCCGTAGGTGTTAAAGAGACTTTGTCTGACGATCAAGGTGCTGGTGACCAAGGTTTGATGTTCGGTTACGCTGTAAACGAAACTCCAGAGTTGATGCCTCTTTCAATCGCGATGTCTCATAAACTTGTGAAAGACTTGGCGACAATCCGTAAGGCTAACAAAGTTGATTGGTTGCGCCCGGATGCTAAATCCCAAGTAACTGTTCAATACGAAAACGGTATCGCAAAACGTATCGACGCGGTTGTTATCTCTACTCAACATGCTGACAGCGTTTCTAATGCAACAATCAAAGAATTCATCACTGAAGAGTTGATCAAAAAATCAATCCCAGCTCAGTGGATCGACGCTAAAACTAAATTCTTCATCAACCCAACAGGCCGTTTTGTAACGGGTGGCCCAATGGGTGATGCTGGTTTGACAGGACGTAAAATCATCGTGGACACATACGGTGGTCACGGTGCACACGGTGGTGGCGCATTCTCTGGTAAAGACCCTTCTAAAGTGGATCGTTCAGCAGCTTACGCAGCTCGTCATATCGCAAAGAACATCGTGGGTGCAGGTTTGGCTGATCGCTGCTTGCTTCAAGTTGCTTACGCGATTGGTGTGGCTGAGCCGGTTTCCATCACTGTAAACGATTTCGGTACAAGCAAAGTAGGTCCTGAAGTGCTTGAAAAAGCAGTTCGCCAATGCTTCGATTTGCGCCCAGCTCGCATTACGAAGGATTTGGACCTTTTGAGACCAATTTACTCTCAAACAGCAGCTTATGGACACTTCGGTCGTTCTGAAGCGGACTTCACTTGGGAAAAATTGAACAAGGTTGAAGAACTCAAAGCAGCGGTTAAGGCTCTGTCTTAATTGACGCTAAGAAATTGAAATTGTTAAACATTGCGCCGAGTTGTTCCTAGCAACTCGGCGCTTCTTTTATATAATGGCGCAAATGGATCCTAAGTTTATACGTAACTTCGCAATTATCGCTCATATCGACCACGGCAAATCAACTTTGGCGGACGGTCTTCTTTCAGTAACTGGTTCACTTTCCGATCGTGAAAAGAAAGAACAGTTTCTCGACAACATGGAACTTGAGCGTGAGCGTGGGATCACGATTAAAGCTCAGACTGTCTGTTTGGATTTTAAATCCAAAGATGGAAATATGTATCAAATCAACTTGATCGATACACCGGGGCACGTGGACTTCTCTTACGAAGTGTCTCGTTCCTTGGCTGCTTGCGAAGGCGCGATTTTGGTTGTTGATGCGGCTCAAGGTGTTGAAGCTCAGACTCTTGCGAACGTATATCTCGCAATGGAAAATAATCTTGAGATCATTCCAGTTTTGAACAAAATCGATTTGCCATCAGCGGACCCAGAGGGTGTTGCAAGACAAATTGAAGACACAGTTGGCTTGGATACAACCGGTATCATTCACGCATCAGCAAAAGAGAAAATCGGTATCACTGATATCTTAGAGGCGATCGTTGAAAAAGTTCCGCCGCCGAAAGCCGACAAAACACTGACTCCTCGTGGTTTGATTTTCGACTCTTGGTTTGATGCTTATCAGGGCGTTGTTGTGTTAGTTCGTATGGTTGATGGAACAATCAAAAAAGGCGACAAAATCAAATTCATGGCCACAGATCGTGACTATGAAGTTTTGCGCATGGGTAAATACAAACCATTCCCAGCGCCTCAAGATACTCTTGAGGCAGGTGAAGTGGGTTTCATCATCTGTGGTATCAAAGATATCCGTGACGTTAAAGTCGGTGATACAGTTACGAGTGCAAAACACCCAGCACCAGAGCCTTTGGCAGGTTTCCAAAGAATCAAGCCAATGGTATTTGCAGGTATTTTCCCTGTGGTTGCATCAGAATACGAAAGCTTGAAAGACGCTCTTGATAAGCTTTGTTTGAATGACTCTTCACTGTCTTACGAAGTGGAAAAATCAGCAGCCTTAGGTTTCGGTTACCGTTGTGGTTTCTTGGGTCTTCTTCACATGGAGATTGTGCAGGAACGTTTGGAGCGTGAGTTCAATCTTGATTTGATCACGACAGCGCCAACGGTTGTTTACCAAATCACGCAGACGGACGGTTCTGTGATGATGTTGGAAAATCCATCTGGTATGCCAGATGAATCTAAAATTGCAAAATTTGAAGAACCTTACGTAAAGGTGACCTTGCACACTCCCACCGAGTACATCGGTGGTATTTTGAAGCTTTGCGAAGACAAACGCGGCGCCCAGCTTAAAATGGAGTATGTGAACGAAAAGAAAGTCATCATCGAGTATAAACTTCCGATGAATGAAATGGTTATGGACTTCTATGACCGTTTGAAATCGATCTCTAAAGGTTATGCCTCTTTGGAATATGAATTCATCGGTTTCGAAGAATCTGATCTAGTGAAGTTGGATATTTTGATTAATGGTGAACCGATTGATGCTTTGTCATTGATTGTTCACAGATCAAAAGCGGTCACTCGGGGTCGTAAGTTGACAGAGAAGATGAAAGAACTCATCCCTCGTCAACAGTTCCAGATCAACATCCAGGCAGCAATTGGATCTAAAATTATCGCTCGTGAAACTCAAGGAGCAATTAGAAAAGACGTTACTGCCAAATGTTATGGTGGTGACATCTCTCGTAAGCGTAAGCTCTTAGAGAAACAAAAAGAGGGTAAAAAGCGTATGAAGGCCGTCGGCTCCGTCGACGTTCCTCAGGAAGCCTTCCTAGCAATCTTGAAAGTAGAGGACTAACAACATGGCGAAACATCAAGGACCGAAACCACCACCGTGGGACTGGAGAACAAAACACTTCTGGACAGAAGGGTGGGGTTCGTTATTTCTGGCGGTGTTCATTGCATTGTTCATTCGTTGGGGCTTTGTAGAAGCTTACGTGATTCCGTCTGGGTCTATGCTTCCGTCACTTTTGATTCATGATCACATTTTTGTGAATAAATTGACGTATGGTTTGCGTGTTCCTTTCAGTGAAAACTGGTTGGTAAAGTTTAACGAACCAAAACGTGGTGAAGTGATCGTGTTCAAATATCCTCGCGATATGAGCACGTTCTTCATCAAGCGTATCGTAGGGGAGCCCGGCGATAAAATTTATTATGAAAATGGAACTTTGTACGTCAATGATAAGCCCGTTGAAAAGAAAGTCCCCGCTAATATGGTGGATTTCGATTGGCTGCGTGATGCAGATTTCACTCGCGATGGAAATACGAATGATGCCAAAAGCAACTACGTAGAATTTACGGAAGCTTTGCCTCCGGGTAAAGTTGGCGGAGAAGGCAAAGATCACGCGATTCTCTTGCGTAAAGGTGATTTCTACGAAACTTTTGGCCCGGTTGTTGTTCCGGAAGACCATTTGTTTGTGATGGGTGATAACCGGATGAATTCCATGGACAGCCGTGTGTGGGGTTTTCTTCCGAAGCAAAATATCTTAGGTCGCGCGATGTTTGTTTGGCTTTCTTGTGAAGAGACGGTTCCGGCTCTTCCATTCCTATGCAATCCAATGACAATCCGTTGGACTCGCTTTTTCCATCAAGTTAATTAATGGAAACAAATCAAGCACAGAAAAATTTAAAGGGAACGTGGAATCAGGCGATTCTGACGTTCCTTTTTCCTATTTTTCTGGTGCTTGGAGTTCGTTGGGCCTTGTTCGAACCTTTTGTGATTCCGTCCGGGAGTATGATTCCCAATCTGTTGGTACATGATCATATCCTAGTTAAAAAATTTGCTTTTGGTCTCCACATCCCGTTTAGCGACAAGTGGCTCGTGCAGTGGAAAAAACCATCACGCGGTGAAATCGTGGTCTTTAAGTATCCTGAAAATCCCGAGGTCTACTACATCAAACGTTTGGTCGGCTTGCCGGGAGATGAAGTGGTTGTGACTGGCGGTCATATCAAGGTCAATGGGCAAGAGTGGCCTTTAGAAAAAATAGATTTTTCTGGAGCAGAAAACGGATTTACCTATTACTCTGAGTCCATAGGTAAGATTCCACACACAGTTCGTTTCATGAACTTCAAATTCGACGACGAACCTCCAGCACAAACTTTCAAAGTTCCAGAAGGTCATTACTTCTTTATGGGTGACAACCGTGATCAATCCAGTGACTCACGCTACTGGGGTTATGTAAAAGAAGATTACCTGGTCGGAAAAGCATGGGTCATCTGGCTCTCTTGCGAAGCCACTTTACCATCGATGACTTTCGTATGTGATCCAGCTCAAATGAGATGGAACCGAATCTTCCAGACCCTTAAGTAAGAATTGCGAGCTGCCCTCGCTGTCTCCTTGGCTCGAACAGTCCTCGCTCTTTCTTCAGTAGACTTCTTCTGGCTGCTGCCTTTGGCTGTCCGCATTTTTTGGTGGGTTTGTGGTGAAAAGTTAGTTAAGATTTTTTCCATGAAACGTTGGCGGGAATATTTGATGACATTGGTGGTTGCGGTGGTGTGTGCGCTCTTTGTGCGCAACTATCTGATCACGGCTTATAAGGTGCCGACTGGATCTATGCAGCCGACGTTGAAGCCTGGGGATTTTATTTTTTCTTCTCGGCTGTCTTATGGTTTTCGAGTGCCATTGACCTCCCATAAAATCGATGTCAGTTTTCCAGAGCGCGGGGATCTTGTTGTTTTTAGCTATTCTCGCTTCCCGACGATTTCCTATGTCAAACGGGTGATTGGTCTGCCTGGGGATCGTATTCAAATTAAAAATGGTCGGGTGATATTGAATGAAGAGCCTCTTCAATATGAAAAGCTAGCGGATGAGGGTAAAGACAATCCCAATCAGGAACTCTTTGAAATTTTTCGAGAAAAGACGCCGATATCTTCTTGGAGAGTGATCTTTCAAAAGCAATTCGAGGATAAAAACTTTGGTCCCATTGTTGTTCCTCCTGGTGAAGTATTTATTCTAGGTGATAATAGAGACGCGTCCGATGATTCTCGCTACTGGGGGACTGTTCCAGTGGCTCAGATTATGGGTAAAGTGGTCTTCATCTGGCTTTCCCTTGATTGGCAAGAAAAGTGGGGCGGGGATCGCTATCCTACGGTGCGTTGGAACCGTGTTTTTTCTCGGGTGCATTGACATCAAATCCTCTGGCCCCTAGGCTATTCTTCTAGATGTCATCTAGAAAAAATCTTTCCCTTATTGATCTGAAATGCCTCGATAAAGAAAAAATCAATATTCTATTTTCTTACGCAGATCAGTTGGCTTTGAATCCATCGTCTTTTTCAAAGGGCTTCGGTAAAACCGGAGCCCTTTTGTTTTTTGAAGCCAGCACGCGTACCCGTATGAGTTTTGAAACTGCCTGTGCAAGACTAGGGGTCTATCCCATACTGTTGAATGGAAAAGCGGGGACCAGTCTTGAAAAAGGTGAAGCTCTCGAAGATACAATTTTAAACGTGGCAGCCATGAGGCCATCGTTTTTAATAGTACGCTCTGGGGATGATCTTGATCTTGCCGCCATAGCGCAAAAAGTTTCTTGCCCGATTTTGAATGCTGGTTGGGGGAAAAAAGGACATCCTACACAAGCTTTACTTGATGCTTATACAATCTATAAGCACTTAGGATCTTGTCAGGGGCAAAAACTTTTGATTGTCGGTGATGTTCGCCACAGTCGTGTGGCACAATC
>JBLMWG010000315.1:0-4154 GCA_050257115.1 Bacillota bacterium
CCACCGTGAGACAGACTGACTCTGACTGCGATCATCAAAGTCATCAAGCCCAATCCCGAAACCAAGATCACATGTAAAAGATGAATACGATAATCTGGCAAAAGAACTGTCGCCCATTGACCCAAGAGCATGAACCACGCCGACGCCCACAGCCACCAGCTTTGGAACGCTCTACGTTGGGGAAGCTTATGAATTTTCCAAAATTGAAAAACAATGTAGCTCATCACAAAAGAGCGTAAAAGCTGCGCAAAAAAGACCAAAGAAGCAGCTTCAAAAACATAAGAAAAGACAAACAAGATCGCCAACACAGCGAAAAGTTTGATTTTGGGCTGCACAGGGTTTGAGGCTGTCTGATTCGGCAAAGGCCCCCATCCTAACAATGCCGGTATCAAACGGCTACCGACTCCCATTACCAGACATAGAACATATCCCTGCAGAGACAGAAGTCTTCCGAAATTGTAAAGCGGTGTTGGTAAATTCCCAAACTCCGCGCCAAACAGCAGAAGACAACCAACAAGACCGGAAATCACTCCAAACCCAACAAACAAAAATGAATCCGGTGGATTGGACTTCCGATTTCTGAAACGACGAAGCAGGAAAGAAGTCAGAAATATAAACAGTGCCGCAACGGCCCCATAAAAATACACCTTGCTTTGCGGAGCTAAGCTCAAAAAAAGGGCTGCGATAAGTCCAAATGCTATCCGCTGTTCATTCTGTGTAGGACCAAAGCTCGAAGTAAACTTCGGCGCAGCTGTCATTAAAAAGCCACACACAAAACACAAAAAGAATCCACCAGTCATCACCTCCGGATGATGAAGTCCTGGATAAGAAACTAAATTCCAGGGAAATAAAATCCACAACAAGACGCCCCAGATCCCCAGGACCCAACCCGCAGGAAAGAAGTATCTATAACCATCCACATGAGTAGTATTCATACCAACCTCGCTCGATACTTATCGTATCGATCCAAAGCGGCGTTGTCCTTGATCCAGATCATGGAATTGGCGGAATAGCATTGCCATAATTGAAAATGGAGGCTTCATGCTGGACTCAATTCAAAATCTTAAAAGAATGGACTTCTTCAATCGATTTTCAGATAGGTTTCTGTCTGATTTCTTAATTCATTCAGAAATTATTCATATAAAAAACAAAGAAACACTATTCTGTGAAGATACACCCATCGATAAACTCTATATCATTTTGCATGGATCTTTCAAAATCACTAAGCAATCACAAAATTCATTTCCTGTGGCCCTTAATTTTTTGGGTTGTGGAGAATTCCTCGGTATTGCTTTGGCCGGCCTGACTCATCCCCAATATCCTGCAACGGCGATTGCGTTAGAAGACAGCACTCTGATCAAGTTCTCACGAACCCACTTCTTGGATGTTATGATAAAAAATGAATTTGTTCGCTTGACGATCAATCGGCAAATTGGCGAACGCTTCCTTGAACTCGAAAATGATCGCTGTATGGAAAATGCCCTCTGCCATCAGCGAGTTGCCGATTTACTTGTCCGCCTTTGGGAGCGGCAAGGTGGACAAGACAGAAAGATTCATATTCCCCTTACTAGAAAAGACATTGCTCACAGGGTGGGAACCAAATCCGAAACCATTATCCGAATTCTCAGCAACTGGGAAAAGCAAGGAATTATACAAACCTCAAGTAAAAGAATTGAACTGTTGGACACCGATAAGCTCAAAGAAATTCGAACTCATAAGTTAATGGCATCTCGAAAGAAGAGTACAAAAAGCTCATAAGAGCTCTTTGTACTTTTCCAAGAAAGTTTATTCGCCGCCACAGAACCCACAGCAGCCTTCGCCTTTCTTCTTGGTGATTTTGAGCTTCCAAACTTGAGGACCCTTCTCAAGGTACTCATGCTTGAACTCTCCATCTCTGAATTGCTCGAACTGTCTTAAGAGAGGTACAGGATCATGATTATTAACGATAACAATGCTATTTCCGTCCTCAAGGCGGTCGAAACTTTGGAAAATCTGACCATGTCTTTCTGCGGGTGGAATTTTTTGAGCTTCAATAACTAAATCATTCATAGAGTTTTCTCCTTCTGTGTTTAGAATAAGAAAACTCTCAACCCAAGGCCTTGATTGAAATCAATTCTTAAGAAATTTTATAAGATCTTTGGGATCTTTATCAGCCCCTACAGCCTGGCCCTTAACGACCCCTTCGGAATCTAATACCGTAATAATAAAAGAGTGATCAAAGCCACCACCGTCTAGCTTTTTGTATTTGATTCCCAAAAGATTCGCGATCTCTCTAGGGGATTTATCGGATTTTGCAGTATAGAGACTCCATTCCCGTCCCAACTTTCTTTTTTCCGCATAGGCCTTAAGCACCTCGGGAGAATCATGTTCAAAATCGAAACTGATCAAAACAAAGTGAGGTTTCACAGCAGACTTTTTCTTGTCTAATTCGACCTCTAGATCTTTCATCTTGGATATGATTAAAGGACACGCATAGGCACATCCCGTATAACCCATCGAAATAACCACCGGTTTTCCTCGAAGAGAGGAAAATTTGACAACTGTACCATTGGAATCTAGCAGATCCAAATCCGCGTTATAAAGAGATTCGTCAGCAAAAGGCTTTTGAACTTCATTATTGGCAATCTGATGGACATTGTGATGATCGGCTCCCTGAGAATGAAGGCTGAAAACACACACCATGCTTAGACAAATCAGATTAAGATAATTCATAACTACTTCCTCTCTTTAGCGCAGCGAAATCCCAAATTTCGAACCGTGTACTTTGCTTGAAGACTTCCCCGGAATGCATATCTCATAAAAGCTGCATAGTCCCCGGGATCAGCAGCAGAGGCAGCCCCGCCACCACAAAATAAATTTCTATCTAAGGCGACATCTCCTCGAGACTCTCCGGTCATAATGGAGGCATTGAAATCCTCCACCCACTCCCAAATTAAACCGTGCATGTCATAAACACCTAAAATATTGGGAGCATGAACTTGCTTCACAGCTGGTAACGGCCACTCGGCACTTTTATCGTACCATTCTAGAATCACGCTCTTAAGATCTTTCTTATCTCTGAACGGAAGCTGTCCCACATATTCCCATTCATTCAATGTCGGCAGTCGCTTCCCCAAGCTGTCACAATAAGCCCGGGCCACATACCAACTGACTTGAACTACAGGGGCTTGAGTCAACAAAGGCCCACCATAATCAAGATCTCCTCGCCAATATTCTAAATAATTTTTATCGCTAAAAATTCGTTTTATTTTACTTTTTTGCCATTGCGGATTTTGTTTTAGAAAGGCAGCAAAATCCGCATTCGTAACCGGGTGAGAATCGAGGTAAAATGAAGATACTTTTTGTTCCGTTTTATCAAGGAGAGCCGGCATTTTGAACGAACCCTCGGGAATCAAGACCATGTCTTCAGCGTAAATCGCTGGCGCAGATAAAAACATCCCAAGAATTAAGATCTCTCGAACAATCTTGAGATGTTTCATAAAAGACTCCTATTTTACTTTCCCAGAAGCTCGGATTGCTTGGACCTCTTCGGCTGTCACTTTTTTCTTGGAGTTATCCCAAGAACTATAGACAAAGTTCAAAACATTCGCCACTTCCTGATCAGTTAAAACTTGTGCTGGCATAATGGAATTAAATTCTTTGCCATTCACTGTGATCTTGCCATCAAGTCCATGAACGACCGCCGAAATTGCTTTATTTTTATTATTATTCAAGAAATCTGACTTCGCCAAAGGAGGAAATGCTCCTGGGAGTCCAAGACCCGTCGTCTGATGGCAAGCAAAACATGATGATTCAAAGATGTGCTTACCGCGCGCGACACTTTCTTCAAAAGTTTTCGGAGGTTCTACCTTAGGTGCCGCCTCACCTATTTCTTGAATCACGCCACCTTCAGGTTGGTAAATTCCGTCTTCTGTTTTACCAGAATACACATTCTTATCCGCAGTTCCTTCAACTTTTAGCATTCCCAAGGCGCCTTTGTTGAAAGCTCGGAAGATCGAGTGGTCCACCAAGATAAAGGTTCCAGTTGTTTGCAATTTAATCTCTGCAATCGCGGAGCCGCCGGCGGGAATCAATGTTGTCTGAACATTTTCATTTATTAGTTTACCACCTTCGACATAGACCTTATCAAAGATTTCTCCAATCATATGAAATGA
>JBLMWG010000316.1:0-5084 GCA_050257115.1 Bacillota bacterium
GTTGCCAATCCCGTCGTTGAACTCGACGGCGACGACATGACTCGCATCATCTGGAAATTCATCAAAGAACAATTGATTCTTCCTTACCTTGATATCGACATCAAATACTTCGACTTGGGCATGGAAAATCGTGATGCTACAAACGACCAAGTAACTATTGATTCTGCTGAGGCGATCAAAAAGTACAACGTAGGTATCAAATGCGCGACGATCACTCCTGACGAAGCTCGCGTTAAAGAATTCAACTTGAAACAAATGTGGAAATCACCAAACGGCACTATCCGTAACATCTTGGACGGTACTGTTTTCCGTGAACCAATCATCTGCAAAAACGTTCCTCGCCTAGTTCCTAACTGGACGGCACCAATCTGCATCGGTCGTCACGCATTCGGTGACCAATACCGCGCGACAGATTTTGTGACTAAAGGTAAAGGTAAATTGACTGTGACTTTCCAACCTGAAAACGGTGGCGAAACTCAAACTTATGAAGTGTTCAACTTCAAAGGTGATGGCGTTGCTTTGACTATGTACAACACGGACGAATCCATTAAAGGTTTCGCTCACTCATGCTTCAACATGGCTTTACAAAAGAAATGGCCTTTGTACCTTTCAACTAAGAACACCATCTTGAAAAAATACGATGGTCGCTTCAAAGACATCTTTGAAGAAATCTACCAAAAAGAATTCAAAGCGAAATTCGAAGCCGCTGGTATCACTTACGAACATCGTTTGATCGATGACATGGTTGCTTCTGCCTTGAAATGGAATGGTAACTTCGTATGGGCTTGTAAGAACTACGATGGTGACGTTCAGTCCGACACTGTCGCTCAAGGTTTCGGATCCCTTGGTTTGATGACTTCAGTTTTGGTAACTCCAGATGGTAAAACAATGGAAGCTGAAGCTGCGCACGGAACTGTGACTCGTCACTACCGTCAACATCAACAAGGTAAACCAACTTCTACAAATCCAATTGCTTCCATCTTTGCTTGGACTCGTGGTCTTGAGCACCGTGGGAACTTGGATGGCAACACTGAGTTGGTGAAGTTCGCTCAAACTTTGGAAAAAGTTTGTGTTGAAACAGTTGAAGCCGGTTTCATGACAAAAGACCTTGCAGTTTGCATCTATGGCGACAAAGTGCCTGCAGACAAATACATGAATACAGAGCCGTTCTTGGCTAAATTGGACGAGAACCTTAAAAAAGCTCTTGCGATGTAATTTTGAATCGAAAGATTTAAAAGCAAAAAGCCCCGAGACGATCGGGGCTTTTTTTTTACGGGAGAGATTTATTTTTTAGCAAATTGGATATCCAAAGAAATTTGCACATCGTCACCGACTAGCACACCACCAGCTTCCAAAGCGGCATTCCAGCTCAAACCAAAATCTTTACGTTTAATTTTTGTTTTCGCAGACAAACCGATTTTGATATTGCCGTACGGATCTTTTTGCTCAGATGAAGGGCCTTCGACTTCAAAAACAACTTCTTTGGTTACGCCATGGATCGTAAGATCGCCGGTAACTTTAAGTTCCTCATCGCCTACGCGTTCAACTTTTTTAGATTTAAAAGTTAAAAGTGGGAACTTTTCCACATCAAAGAAGTCAGCGCTTTTTAGATGGGCATCACGTTGAGCTTCACGGGTATTGATACTGGCCGCTTCAATAGAAGCTTCGACGGAAGATTTCGAGATGTCCGATGAATCCAAAATCAAAGAGCCACTGAGCTTTTCAAAGCCGCCGTGCACTTTCGCGATCATCATGTGTTTAATGGTAAAGTTCGCACTGGAATGAGCGCCGTCAATTTGCCAAGTAGATGTAGACATATGTTCCTCCTCAGGAATGTTCTTGTGTTTACATAGCTAGTATCGTCGGGTTTTGATTGTCGCAGTAGATGACAAGTTTGGGATTTATTGTTGCGTATTTGTCCCCCTATTTCTCAATTTGACATACTCTTACGTAATATAGCCGACTGCGAGCGTCACTATGACCCATGTAAGCTGCATAAAGATCTAGATTAGATTACGATGCCTTCCAGTAGGAGTTTCTGCTCGATGGTTTGGCGCCGATGCCTTTTAATTTTTTCTGTTTTCATGGCCTGCTCAACGGGCTTTGCAGAAATGCATTTTGTTTATCATGGTCCAGAATCAGAACATGACTCTCGCTATCGTTATCACTGGGAAATCCTAAAGACGGCGCTGGATCTTACGACAAAAAAATATGGTCCCTTCACTTTGACGGTTTCGGAATTCATGAGCGAGGCACAACAGCTCGCGGAAATGAAAAAAAACAGTCCGAAACTGACAGTGATGATTCGAGAAACCAATCTACATTATGAAAAGTTTTTGATTCCCGTGCGCATTCCTATTGATAAGAACCTTATTGGTTATCGCATCCTATTGATCGAAAAGAAGGATCAGCCGCAGCTTGCAAAGGTTAAAACTCTTGAAGATCTGCGTAAGTTCACAGTGGGCCAAGGTGAAGACTGGGGCGATATCGAAATTCTGGAACACTCCGGGTTCAAAGTTAAAACAGAATATCATTACGATGATTTATTTAAGTCTTTGAGTGAGGGAAAATTTAAAATATTTCCTCGTGGTGTTGTCGAAATTCTGGATGAGTATCGTAAGTTCAAAGGTCGCTATCCAAATCTTGCCATCGAGTCTACCTTGCTCCTCTATTATCCGCTGCCAACATACTTCTGGTTTCAAGATAACAAAAACGGCCGCTTGATGGCAGAGCGAGTGGAGGAAGGCATGAAGTTGTTAATTGAAAGTGGCGGCTATCAAAAAATCTTCGACAAACACTACGCGAAAGTCATTCGAGAATTGAATTTGGATCATCGGACGATCATTAGCATCCCGAATCCCAATCTGCCGATCACAGTCCCCTTCGACAAAAAGGAACTGTGGTATAATCCGCCGGAATAATTATTTAACTTGGACTCTCAATTTGTACTTACCTTTTGAGCGGCAGGTGGATTCCATGTTATCGGTGCTGCAAACCATTTTACCGCAGTTCAAAGCTAGAACCTGATTATCTTTGTTAAGTTCTTTGGTTTCTTTTTTCCAATCAGCACATGCCTTTTTCCAATTCGCACGGGCTTCTTTAATCAAATTTGCTTCTTCGCCTTCGATATCGTCTTCACCAGAAGTAATTTCGAACTGACGATCGGCATTCTTCCCCTTTTTAACAGAAATGGTCGTATCTGAATCACCGTCAGAAGGAATGTCTTTCACATTGATCGACTGCGCCTGCGCCACTTGAAACCCTAAAATCAAAACCAACACAGATAAAATTCTCATACCCAATTTCTCCTTACCCTCAAAATCATAACACCACTCCCCCACCAAGGAAGCTCCAGCCCGCAATGACACACCGTAGGGTTTCGGGCTGGAAGCTCGAAACAAGCCCGTGTAGCTCAACAGAGGGAAAGACTTCTAAATTACCTCTATGGCACAACGAGTTATCGAATGAAACCAAGCCCCCAGTGAGATACACCTGCCCATGGCCGGGTCCCATACAATAGCTCTCTTGACGAACTCCGCTAGGTCCGGAAGGAAGCAACGGCACTCGAGGGACTATGTGATGTGGGGTGCTCGGCCACTTTTACTTTTCCAGAGTAAATTTCCGTAAGTTATGCCTACTTCGACGAAGTCGGAGTGTGAGCAAGAGGGGTGTATTCTTGTCTTATCAGGTGATTGCACGCAAATGGCGTCCACAATCTTTCACTGACGTTGTCGGACAGAATCATATTACCCAAACACTCTCGAACGCACTCAAGAATGGCCGCCTTCCGCACGCACTTCTTTTCACCGGTCCTCGTGGTACGGGTAAAACTTCTTCTGCTCGTATTTTGGCAAAAGCTTTGCGCTGTCCAAATGCCGTTAACTTTGTCCCGTGTAATGAGTGTGACTCTTGCCGCGAAATCGCGACCGGTTCTAGCGTTGACGTTCTTGAGATCGACGGAGCCTCGAACAACGGTGTGGACTCCATCCGTGAGCTTCGCGAAACTGTGGCATTTATGCCAACGAGCGGCAAATACAAAGTCTACATCATCGACGAAGTGCACATGCTTTCTACCAGTGCCTTCAATGCCCTTTTGAAGACTTTGGAAGAACCACCAGGTCACGTGATCTTCATCATGGCGACCACCGAGGTTCACAAAATCCCGCAAACGATTTTATCCCGTTGCCAACGCTTTGATTTTCGCCGCATTCCAACTCGTCAAATTACCGAACGATTGAAAATGATCTGTGATCGTGAAGGCGTTTCAGCCGAAGACGAAGCCCTCTGGGTTATTGCTCGTCAAGGTGATGGCTCCATGCGTGATTCACAAAGCTTATTGGATCAAGTGATCACTTTTGCCAATGGTCCTCTGACTCGCACGAACGTGGTTGAGATCTTGGGTCTAACAGACCGTGCTTTGTTATTTGATACTTTGAATGCCTTGGTCGATCGCAATTCTAAGGCAATCTTGTCTGTGATTGAGAAAATTTCAACAGCCGGCTTTGAACCGCATTTGTTCTCTCAAGATTTGCTTGAGATGATTCGCAATTTGTTGTTGGTGAAAATTTCTGAATCTCAGGCAGCGAATATTTTGGAAATGCCGGATACAGAGTTACAAGCTCTGCAAGAAATGGCAGGACGTCTTTCTGAAGAAGACATCCATATGTTATTCGATATGGCTCTTAAAGGCGGCAGCGATATTCCGCGCGCCCAGGATCCACGCATTGTGCTTGAAGTGATTTTACTTCGCATGGCTTCGGCACCGAAGCTGGTTGATCTGAAAGGTCTTCTGCAAAGCGGAGCAATTCCCTCTCACAGTGCAGGTGGGGCCAGGCCCTACGTTCCGCCGGTAGCTCCACCCGTTAAAGGTCATCAGCGTCTCCAAGAATCCCAAAATGTTAGAGAGTATCCAACGGGACTTGATGCGATAAAGGCGGCTTTGGATAACAAACCCAAGGTCAAACCACCTGAAGCAGCTCCCGTAACAGCCCCAATACCAGAACCCGAACCAGAAGCTCCTAAGTTAGCATCTGGCAATACACCTCAAGAAAAGTGGGTTCACTTTGTCGAATTACTTCGTCAAG
>JBLMWG010000317.1:0-4049 GCA_050257115.1 Bacillota bacterium
TGATTAGGTACGGACATACTTTTGGTAGCAAGACTGCGTCATGAAGTGACGCAGTCTTGCTACCAAAAGTATGTCCGTACCTATTGGCGGAGTTCGGTGCGAAGGCTCATTTCGTGAGGGCTTGCGAAGAATTTCTGCACTCCTGCAATCATTTCATCGACAGTTCGTGCCTTAGCACAAACACCGGTGAGAGCATTTCCGAATGCCAACCACACACTGGTCGTGCGCACATAAAAACGCACTTTGCGCATGGCCAAGTCTTCGCCAAAATAATGACGGCAACGATCGATTAGTTTCAAAAGACAGCGACCATATTCCGCTCCCTCTTCTTCAGGAGTCCGGGGTGCTTTTTGATTTTCTTTTCCTGGAGGTGGAGCAAAGCCAAGTTCTTCACCCAGCTGCCACAACATCCAAGGACGTGCGGCAAGGGCTCGACCCGCCATAGCCATATCACAGCCGGTTTCTTTTAGCATGTTGATGGCGTCCTCTGCCGTTTGCACGTCACCATTCCCGATCACAGGGAAATCGACCGCTTTATGAAGTTGTTTAATTTGCTCCCAATCCGCACTGCCACGACGTTTTTGAGCCGCCGTTCGTGGATGCAAACACACCCAAGCCGCACCAGAGTTTCTTAACCCCGTAACAAACGTCAAAAGTTCGTCGAACTCTTTAGTACTGCCAACAGCTCGTAACTTTACACTGACAGGGACAGAGGAATTTTTGACGGTCATACGCACAACTTCGGCCGCATAAGCAGGGTCTCCCATCAAGGCGACGCCATAATTGTGCTTCAATGCCTTTTGGACGGGACAGCCCATATTGATATCGATCGCTTCGGCGCCCCACTCAACCAGGCGTTTCACACTTTCAGCGATGGCCTCTTCCTCATTGCCGAGAATTTGTGGCACAAGGCCGGGCTCAAATTCGGCGCGCATCGTTTCCGGAGTCGTTTGTAGATTTTCTCCAGGGATACGACGGGAATTCAGCATCTCCGTCGGCCAGATGGTATAGGCATTTTCTGGTAAATACTCCCGCATCACTTCACGCAAAGCCACATGCGTAAGTCCCACCATCGGAGCCAAACACAATGGGAAATTCACTTTTCCGTCTAAAATGGGTCTGTGCAGACCTAACTTTTGATTCATCACAAATGCCACTTAAAATAAAAAAGGCTCCGAACCGGAGCCTTCATCAGATCTTCACCTTCAAAAAACTTACGCAAGTTTTGAACTGCCAATGAAGTGAGGTGCGTATTTTCTTAGAAGTTCATAACCTCCAAACATCACACCACTGAAAAACAAATCACCATAAATTTGGTTATCGAAAAACGGAATGCCCGCAACAAAGCATGCTGCCAATCCTTGAAGGTTCGGCGCGTAACCTGATCCCATTGCCCAAACACCAAAGTTTGAAACCAAGAAAAAGATCGAGCTTGAAACCAAAGACATAGTCACAATGCGAGTCACAGTTCTTTGCTCAGACAGCATCCAGCCCAACATTACAACCAAGGAGAATCCCAAATACACAAACAACATTGTTTCATGGAAACCCAAAACAAGGTCACTCAAGAAAAGAGCTGCCAACGGAACAGCCATCGACCATTTTTTAGATGGGAAATAGGCCCCACCAAAAAGTGCCATAGCACCAATCGCAGTAAAGTTCCACGGGTGTGGAATCAAACGGCTAAAAGCCGCGCCCAAAACCATAACTAAAAGAGTCATCGTGCGTGTCGTCATAGCGGTCAACCTATCACTTGTTCAGGCGGTTGTCTACTAGGTCTTGGACAACTCCGGGATCCGACAACGTCGAAGTATCCCCCAATTGATCTGGGTGGTTCTCCGCTATTTTACGTAAAATTCGGCGCATGATTTTACCAGAGCGGGTCTTTGGTAGCCCTGGCGCCCATTGAATAAGATCTGGCGTTGCAATGGGGCCAATCTCACCGCGCACCAGCTGAATCAGCTCTTTACGAATCTCTTCGGAAGGTGTTTCCCCTGATTTCAAGGTCACAAAAGCATAAATTCCCTGACCTTTGATATCATGCGGATAACCAACGACAGCTGCCTCTGCAACTCGAGGACTAAGAACCAAGGCAGATTCGATTTCTGCCGTCCCCAAGCGATGACCGGAAACATTAATGACGTCATCCACGCGCCCCGTGATCCAATAGTAACCATCTTCATCACGACGGCAACCGTCACCGGTAAAATAGTATCCGGCATAGTTAGAAAAATAAGTGTCTTCAAAACGTTTGTGGTCGCCGAAGACCGTGCGCATTTGCCCCGGCCAAGAATCAGAAATAGCCAACACTCCTTCTCCAGGTCCGTCGATCACTTTTCCTTCCAGAGTGAGCAACACTGGTTTTACTCCAAAAAACGGCAATGTCGCCGAGCCTGGCTTTTGCGCAATCGCTCCTGGCATTGGCGTGATCATGTGACCGCCTGTTTCAGTTTGCCACCACGTATCGACTATAGGGCAACGTCCATCACCAATCACATTGTGGAACCAAACCCAAGCTTCTGGATTGATAGGCTCCCCAACAGAACCAAGAACACGCAAAGATTTGCGCGACGTTTTCTTGACCCACGCATCTCCCTCACGCATCAACGAGCGCAACGCCGTTGGTGAGCTATAGAAAATATTAACTTGATGCTTATCCACCACTTCCCAGAAACGAGATGGTGTGGGATAAGTCGGAATACCTTCAAACATCAATGTTGTGGTGCCATTCGCCAACGGTCCATATACGATGTAACTGTGCCCAGTGACCCAACCGATGTCGGCGGTACACCAGTAAATGTCATTTTCGTGACAATCAAAAACATACTCATGGGTGATACTTGCCCACAGCAAATACCCCGCTGTGGTATGCAAGACACCTTTCGGTTTTCCTGTCGAACCTGAGGTGTACAGAATAAACAAAGGATCTTCAGCATCCATGTGTTCCGGCTCACATTGATCAGAAACTTCTTGAACCATTTCATGATACCAAAGATCACGACCGGATTTCATTTCCACGGCATGGCCGGAGTATTTAACGACTAACACTTTTTCAAGGCTTGGCGTTTTCAATGCGGCTTTGTCGACGTTTTCTTTTAATGGAATAACCTTCTGTCCACGATAACCGGCATCGGCAGTGATCACGAACTTACAATTTCCATCATTCACCCGATCCGCAATGGAGTCCGGTGCAAAACCACCAAAGACCACAGAGTGAACAGCCCCGATGCGCGCACAGGCCAACATCGCATAGGTGGCTTCCAAAATCATCGGCATATAAATTGTGACCACATCGCCTTTTTTTACGCCCATTTTTTTAAGGACATTGGCAAAGCGATTCACATGTTGAGAAAGCTCTTTATAGGTGACTTTGATGGAGGGAGTTTCCGGCTTATCGGCCTCCCAAATCAAAGCGACCTTATCGCCGCGTTTTGCGAGATGACGATCAACACAGTTCACCGAGACGTTGAGTTTTCCGCCTTGAAACCATTTAATGCTGACAGGTTTATGGAAATTGGTGTCTTTGACTTTATCCCATTTTTTATACCAATCCAAACGCTCAGCCTGCTCTGCCCAAAAACTGTCAGGGGAATTGAGGGAAGCTTCGTACATCTCTCTGTACTTTTGCTGATTGATGAGCGCGTGCTTTTCAACGGATGGATCAACAGGATAAATCTCTTTATGCATTTTTACCTCTACAGAATCACTGACTCTCGAGCTTTTATCCTATTACTTCAAAACCTTTGGTCAATCCTCAACGTACAGGGTTATTTTTTTGCTGACAGAGTCGCCCAGAGCAACCCTCACTGCGGACATCGTCAATATGCACACAGTCTCTTCTTTCGCGCATCATGTTTCTCCTTCACACAAACTCATCCAACCGCTATTCTTTTGCGGCCACACCCCTGAAGGAGTCTTCATATGATCAAAATCCAACACTTCTTTGACCGAGCGACATCCACTTTGACTTACGTAGTTCATGATCCAAAGACCTTGGATGCGGTGGTTATTGATCCTGTATGGGACTACGATCCCGCAGTCTCTAAGCT
>JBLMWG010000318.1:0-30124 GCA_050257115.1 Bacillota bacterium
ATTTGATAAGGTTCGGTGTGAGACCAACATCATTGCGCTTTCGGGATGAGTCGAAAGATAATTGCTTAAACTCTCTTCTAATAAAACACAGGCGTCTTTGTCTACATGGTTAAAGGGTTCATCCAAAATCAGAACTTTTGGATTTTTTGCCAGGGCTGCTGAAAATAAAACTTTTTGTCTTTCACCACCACTGGCGGTGTTCCATTTTTTATTCAAATCTAAGCCTTTAAGAAGGGGAGATTGAACCTCTGTGCCCAACATATCAGCTAGAGTCATGGGTAAATGAAAATGTAAATTACCAAGCTGTGGAAGATATTCAATCTGAGATTGAGAAACTCGAAACTCAAAATGCCCTTCAAAATAAGGATGCAACTTCAAAAGAGTCTTAAGTAGGGTGCTTTTTCCCGCGCCATTTTCTCCGCGCAGAAAAAGAACTTCTCCGGGTTCCAAATTGAAGTTCACGATTGGGGAAAGATTTTTTCCTTCGCGACTTAAAGCACGTAAATTTTTAACGGACAGGAGTGAGCTCATGGAAGTGCTTTCATTAAAAGATTTTGTAAAGCTTCAATGGAGCTGCCGTTTCCAGAGGACTGGATATACGACGGAACCGTGACCACTGGAATTCCCGAGAGCTCCTGGAATCTTTCCAAAGTTTTATGGGGAGCTGATGGTGTTGCAAACAGAACCTGCACTTTGTTGGCCTTTGCCATTTGTGCAACTTCAGCGATGCGCGAGGCGGACGGGGGCATTCCTGGTTTTTCTTCTAAGGAACCAACGGATTCCAGATTGTAAGCGTGAAAGAAGTACGTAAATTCTTTGTGGTACTCCATCACTTTGTCTTTTTTAATTTTGGATTTTATTTGGGCGTGCAGAGATTCCATCTGCTTTTTGAATGCATCATAATTTTTTTGGTAAATCCCCGCGTTGGCGTTATCCACTTGTGAAAGAACGCGCACTACTTCCGCACCACTTTCGGCAAGCTTCAAAGGATCTAACATAAAATGAGGATTTCCGTGAGGATGAACATCTCCTAGGGAGCGATCGATCACGCCTTGTGGTACCTCGAGAGGTTTCACTGCTTTGCCGAGCTCACAGAAACCAGTGCCTCCGGATTGAACTTTGGCATTTCCCGACTTTTCTAAAACTTTAGGTAGCCACCCAATTTCCAAATCCAACCCCACTGAGCAGACCACGTCAGCGCGATTTACTTTTAAAATAAAGTCAGGACGAGCATCGGCAAAGTGGGGATCTGTTCCTCCGCTGAGCAGAGAGCTGACATCCACTTGGTTGCCACCGATAGCTTTCACAACTTCGGCAACGTCAGGTAAAGTTGCAACGACTTTAATTTTTGCGAAAGCGGGAAAAGTTAGGAAAATCAGGATTGTGGAAATAAAAAATTTCATTGTAACCACCTTTTAGAAAGAGTGTGCTGGATGCGCTCCAAGAATTGCAATAAATTGCAGTTCTATCGTGCGGTTGATGTCATCTGAAGCCAAAGCGACATTGTTTACTTCATGAGTATAGGCCAGGCGCCATGTAGAAAACTCGCTATTCTTAAATGTAATGGTTGGAACAATGGCGTAGTCTAAATTATTGCGATGGTCGCCATCCACAAAGCTCTTGCTCAAGTCTGAAAAGGCATCCAAACGCATTCCAAAGAACCATTGTTCATCAAACCCATACTGAGGATAGAAATAAGCACCAAATTGTTCAGATCGAGCTGTCGTGTCACTTTTTTGATTGCGGTACCAAATTTCAGATTGAAAAAGCCAGCGGTTGAATTTCCCTTCCTTTTTCTTATAAACGAAATCCAATCCAGTTAGTTGAGTTTGCAGACCCTCAAAATCCGTGCGACCTAAATAGTTGAAACCAATTTGCAAGCCGCCATTTTCACCAAGATCAATAAATGTGGAGGGGCGTAGATAGTGCGTCGGTACATGGGGTTTTTCTTGGGGATCCGCTTCGCCGAATTGATATCCGTTGGTGATGCCGACGGTAAGATCCCAGTAGGAGTCAGTCGGCAAGAGATAAGTGAATTCAGCACCCGTGTCGTGGATGCCTTCTTGCGCAAAGAACTCTCGTTGTACTTTAGGGGCGGAGATAAATTCCCAATCATGTTGATGGAACTGATTTAAGCGCCCCACACCTAAAAAGAAAGTCCCTAGCTTAAAGCGTAGATTAGGGAACAACTTTGAAGAAGAAATATATCCTTCGTGAAGTTCCGCTTTGTATTCGCCATTTTCATTGTGAGCCGCAAAGTTGATAACCGCATCAAAGGTTGGATCGACGGCGCCATACATAACAAATTCTGCGGAACGAATTCCTAACTTATTGTCAGCGGAGTGATCTAAGTTTATCGGAGCCGTCGTGTCTATGGCCGCTGAGAAATTAAGATTCTGAACCAGAGGTGCCGCAGATTGGGCGTGCGCCTTCAGGGAGAGGCTGAAAAAAAGAAGTACAAAGAGTTTCGACATTGAAGGGGGACCTCCGCAAAAAATGTATTCTTCAGCTCTATCACTCATAAACACCTAAACGCAAGTGCTTTGCAATTAGGTAGGCGTGCTAACAAATGTTAAGTTAAGGCAAATATTCCGACTGAGGGAAATCTTGCGATGGCGCGTTAATGCAACGGATGGTTGCATAAGACAAACCCTTCTTGCGGCAACTCGGGGAGTTCGTTATGACAGGTCCATGTCGTCATTATTTTTTAAAGCCTTTTGGTCGTCATCATCGCCTTTGGTTCAAGGGATCGTCCGCTTTCGCTGGATTGCCATTGTGTTGATGATGTTGGGTTCGGTTCCGCTGCTTCAGGGGGGACATCTTCAGAAAGAGCAAATGCCGTACTTCATGGCCGTGATTGGATTGCTCGCAGTTTTTAATGGTTTGACCCAAGGTATTTGGAGCAAACCTGCTGCACGCCAGGAGCAGTCCTTATTATTCGTTCAATTGTTGGTAGATCTTTTTGCTGTCGCGGGTTTGTTGTTTGTAAGTGGTTCGGCGCAAAATCCATTTATTTGTACGTTATGTTTGCATGCCTTTTTGGGCGGAATGCTTTTACGCAGTCGACGAGCGTTAGCATTTATCTTGGTTCTTTCCAGTCTTTTGGCGATTCTTCAGTGGGAAACCTTGAAAGATGCCGCAGTGACTTTGAATGTCGATAACAAAGAAATGTATTTTCATTTTTTATCGCAATGGGTTTTGGTTCTTGGATCTTGGTTTATCTCCCATCTGTTTTCAGTTCTTTTGGAAAAACAAGAAGAGCATATTCGGGGTTTGCAAAATCGTCAGCAGCGGGCCGATCGATTAAAATCCTTGGGTGCTTTGGCTGCCGGTTTTTCCCATGAAATGGCGACACCCTTGAATTCTTTAAAGTTGCGTCTGGATCGTGGTCTACGCAAAATTGAAAATCCGGCGGAGGCGGCCAATGAGTTGTCTCAAGCGCAACAAAGTCTGGATGAATGTATTATGATTTTTCAAAAGATGGCGGGGGTGTTTTCGAATTCTTCTGATGGAGAGTTTGAAGTGGTCCATTTGAAATCTTTGCTGAAGGACATTGTTCTAGCGTGGGAAAAGGATCATGAACTCGTCATTGATCGTCAGTGGATTGCAGAAGATATTTTGTGCCGTGTGCAACCCCTCTCGTTTTCGCAAACGGTCTTGGACTTATTGGATAATGCCAAAGAAGCATCCCCGGAAAAGTCAGAAATTGCCGTGCGTTTGTATCGTGAAGGCAAGAATGTGGTGCTTGAGGTGATCGATACGGGTCGTGGTATTTCCGGAGAGATTTTGAGTCGTTTGGGGGAACCTTTTACCACCGATAAAACCTCGGGCAATGGTTTAGGAGTATATTCGGCGATGATGACGGCCCAAAGCATGGGTGGTGATTTCACTCTAGCGAATAATAGCTCTGGAAAAGGAGCTATGGCGCGATTATCTTTCCCTGAAGAGGTGAGTCCATGAAGATGCCAGTTAAAAAGCTTTTGTTGATTGAAGACGACAGGCGCTTGCGTGAGGTTCTGCATCAGGAACTCGAAGAGCGTGGGATGATTGTTCAAAGCTTTGCCGAGATTCCTTCTCTGGATAAAATCCAAGACCCAGAGGGAATTTTGTTAGATTTGCGTGTCGGCAGTGAAAATGGGATGGATTTTTTAGAGCAAGTCAAAAAACGCTATCCGGCGGTTCGGGTTGTGATGATGAGTGGCTTTGGCAGTGTGGCTTCCGCAGTGAAGGCGATGCAATTAGGGGCCGAAAACTTTTTGGCAAAACCTGTGACCCCCGACATGATCGTAAAAACTTTTGCAGAAGAAGACGCTGTGCTGTCGGCTGCAGTGGAAAACGAAGAAGAGATTTCATTGGCGCGCATGGAGCGTGAGTACATTGATTATATTTTGCAAAACTCGGGTGGCAATATCACTCAAGCGGCAAAAAAATTAGGCCTTCACCGTCAGAGCTTACAAAGAAAATTGCGCAAGAATGTTCCAAAATAAAAAAGGCGCCGGTTAGGCGCCTTTTTTTTGTTTTTCCTTTTTATTTTCAACAAGCATCAGGGCAAGTAGCAAACCAACACCGCCCACGATCGCCATGTCAGCGATATTGAACGCTGGCCAGCTCCATTTTCCATAGATATGGAAATCCAAGAAATCGATTACATAGCGGAAACGCAAACGATCGATGTAGTTCCCGATGGCGCCACCAAAGATGCTCGAAAGAGCGATGATTTGTTTTGTATCGGTGTCTTTCACTCCACGAAGGATGCCCAGGATAATGACAAGGGCAATTGGTGGCATTGATAGGAAGAACAGCTCACGGAAGGAGGGATGACTTTCTGCGAGGAAACCAAAGGCTGCGCCAAAGTTTCGTACGTACGTCAGGTTAAAAAAGTTAGGGATGACAACGATGGATTCACCCAAATGGTAATGAGTGTGGATATAAAGTTTTACAACTTGATCTAGAGCCACTAAGAAACCCGCAATTGCAGCAAGCCAGATATATTTTTTCTTCATGATAATAAGCCTTCAATGGGAATATTGAGGCAGTGTAGCGGAATTTCTCTTAAGATTTAAGCTATTTATTTTAACATGCCCTTAGACTTCACATAACCGATTTTAATCAGCATACGCAAGGCCTCAAGTTCAGAGCTCAGGTTGAATTCATCTTTGACTTCATGAATCATAGCTTTGGTGTTGCCATCAAATAGGTCCATTGCATTGAGCGGCTGAGAAGTCGCCATCAGGGTTTTTTCTGTATAGGACAGGGTTTGGGTCTGATGATGGGATGGGGTAGTTGCCATAGGCATTTGTACAGCGACTTGTTGGCGATGAACCTCTGGAGTCGGTTCCACCATCGCTTGGGTTTGAGCTGTGGACACCGGCATCGCTGCAGCAGTTGCTCCTAACCCGATCGAAGAATGGTGATGAGACTGAGCTTGTGGGCGATCTAGCTCACCCATCATTCCCGCTAAACTTTTGAGTTCATTTTTGAAATTCTTAATACTCGGGCGGTCAAGTGCACTTTCCCCATCGCGCGTGGCCTTCAGATACAAGCTTACCAGCATATCCGGAGTCGTAGCGATCTCCTTGATGCTAGAGTTCTGCGTTATCAGCCATTGATAGGCTTTAAGCAGCGTCTCTTTTGTGTAAGCCTGTGGTGGCAATGGGTTCATGGTCATGTAAAAGAATTTCTCCGGATCGAGTTGCTGAAGCTACAGAGTTCATTTCAGCCAGTCAATGTAGAGAAGTCAGAAAGACCTAAGTATTTATGCTGAAAAAATAAGCAACACTAGATATTGGAGTTTCCGGCAATTATTTAAACTAGAGGCGATGCGCAAACAGTCTTTTTAGCGCAAAATTTTTCTTGATTTATCGAAGTCAAAAATATTTCAGAGGGCTTGGAGGCCCTCTGTTTGTTTTTAAATGCTGTAGTCTTTAGCGTTGATTCCGTACTTTTCGATTTTACGAAGCAACGTCTTTTTAGGGATATTTGCATGTAAAGCCGTTTGGTTAATACGACCACGGAATGTCTTAAGGGCTTTGATGATGAACTCTTTCTCGAAGGCTTCTTTTTGCGCGTTGAAATCCAGGTTTTCACCTGAATAAGGAACAATTTCTTCGCCCTCAAGGTCTTCGCTGTCAATGTCGCTACTACCGATTTCGTCATCGCCCAGGCCAGCATGAGCTGCTGCGGCTTTAACGATACCTGCGGAAGCCACTTGGAATGCTTGTTCCACAGGAGTCACCTCAACCAAGCTTGTACCGGTCGCGATAAGTAAGGCCTCTGGTAAAGAAGCAATCGTGATCAAGTTGGAAGTTTCCAAAACGAACGCGTGCTCGATTACGTTTTCAAGTTCACGAATGTTTCCCGGCCAAGAGTGTTTTTTTAACACGTTCATCGCATCTGGAGTGATGCCGTTGATGCGTTTGCCATGGGCTTGGTTGAATTTCTTAATGAAGATATTCACCATGTGCTCCATGTCGTCTTTTCGTTCTGCTAACGCTGGCAAGAATATAGGTACAACGTTCAAGCGATAGAATAAGTCTTCGCGAAAGCTGCCGGCTTTGATCATGTCTTCAAGGGGGCGGTTTGTTGCTGCGATGATGCGAACATTCGTTGGGAACTCGCGATTCGAACCGACTGGAGTGAACACTTTTTCTTGAAGCACGCGCAAGATTTTAACTTGCATCAGCTGTGGCATGTCACCCACTTCATCCAGGAATAAAGTTCCGCCTTCGGCAAATTGGAATTTACCAATTTTACGTTGGTCCGCACCGGTGAACGAACCCTTTTCGTGACCGAAAAGTTCTGATTCGAAAAGATTTTCTGGAATAGCAGAACAGTTGATCGCAACAAATTTTTCATCTTTGCGAGCGGAGTTAAAGTGGATTGCTTTAGCGACCAACTCTTTACCTGTACCGGAAGAACCGCGGATCAAAACGGGTGTTTCAACTTTTGCCAGGCGATGGATGATGTTAAACACTTTCTGCATTTGCGAGGTGTTGCCGATAATTTTGCGACCTTGCTCAACCATCACAGGCGCGGAGGCTGCAATATTAGAAATAAGATTGTGAGCGGTGACTGATTTATCAATCAAAGCCAAAAGGTCATCGCTGGATACCGGTTTAGACAGATAGTTGAAAGCACCGTCTTTAACCGCTTGAACGGCATCGTTTAATGTCGCATGGGCTGTCATCACGATAACGATAATACCCGGATCGAATTCTTTGATTTGGCGAAGGGCTTCAAGGCCATTCATGCGAGGCATGTCCACATCAAGAATGACGACGTCATACTTAGAGTCTGCTGCTTTGATTTTTTCCATCGCATTGACGCCATCGAAGGCTTCATCGATTTCAAAACGTTGAGTGACTGCAAGCGCAGTTTTAACAGAAAGTCTTAAGCCCTGATCGTCATCAACAACCAATACCTTAAGCATGACTACCCCCTTGTTCCATTGGCAGTTCTACCGTAAATGTGGAACCTTTTCCATCGTTTGATTCCACAAAGATTCGACCCTTGTGCAATTCTGTAAAATATTTAGCTAAGTAAAGCCCTAAGCCAGAGCCTTTGATTTGAGTGCTTTTGACGTTCTTACTTCTAAAGAATTTCATGAAAATATTATTGAGCTCATCCGGAGGAATTCCAGGGCCCTGATCGGCAACCTGGATGACGACATGGTCGTCTCTTTCCTCGGAGGAAATCATAATTCTAGTATCCTCAGGACTGTACTTAATAGCATTTTCAACCAGATTCGAAAGCACCTGACGCATGAGATCCGCATCCATTGGGATGGGGAATAAAGGATCTAATTCGCATACGATCTGAATTCGTTTCACTTTAGCCAAGAACTCATGCTTTTTGATCACTTCTTGAATGACGTTGTTGATGTCTTTCGTTTGCAGATGCAACTGCACCCCTTCGGATTCAATGCGACCATAGTTTAAAATCGCATTAATAAACTTAAGAAGATCATCGGAGGAATGTTTAATCGTATCAACGGCTTCCCTTTGCTGGCTGCTTAATGGAACGCTGTCGGCTAAAATCACGTTTGTCATCCCTTGAATACGTGCGATCGGAGTTTTCAGATCGTGGGACATCATGGAGATAAAGTTCGTCTTAAGTTCTTCGACCTGGCTGAGCAGTTTATTTTTTTGATAGTATTCCCAGCTACGACGATTTTCGATGATCAGGCGGTAGGGGATAAAGAAGTAGTAACAAAGGAATCCCGCCAAGAGTGGGTGAGCCATTGGAATCCACAGATTGAAGGACAAGAAAAGTATAAAGGCCGCCGATGCAAATCCAAACAAAGTGCTGACTAAAATAATAAGTCCCCGTGCTGGGCTCATGGATAAGACGATTTGAATTGCTAATATGGAAATCAATGCCAACAGAATCCAATTCACAAAAGCTGGGATTTTCACCGGGGCAGAGTTGCGAATCAGCGTATCGATGATATTCGCCTGCATTTCAATACGAGTCATCGCCGACGGCATTTTGCTGAAAGGCGTACGAATATAATCGTTTTCATTAACATTCAGGTCCGTTCCTATAAGAACCAGCTTGTCTTTAAAACGACTTAGATCTGAGTTTTCTTTGGCGACCTCTTCAAAGATAGAAGAGGGAAATGTTTGCGGACGATGGAAGTCGATGTACGCTTGATCCGTGTCATAGAATCTGAAAAGACCACGAACTTTGCCAGCATCAAGAATCTCTGGATTGAACAGGCCTGCCAGCTGCACTTGCAGCATTGTCGTACCTTGATAGGAAAGCATCATGCGACGAGTGACGCTATCTTTGGCAAAGTTCAGGGTGTCAGCAGTTTTCGGTGCAGGAACGGTACGAATCTTCTCGAAGGGATCTTGCAGATATAGACTTTTTTCTTCTCCTTTGAGGGGAGTATCTTTGGTTGCGACAAAGACCCGTTTGTTGCGGATAATAGAGTCTTCCCAGGCATTTTTGTCATTGGCAGAGCCAGGAGTATCGCTGAGGGTGAAATCGTAGATGACGGCTTTGGCTCCTGCAGAAGTAAGTTTGTGTAAAACAGTGTTTTGCACGCGAGCGTCTGGAAGGCCTTTGTATTTTTCGACGGTGGAAGGCTTGATATAGATCAGTTCGATGTGGTCTGAAACTGTCGCGAATAACTTCGTTCTAATACGTAGATCATAAAACCATGATTCAACATACTCAAGATTGATTTGCGCAATAAGGAACGCCATGATCAGCGCGAATACGACTCTAAGAGCAAGTACTCGCTTCTGACCAGCTTTAAAGCCTAAAGATGTCTCTTCAAACGGGCTTGGAAGAGTCATGTGTTCCTTTTGCGTGATGTATTATATATTGTTACTAGTTTACCGGGAAACATCCATTGCCGGAGCCACCGGAACCGCCACCGGGGCCCTTTGTGCTAACACCGAGTGGTTTTACTTTTTGGATGTGTTTATTGGTTTGTGTTGTCATTAGTTACCTCAATAGCAGGTGGTCTGCTTTTTTTGTAGTAAAAAAGTGTAGTTGCAATCAGACTCTGCATCCTATGGCAGAATTGTTTGTCTTTAGTATTTTTTGATCCTGTGGCCTGCTTGTGAATAAACATGCAGCCACCGCCGCACATGTATCTCGCCCAGCAGGTATTGCAATTGTTCTGGTCAATAAGGGGTTTTGAGTATCGACTTAATTCATGTTGGTTGATTTCAGTGCCTTGACCAATTTGTTCATCTTTTTTTCCAACATCCCAAGGGCAGGTGAAGAGGTTGTTTTTTGCATCAATCACCAAGAATGATTTCCCTGCACCACAGTAGTTTTCAGTTTGGCGTTGCTCATCTAAGGCTGAGAACATATTTGCGAAGAAGTTGATTCTGCGCAATTCAGCTTCTCCGCCTTCATTGAAGGCCTTTGCTGCAATCCGATTCATACCCATAATAAACTGATCATTAGCTTCCGGATCTAATTCATTTACGCCATAAGCTAGTTCATAACGATCTGCTGGAAATTGACGGTAAAACGCATAGGCCTCTTCAAGTTGCATATTTTCTTTTGTGAACACACCATGCAAGGTCACCATTCCGAGATCGGCTTTCATGGAAAAAAGTTTTTTAAGGCCTTCAGCGATTAGACTTGAACTGCTTGCGCCATTTTTCATAGGGCGCACTCGATCATTAATAGCCTCAGGACCATCGACACTGATGGTGACATTGCACTTAATGTCTTGAAGTAATTGTAAGTTGGAATCGCTAAAGAGAGTTCCATTAGTCACGATTGAGAACTGCGGGACAAGGTTACGGCCAGCAGTCATCAGCTTCACATAATTGGCGATGGCGCGAATGGCTTCGGGATAAAGAAGTGGTTCGCCACCCAGGAAGACGATCTTGAATGTTCCTGAGTTAGGGAGCTTTTCGATGAAATATTTAAGTTGAGGAAGAGTACTTTCCACGGAGATTTTTGTTTGCGGAGCTCCGTAGGTTCCATCGCCCCCAGCAGCACAGTAGGTGCATTTCAAATTGCAGATTTGCGTAACGTTGATCGTGAGGCTGCGCACCTCTGTGCTCGAACGAGAAGGAATAATGGAAGGGTTTTCTTCACTATTCCAATTTGTGAGGATTTCTTGAAGCTCTGGATCTAAATTTCCAGACGTAGAAAGTTGTGTCCAGAGCTCTTCGGAGATTTCTGCGACTTCCAAGTTTCGAGCGTGAAAAGCCCATGGGGCTTCCCCTGTCATTCGAAAGGCAACGATGTCATTTTGTCTCCGTATTTCCATACCTCAGCATTAAAGCAATAGATGTACCAAATTGAGATGAAGGGGTGTTTTGCGTAAATCAAGTAATATTAACAACTTACAGGTAAATTAAATTACTCAAGACGGGCAGTTTCAGGGTCAGACTGGGGGCAAAATGAAACTATTATAGGGGCGCTTAGAAGCTAAACGGCAGGGAACCCTTTCTGCAATTTTTGCGGGGGGGGCGCTAGAAACTTCATAAAAGAGACAAAAATTGTTCCTTTGCCCAGCGTTTAGCCAGTGGATACGCCTGAGTTCTATATGGGGACTTTTCGGAGTGGATTCTCCCTTGCATATTACTTTCGTGATCTGATTGGAGGTCTTGTATGTCTGGCAAAGCAAAGTCTCTTCGCTTCGCAGTTCTCTTGGGTTTTATGCTGTCGTTCAAGGCCCACGCCTGTGACGACGTTTTAAAACTGAAGGCAGAGGCGGCCGGCTGGAACAGTTCCTTTCATAAGGAATGTAAAATTCAAGATCGCTTTCAGAAAGTCAGAGAAGGCTTTTCTCAACTTGGAATTGATCTAAACAATATCACTGAATATAAAGCTCTCCGTTTTATCGATAGAAATACGTGGGAGAAAGAAAAGAAAAAAGAAACTCCTCTTGAAATGATTTATGAGCCGGCACCTGAGACTTGGCAGGTTTGGAGTTCTGGAATTGCGGACCTGACTCGGAATAAAGCTCCAGGTTTTTTATTGTCTGAGCCTCTGGATAAAGACTACTACATTCATATAAATCTCAGTCTTATTAATGATCATATTGATAACACTCCAAATTCTAGCGTCTTTCACGTGGGTGTTTATCGTCACGCAGGTCAGGAAATCATTTACTGCCAACCATATGACGCGAAATTGTTGCAAAAGGTTTCGTTAATACAACAGACGAATCAAGAGTTGGCGGATCGTTGGCTGGCGCAAAATAACATCGACTTCAAATATCTGGTGCAAATGATGGGCTATCCACAGGATGCCGCGCAAGCTCAGCTTGGGGCTGGTATGAGTGCAAGAGTTGGAAGCTGCGAAAATAAGGACAACCAAATTTTGCTGAGCTATGCGAACTCAAAAATGGTTATCCCGCAGATTCAATGGCTGACAGCATTTATAAAATATAATTTGCAGCAATACCGAAACGGCAATCCATCTATGGCGCCGATTGAGCTGTCGGCCTTGGTGCAACGATGGTTTGTGTCTATTCATCCGTTTACGGATGGCAATGGAAGAACATCCCGCGCCTTGCAAGATCTTATCTTGTTAAATTTTGATATGCCTTTTGTGCCCGCTGGGGACTTGCAGCAGGATGCACTCGTGGTTTATTCGGATTACATCGATGCTACATATAAGGCCTACGACAGAAGTCTGGCCTCTCTTGAAGGGTGCTTGAAAGAATATAAAAAAGGAAAATCCATCAGCTATAAATGTCAGCTGCACTAACGATCCCTGGTGCTAGGTCGCGAAGTAAAAATATGTATTGAATTCATGTTTATTGTCAGGCGATTCTAATAAGGTATGTCATTCACCGTAAAATTTTGGGGAGTTCGCGGGTCGCTGCCGAGCTCTCCATCACCAACAGCCTGGACTTATCATATTGAGGGAGTGCTTCGTAACTTCTTTTCGATGGGCCATCGTGAACCCTCACATATAACTAAGTACATGCAGAGTTTAGAAGAGCCCGTGGTCGGCGGTTATGGAGCGGCGACAACTTGTGTAGAGTTGAATTACGGCAACTCTCAAATCATCATCGATGGTGGCAGTGGCATTCGGTCGCTGAGTGAACACATCATGAGTGGTTCCGCAGGTCGGGCCAGAGGTCCTTATCACATTTTCATGACCCACTTTCATTGGGATCATATTATTGGCCTGCCATTTTTTACGCCTCATTTTATTCCTGGTAACGAGATTCACTATTACGCCGTTCAATCTGATCTAGAGCAGTTGATTCGCGGAATATTTAAAAAACCTTATTTCCCAGTTCCTTTTGAGGCTTTAAAAGCCAAAGTCGTTTTTCATTTGCTTGAGCCTCGCAAAGAAATAAAAGTCGGCGACTTTTCAATCACTCCTTATCAACTCGATCATCCAGATCCTTGTTGGGGTTATCGAGTGGTTGCCGGGGGCAAAGTGTATGCTCATTGTGTTGATACGGAGGGGACTCGCGTTACTCAGGAACAACTGGGTGATGATTTGCCATTGTATCAGAATGTAGATTTAATGTATTTCGATGCGCAATACACTCTTCCCGAGTTGGCTGAAAAAGCAAATTGGGGTCACAGTGCTGCGCAAGTCGGCCTTGAGATTGCTTTCCGCGAAAAAATCAAACGAGTGATGTTTGCTCATCATGATCCGGGTGCACGCACAGACCATATTTTGGAATTAAGACGTCAAACTAAAGAGTATTATGATGCCGTTAGCAGAGCTTCTGCGCAAAATGCAGACACCCTATTTCCAGTAAAATGGGACTTTGCACATGAAGGTTTAGAAATTTCTATAGAATAGAGGAGCCTGGTTTATGGCTCCGTTCCTTTTCTGAAAATCAATTCGACAGATTTTGGATCATCCGGGTTTTGAAGGGCGTTAAGGGCTCGGAGGGTTTCTTCATTCAAAGAAACTTTTTCAGTTCCTTCCGGCCATGGGAAATCGTCGGCAGGATAGCGACTGCCAATCTTTTTCATAAAGCTTGTCCAAATAGGAACCCCACCACTCGCTCCAGTCAGTTTGTGAATGGCGTTGTTGTCGTACCCCACCCAAACAATTGTCGTTAGATAGGGAGTGAAGCCGCTAAACCAAGCGTCACGATTATCATTTGTCGTTCCAGTTTTGCCAGCAGCGGGATTTAAAAAGCCATTCAGCGTAACACCACGGCCTGAACCTGAAAGAACAACTTGCTTCATCATGCTGATGAGACTTGCAACCGTCGCGGGGTCTTCCACTTGTTGGGCGTGTGGATCGTGTGTGAATACTTCTGCTCCTTCAGGGTTGACGACCTTACGAATATAGGAAATGTTTTTTCGCAATCCCATATTAGCGATCGTCATGTAACTTTGAAGGACTTCACGAGGATACATTTCAAATGCACCCAACGTAATGGATGGGAAGGCTTTAAGTTCTGAGTCGATACCGAATTTGTGGGCCACATCCACGATATTTCCAAGTCCCACCGACATTCCAAGTGAAGCCGTTGCCGCATTTAAAGAATTCTTCAGTGCATAAAACATGGGTACGGTGCCGAAATATTTTTTGCCGTAGTTTTCTGGAGACCAGGCTTGGCCCTCATATTTAGCTGTGAACTTTTCATCGTTGAGTAAAGTGATCGGAGTATAGGGTTTACCCTCAGGAGTTTCGTTCATCAGTGCTGTCAAATAAACGAAAGGCTTCATCGTCGAACCTACTTGGCGATGCCCATCAATCGCACGATTGAACTGGGTCATTCGATAGTTTCGTCCGCCCACAACAACGGACACCAATCCTGTGCGATTGTCTGCACTGAGTACAATGCCTTCAAGGCTATTGCCTTTTTGTTTAAGGCCTTTGATATATTTGTTAGAGGTCTCCAGTTGGTCTAAATGATTGCGCAAAGACTCCTGCGCGGCTTCTTGGGCTTCAAGGTCCAAAGCGGTATAAATCTTTTGTCCTTCTGGGGATATTTTTAGTGCATCCATCTGTTTGCGAACGGCATCCAGGTAATATGGTGCTGTTTCTGTCGCTAGGCTGACGGGGGCACTCGGCAATGGTGCATTGTCTGCCGCTGCCAGTTGATCTGGGGTAATGAAATCCAAACCTTGCATTTTTTCAAGAACCAGATGCCGACGTTTGTGTGCATTAGCGGGTTTTTTAAATGGGTTATAAAGACCCGGGCTATTCACGATGGCTGCTAACAAAGAGCACTCTGGTAAATCCAAATCGCTGACTTCTTTGTTGAAGTAATATCTGGCGGCAGCTCCATATCCGCGGACTTGGAAGGGACCGTTTTGCCCCATGTAGATTACGTTGAGGTATGTTTCTAAAATTTCATCCTTCGAAAAACGTGACTCCAACAAAATCGACATGATGAATTCATTGAATTTCCTTTTTAAAGTGCGTTCGCTTGTTAGGAAGTAGTTTTTCACCAACTGCTGAGTGATCGTACTGCCGCCTTGAGCTTTCCGTCCGGAAGTGATGTTTTTCAGTAAAGCGCGGAAGATTCCTTTGATGCTGACTCCGCCATGCTCAAGAAACTGAGCGTCTTCGATGGCCATGATCGCATTGGAGCAAATGGGCGGCACTTCCCCGAGGCTCACGGTCTTTTGCATTAACGGTTCATTGCCAATGTATTGGGCAAGGAGGGGGGCTTCGCCGAAGGCCGTCGGAGCTTCTTGAAAGGGGGCGCCGATGAATATTTTTGAGATGGTGTTGTCATTTTGGAAAACAAGGACTTGCAAAGATGAGTCAACTTTATCGGTGGCGATATCTTTATTTACCCAACCGAAACAACCGATTTGATTTTCATCAATGGGAACTTGTAAACGAGCACTGCACTCCTCACGAGAGGCTAAGAAATAGTCCCCTTGAAGCAGGCGCTGGTCATAGTTGCGGCGGCGAAAATTTTGCTTTTCGAAAAGGGCTTCGATCTCAGCGGGTTTTGCAAGATTTCTGACCGAGAAAACGGGAGGGCTTGCGTAGAACTCAGTCGGGACCAAGAACTTCTTTGACTCCAATTTTTGAGTCATCTCTTTCTCGAGAGAAAAATAGGAATAAACGCCAATCCCTAGTCCGGCGATGATCACAAGCGTCACAAGGATTGTAAAACAAATTAAAATAGTCTTTAATCGTGGTCGCAACATGCAATAAGAGTAGTACGAAACTCTGTCTGAAGCAAATTTACATCACGTGAAATTTGAATTTGCGCGAAAGGGATGGACTGTGGCTAAGAAGAAATCTTCTGTGAAGAAAGCCAGTGTTAAAAAATCCAACACTAAAAAAAATTCTGTGAAAAAGACCGCAAAAAAGGTCGTTAAAAAGACAACTCCAAAAGCAAAAGCTGTAAAACCCGTCGCAAAAAAGAAGGCAAAGCCAACGGTTAAGAAAGCCGCAGTGAAAACGGCTCCTAAAAAAGCGACAAAGGCCGTTAAGCCAGCTAAGAGCGCAAAAAAAACCGCTCCATCAGTCAAGGCTGTGAAGCCTTCGGCGGTTTCTGTGCCTCAGCATTTGATGAAGTCGGACTCTTCAAAGAAGAAGCTTGCCGATTTAAGTGATTTTGTCACACCGTTGGATGATCGTATGATCGTGCAAACTTCTGGTGCTGATAAAATGACAGCAGGTGGATTGTATATCCCAGACACTGTGGCTGATGTTTCCGGTAACTTGCAAGGGATCGTCGTGGCTGTGGGCCGTGGTCATATGAACAAGAAAGGGCATTTGACACCGATGGATGTTCAAGTCGGTGATAAAGTTGTTTTTTCTGCCTATGCAGGTTCAAAAATTAATCTAAAAAATGAAGAACTTGTCATCCTTCGTGAATCCGATGTGATGGGCGTGGTTTCTAAATAAAGGAAATAGAATGTTGAAAGCAAATCTTCTAAAGGTTTTGGGTCTTTCCGTTGCTTTGATGTCCACTTCGGCTCAAGCGATGTCATTGGACTGGACGGGCGGTTATCGCGCAGAGTGGACAGAGGTAGATCGTCCATCTTTGGGAAGTCCTACCGAAAGAAAAGCCTACGGCCTTAACTATCTTTATTTGAGCCCCAAGGTCATCGCTGCGGATGGAATTAACATTATTTCGCGCTTTGATATTTTCAATAGCAATATGTACCCGAACTCTCAAGTAGGTAACGTTTGGGGTATGAATGCGAACGACAGTGCTGCAACTGCTGGTGATCAAGGTGTCGCAGACGTTAAAGCGAGCCAATTGTATTTAAACATCAATCAAGAATTTGGTTCATTGATCGTAGGTCGCGCTCCTTTCGAGTTCGGCTTGGGCATGACTTATAGCGCGGGTAAGGGGCCTTTTGATCATTGGTATACAACACGCGATATGGTTGCCTACAAAATTGTTGTGGGTGATTGGTTTATGATGCCGTTGATTGGTCGTGAAAATGCCGATGATTTTGGTCAAGGCAACAACATGACGGTTTTCGGTGCCCAACTTCAATATGAAAACGTTGAGGCAAAGTCTTTGATTGGCGTTTACGTTCAACAAAGAAAAGGATCTAAGTCCTCCTTGAAGTACTCTGATACTCAGATTGATGGCTACACAGGTACGACCGGCGGTACGGGTGGAACGGTTGCCTCTGAATTGAACATCCAGTCGACCAACTTCGTGTTGGGTGGTGGTTGGGATTCTTTCGGTTTCAAATTTGAAGCGTGTTTCCAATCGGGTGCTACAGGTATCGTAGATACAGCCGGCAATGATGTTCGTTTGGATGGATACGGAATCGCGACGGAGCTTTATTTCCCTATCAAAGAATCTAAATGGGATTGGACTTTGAAAACCGGTATGGCAACGGGTTACAACGGTTCGACAAACTTCAGTGGTTATGCCTTCAATAAAAACTATGATGTGGCCATGTTGCTGTTCAATCATCGTTTGGGACAAAGAGACTTTTTTAACACAAATGTGGTTAAGCCGATTCATAAGAATGAGGCTGGCAACAACACTTTGAGTGTTGGAGATTCAGCGGATGACGAAAGCATTGGTAATACTTTCTATTTGGCTCCATCTGTGAAGTACGCTTGGAGTGATCGTTTCGATGTTCGCAATACGGTGATTTATGCGCAATTGCTGAACACTCAAAAAAATTCAGTTGCTGCTGAAAAAGATTTGGGCCTAGAATGGGATATTGATTTGATTTACAAACCACTTGAAAGAGTTCAGTGGGTGAATCAGATTGGTCTTCTTTTCCCTGGTAATGCATGGAAAAATGGCTCTGACAATTTAGGTAATGATTTTACGTTTGGATTTGCGACTAAAGCCGCCATCAGCTTTTGATAACAACTTGATTGCAACTTGTACGACAGCTAGATGACAACATGATACGACTTGTATGGTGGTGAGCAGGGCCCCGGGGGGAAACCCCCGGGGATTTTTTTTGCCCAAAGTCTGTCAGGGGGCTATGCTTTGCTTCGTGCACTCGTTTGAACGATCAAAGGTAATAGGAGGTTTTATGAAGAAGTTAGCTATGGTAATGGCCGCGATGTTGATTTCAGCTTCCGCTTTTGCAGGAAATTGGAAACTGGTTGCGACAGACACAGTTTGGTCGACGTTCCCTCAGATGGCAGTTTATTCAGTGAACTCCACAGAAAAATATTCAAATATTTTGGTGCGAGTGACTCTTGGAACAGCCCGCATCCAGAACGCCTTTCTTGAGACAAAAAATCACGGTCAAATTCCTTTGTGGCCGATTCAAGGCGATTATCGCAGTCCGCGTGATGGAGCTATGAGCTTTCCAGCCGATCAGATTCGTAACATTCGTATGGATATTATGAGTCTAGAGAAGAACACTCCGGTACAGATGCAGATTTATATGCGTTAGTTCGCGCTGGGCAAATAGGAAACGGGTCCTTCATGGACCCGTTGGAGTTTTGACTTAGAGTATTTGGATCTTAGTAACCGCGGGGAGCCAATTGTACGCGTGGAGCCAGTGCATCTTGAGTTGGCTGCGATTGCAGTTGGTAACCAGTCATACCAACCGGCGCAGTTGGTGCCCCTTGCATTGGTGCGGCGATGGGACCTGGTGCTCCAGCTGACTTGATGCTACTTGGAGCAGGTAATGCTGTTGTTCCGCCTGGAGCGATTTGACCTCCATTACGAGTTGCACTTCCACGTATGCCAGCTGCGGTGTTGCCAACCTGAGCTGAACCTGGAGCTGGTTGTTGGCCGAACTGTTGACCTTGATTGTATTGCGAATCAATCTTCATCATCGTATCAACTAACAGATTTGTATATGAGTCTGCCCAGTTAGCGGATTCCTTCTCGGAAATCGCTTGGAAAGCAATTTTATTTTTGTTGAAAATAGTGCTGTTTAATTCCGGAAGAGCGTTCATTCTCCATCTTTTTTCTCCAAGGTCTTGAACCTTGCTTACTTTTTCATTTTCAGAACGATACAGGGCGCCAACCATCTTGATAGTTGTTTCACGAACATCTTTGTTGTTTGCAGAGATGCTGCCAATTAACTGAGAAGTTGCATTGAACATTTCCTCGTGGGTTAGCACTAGTTCGTTTTGTGCTGAATATGGATCTGAGATGCCATTTTTGACATCTTGATAGGACGTTTTTGCTGAATGCTCGATCTCAGCATCCATTGGAGCGATCACCTCTTTAAGGATAAATTGAAGCATTTGTTTTGATGGAAGTTGATCTTTGGAATGTCTATCGAAATATTGGCTAAGCTCAATGGCAGTTCTTGATGGTGACCCACGACCTTTACCTTTAATATCTGCCAAATCTTTTGCTACTTTTTCTTCAACAGTAAGCGCTCGCTCCTGTGTTTCAACAGGTGCTTCTGCGACTGTTTTGGAAACTTTCTCCTGACGAACCACTTGTTCTGGTTTCGCTTTTGCGATTTGTTTCAATAGTTGAACGTTGAGTGCGTCAATATTGGACTTATTTTTTTCAAGGCTGGCATCTAGTGTATAAGTCGTACCACAGACATCGCAGGTCTTGCCTTCTGTGACTTTCGGAATAACTGCCATAACCTCGTTATCACCACTTTTAATATATTTAACGTTGAAAACGCCATCTGCTGTTACGATTTTGCTTTCGACAAGATCTCCGCTTTCTGAAGCGAAGTCTGCGGATGCAATACCATCAGTGTGTTTATTCATCGATACATTAAATCCAAGAACAGCGAGCAAAACCCCTGTCATGGCCCATTTTTTTTGGGAATAAGTGAATTTCATAAGTCCTCCTAGTTAATGGGTCGTCCGGACCCTTTTTCCTACTAACTTATAAAGCTAACGCCGGGCCAACTGGTGCCGACCGGCCAGGGGATGCTAACTTCATGAATTTTCTAAGGCTTCTCATGTTGCGACCGGTGTTCTGTGGGGAGAGGGCTTGTCGAACTTCTGGTGTCTCATCGTGAGAATCAATAAGTTCCTTTTAAAATCAACAACTTATAGTCAGGGAATCAGTCCATACGACAACTTCTGAAAAGCGACTCTTTTGGGCACCTTCTGGCTTGCCTCAGAGGAAAAATTCCATGATAACAGCCACTCTATGAAGCTTCATTTTCCTAAATCTCCCAAGCCAGCGCATATCGCAGAATCCGATTGGAACAATTGGACCTGGCAGCTTCGTCATTCTTTAAAGACGATGGCAGATTTTGAAAAGTACTTCGTGCTAAGTGAAAACGAAAAAGCAGCCTTTAGCGAAGGCAAAGAACTCTTCAATATTCGCACAACTCCTTACTATGCAATCTTGGCCTCAGAAGGAAATGAATCCATCCGTCAAATTCTGATGCCGCAGAAGTTTGAAATTGAAGAAGGCAGCCAACAAATGCTGGATCCTTTGGGTGAAAGAAAAAACAACCCCACACCAAGAGTGATTCATCGCTATTCGGATCGAGTTTTGTTTTTGATTACCGATATCTGCAGTGTTTATTGTCGGTTTTGCACACGCAAACATTTTACGGGACAAGAGCAAGCCTTTATCCGTCATGAAGAATACCAGCAAGCGTTGGCCTACATTAAGAGCCACACTGGTATTCGTGAAGTGATCTTATCCGGCGGCGATCCCCTGACGGTCAGTGATGCTCAGCTGGATCGTGTGTTGGGTGACTTGCGAGCCATTGATCATGTTGAAATCATTCGTATCGGTTCGCGTATGCCGGTGGTATGTCCGATGCGTATCACAGATGATCTGGTGAAAATTTTGAAAAAGCACAAGCCCGTGTTTTTGATGTCGCACTTTAATCATCCGAACGAACTGACCGAAGAAGCGGCCGTGGCTCTGGAGCGCTTGGTGGATAATGGTGTTCCAGTGATGAACCAAATGGTTTTGCTCAATGGAATCAATAATCACGCAGCGTTGGTGCAGGCTTTGAATCGTCGCTTGTTATTTTTGCGGGTGAAGCCTTATTACATGTTCCAGTGTGATCCTTCCCAGGGAACAGATCATTTGCGCACTTCCATTGAGGACTCTTTGGAAATTCAAAAAGAGTTGTGGGGGCACCTCTCTGGACTGGCGATGCCAAATCTGTCAGTGGATATCCCTGATGGCGGAGGAAAGACTTATCTGGTTCCCAATTTTGAAACATCTCGTGAAGGCAATGTGCGAACCTATGTGGGTTGGGACGGCGTACAGGCGCAGTATGTGAGTCCATCTGGGGATAAAATCAAAAAGCCCCAGCTTCATGGGTATCTTGAAGAATGGGAATCCCTCAAAGCTGGGAAGAAGTTGAAGTAAAGGGAGCCAAGGCTCCCTTTTTTTATGCGGCCTCTTTTTTTGGAGTTAGCTTGAGCACCGGGGCTGTGGGAGTGACTTTCTGTTCATCTGATTTTCCGTTGATGTTTTCTATTAACACATGCACTGACTCGCTCAGATGTTGTGCTTGATTGGAAAGCTCTTGTGCGGATGCCGCTGATTCTTCTGAGGTCGCAGCATTAACTTGGGTCACTTGATCCAATTGATTCATCGCTTTACCAATTTGTTCAATGCCGCGGGACTGTTCTTCACTGGCAGCGGCTATTTCGTTGTTTAAAGCAGAAACTTTTTTCACGGAGTTAAGAATCTCTTCCAAAACTTCTCCGCTTTGTGAAGCTTGTCGACTGCCAGTTTCAATTTTATCAACACTTCTTTTGATCAGTTCTGCGATGTCCTTGGCTGCAGAAGCGCTTCTTTGTGCCAAATTGCGAACCGCTTCGGCGACGACGGCAAACCCTTTTCCTTGTTCACCAGCGCGAGCCGCTTCAACGGCGGCATTCAGAGCTAAAAGGTTTGTTTGAAAGGCGATATCATCGACGACAGTCGTGATTTCGGCAATTTTTTGTGAGTCCGCGGAAATCTGGGTCATGGAGTTCATCAGGAAGCGAATTTCTTGTTCTCCTTTGACGGCGATATCCCGAGTGGCTGTAGCTAGGTGAGCCGCTTCTTTCGCATGGGACGAATTCACTTTCACCATGGAAGTGAGCTCTTCCAGTGTTGCCACAGTTTCTTCCAGAGATGAAGCCTGTTCCGTCGAAGCTTGTGAGAGCCCTTCAGAGGACGATGCGATTTGATGTGCAGCTTGCGACACATGATCGGAGTTGTCGGTGAGATTTTGAATGACGATCTGAATGGACTTATGGGTAGCGCGCAGAACAATAAAGGCCAAGGTGATTCCCAAAAGAATCGAAAGACCAGTGATCATGGAGGTCAAGGTCTTGGCCTGGACAAAAGTTTTTTCGGCCCTTTCCTTTGTCTCTGCCATAGCTTTGCTTTCACGGTCGGCCATACGACTTGTTATTTCTTCGCCTGAAATGCGAAGTTGGCGGCCCTTAGACATAATAAGAGCAAGTCCGTCTTTTTCGTTACCGCTGTTGATAAGCTTAACGACTTCACTTTGAGTTGAATGCCAAGTTTCATAAACTGTAGAAAAATCTTCGAGATCCTTTTTGGACTCACCCTCAGTGATCTTTGCGACGTCTTTTAACAGGACTCTCATTTCTTTGTCCCGTTGCTCTAGGAGTGCAAGATTGGTGCGTCGTCCTTCTAAGGTATTGTTAATGATGAAGTTTCGCTCATTGATGATCTGTACATGAAACAAATCCCTGAGCTTTTGGGTAGCGTGAAGATTTCTAACCCTCACATCTGTGATCTCAACCAGAGAATTATTAATTCCATTCATTTGGTAAAGACTCATCCCAGAAATTACAAGACTGCCCATCACCAAAATCCCAATGATGAATGCGATCTTTAAGTTTAAGCTCCATTTACTCATACGAGGACCCCTTTTTTCTTTTGACCAGACTTGATTCGGAGACCTTAGTGGAATGCTAAAGAGGGAGGTATTTAGATTCCCAAAAAATAACATAAAATGAACATGTCCCAGGTGTCGTTAGGACATGGCGGACACATTAATTTTTGGTCTAGAAACTTGATATAAGTGTTTAGAGTAAATCGTGGGGTGGTTAATATACACTTATGCTTGCAACATTTTCTCAGATAAATGCAGAGGCTCTGCGACTTCATTTGAAAAATCAAAAAATGTCTCAGACTGAGCTCGCGAATCGTCTGGGTGTTAACATAAAGACTGTCCAAAGATGGGTTAATGGGCATGTTTTGAAAGTAAAGCTCGAAACAGTCGAGCAGCTCAGCCAGATGCTTCAGTGCTCAAAGAGCGATATCAGCTGTCCATTTAAAGTTGTCAATGTCGGCCCGAAGAATAAAATTTTAGAAGAGCTTTTCTCTCAGGAAATTATCCACGCATTGAATTCGACAAAACAGTGGAGCTCATACCTGAAAGTCCTTAAAGAATTCGAAGAGGCTGCCCTGCCTACGGAACAAGAAGCTCAGCTTTATTTTCATCTGGGTTACATCCAATATCAATTGGGGTGTTACCGATCTGCGAAGCGGTACTATGCTCGGGCCGCGAGTAAAGCAGAAGCGCTGCAAAGCAACCGGATGCTCATACGTGTGAAGTGTTATTCCAGTACAAATTTGTTGATGTTAGGAGAGATAAAACAAGCACTTCAGATTCTTGAAGAGGCGGAGGAGCTCAATCAAGTCGAGGGTGAGTTGTGTCTTCTTTCGGAGATTTTTTATCGCAAAGCCAAGTTGTATTTGACCAGTCACGAATTTGATAAAGCGAACACTCTTTTACGACGCTCTATTTTTTTGGAAATAAAATCCTGCGGGTACAAGTCCCGGGGTATTTCACTTAAATATATTCAATTGGCGCGACTCGAGCTTCGCCGCAACCACTATGACAAGGCTTTGCATTTTTATGTCAGAGCTGAATCTCACGCTCATAAATGGAACATGCGCATGAATGAAGCGGTTGCGAATTATGGGAAAGCTTTTGTGTATTTTCTCAAGGACAGGTCCGACGAGGCATCTCTTTCATTAAAGAAGGCGCGTCGCTTGGCGGGAGGAACTTCTGAAATTGAAAGATGTCAGAAGTTTTTGCAGATCGAGTTTATCTTCGCCATGTACGAAAAGAACTATGAACGGTGTGCTAAAGTTTTGAGTGCGCGCTATAGAATGAATCGTCGTTCAAAACTTTTGGTGGTGAATACCGTGAAAATGGCAGTTTTGTTAGACAGGGTGTCCAAAGGCACTTACCCAGTCAGGCCGCAGTGGTTGGCTCGAGCACAAAAATATCTAAAGTCCTTTTCCGGCCATTACAATCATGAGCACTTTCGTAAAATTTCACGAAGCTCGAGTGTGTCTTATACGAGCTTCGCAGATTTAATCGAGGGCATGATTTTTTGACGCTGTTTTATTTTAGAGGGTTTGAATCAAAATTGAAATAAGACTGAATAAAAAGCTGATTCGAGTCAGCATAGAACTCAACAGAAGCAGCAAGGGCTACCAAATGTCTTATGTCCTCTGAGTTTTGCGGTGGGTTGAGGGGGCGAAGAATCGCAATCGCTCTGTAAGTCAGCTCGTGAAGATTCAGGAGTGCTTGCTGTGAGGGTGGCAATAATCTGTAGAGCCAATTGTTAACAATATAGGTGACGTCATATGGCGTTCTAAAATTAACGGCTAATTGACGGAGCTCGCAATTGGAAGATTTCAAAACATAATGACCCTCATCGTTCACATTACGAATCGCCATGGGGGCGATGAAGAAAAAAGAACTTTTTTGATCTGACTTCAATTGACGTAGGAGGGCGCCAAAGTTGGGATAGCTGGTTTCAATCTTTCGGAAAAGAAGTTCCAGATGTTCTGCGGTAGTGTAGTTTGCAAGCATCTGATTGTCAGGATGGTACGAGTACCGATTAAGAAGCTCGTGCCAGTCTAAAAGTTCGATGGAAGCAAACTTGTCAGGCGTTGTGCAGATAACAGCGTCTCCGCCATTGCCGCGGTCGAAACCTGCTGTGTCGCCAGCATAGCTTCCGACGGGCAAAATCAGTACGATTAGTGTCTTTATTAAAAGTTTGATAAGCATTGCCGAGAGTTACTATCAGAGTGAGCCTTTAATTCAAATATGAATGCACCCTGTTATGAGTGATCTCTCTGATTATCTTGGTTTATATGTGAGATCGAGGGAGCCATAGTCGTTCTCGACCCCGACGGACAAGTTGAACAAGTCTAAATCGGCCTGTCCATTGAGTTGAATCCATTGTGATGTTGAGCTGAATTTAGGCGTTTTCTGATTGCGATCTGTAACCCAGTACAAAATCTCAAGGGCCTTTTTGTTAGTAGTTTCTTTTGCGTACTGACGAACCAAAAAGTGCACACGATAGATGCGCAACATGTTGGTGCCTTTTCCGCAATAAACATCCCAATCCCAAGCATCTGGTTTGTCATAGACGTGGGCACATTGCAGTGTGATGTCGCCGTCAGAGCTCATCCAGCGGAAGGTGACGTCATCTTCTTTGACTTCTTTTGTGCCGACAGACTTAAACCCTGGTTGAGGAGTTGCCAAAGAGAGACTTGAAACGAACAAAAGTGACATGACGAAAAGAAGCTTTAGTGTTGTCATACATAAAAGCCTAACAACTCTGCGTCAGAATACAAAAGAAAAAGACAGTCGACAGGTACTTGAGAAAATAAAAAAAGGGCTTCCGCAGAAGCCCTTTTCCAAATTGAATTTTGATTTTGATTTCTGGAGACTAGTTCCAGAAAAGAGAGAAGTTGATCAAAGCGATTTCGATACCCATATCGAGATCACCTTTTTTAACCAGACGAATCTCAGGAGAGTAAGTGATAGAATCCATCAATTGGATGCGTTTACCACCGCCTACGAAAAGACCGAATTTGTTTTCGTAGCCATCTCGGTTGTCTTTAAGAATTGGATACAAACCGATACCTGCTTTTGCGAAAAAAGCGTTTTTAAGATCGTTTTGGAAGTTATAAGTACCTACACCCACAAGAGTGATCAAAGTTTCGCTGCTGCCAGTTCCAGTGTAATCTTTTGGTAGGATTTGCAATTGGGCTTCGCCGCCGACTTGGAAGCCATCTTTTAGGTAGTAGTTATAAGCGGCACCTACATCAACCACTGTTCCAGAAGAGCAGTCGTTACATCTCTTCTCAGAAGTCAAAAAACCACGAGTTAAGAAAGTTGTGATCTCGTTTTGTGGGGCACCATATGCGGAATAGGACGGAACAGTAGTAGAATAATCAGAACCACCTCTGGCCATTTGAGTACCGAAAGATTTAGTTTTTGCTGATGCGACAGACGTAAATGCTGCGGCTGCAACAACTACGGATACGATGAACTTTTTCATGAAAAGACTCCTTTTTTGTTAATACACCCAAATAATTGTTGGTGATCAAAAAAAAGGAGTCAATACGTAACTAAACGCGCTCAAGACGAGCGTATTTCACAACAAACTTCTTCACCGTATTATCGGTGAACATGACGCTGACTTTCAGGTTTTCGCCAGCGCCTTCGGTTGCGTAAACAGTGCCGACACCAAATGTTGGATGGCGGACGCGCATGCCTTTGGAATACCCGCCAGATGCAGAGCTTGAGCTTGAGTCATCATAGTCCGGGAAATCTTGTGAATCAAAATCATCATTGGAGCGAGGTTTGTTGCGAGCTCCACCTGAAGACCAAGAGCTTTCAAAGTAGTCCCCAGAAGAGCCAGCCGCTGAGCCGTACTTAGATACAAAACGCGGCGCTTCAGCTGCGGATTTGAAGCTTACAAAGTTAGAAGGGATCTCTTTTAGGAAACGCGATGGAGGATTGAACTGCTCTTGCCCCCACACACGACGCATTTTCGCGTAAGTCAGCCAGAGTTTTTGACGGGCACGAGTCATTCCCACATAGGCCAGGCGACGTTCCTCTTCGATGTCGTCTTCGGAGTCACTTTCAGCACTGCGACCACTCGGAAAAAGGTTTTCCTCAAGCCCTACAACAAAAACATAAGGAAACTCGAGCCCCTTAGAAATGTGCAGAGTCATCATGGTCACAGAATTCTGTTCTTGGTTCAAGGAGTCGACGTCGTTCACCAATGCCATTTCTTCAAGGAAGCTGGTCAGTGTCGACTCTTCGCCGCGCTCTTTGGCGAATTGAGCAATGGCATTGTCGAGTTCTTCCAAGTTTTCAATGCGGGCCATCGCTTCTGGAGACTCGTCTTTTTTTAGAGCGGCCAAGTATTCCGAACGATCTAGAACGATGTGATAGAAGTCAGTCAGCTTGAAGTTTTGGGCATTGGCTTGCAATTCCATCATCAAATCCAGGAATCGACGAATTTTGCCGGTCGTCCCGGCATTGAAGACGCGGTCGTTGATCGCTTTTTCTGCGGCTTCGAACATGGTCATGTTTTTTGAGGCTGCAAGTTCCTCGATTTTCTCAACGGTGGTCTTACCAATACCGCGTGCAGGAACATTGATCACACGCTTCAGTGCAATGTCGTCTGCCGGGTTGATGGAAAGTTTCATGTAGCAAATAATATCTTTGATCTCCATGCGCTCATAGAAACGGACGCCGCCAACAAGACGGTATGGAATCCCTGTGGTGCGAAGCTGCTCTTCTAAAACGCGGGATTGCGCATTGGTGCGATAAAAGATGGCGTAGTCATTGTAGGTGCCTTCGCCTTCGTCAATCATGGTTTGGATTGTTTTGGCCACAAACTTGGCTTCATCATATTCATTGCGTTCTTCGCGCACTTGAATCAAATCGCCTTCCGTGTTGGAGGTGAAAAGCGTTTTATCTTTACGTTGCGAATTATTTTTAATCACTGCGGTCGCGGCGTTGACGATGTTCGCCGTCGAACGATAGTTTTCTTCCAGCTTAACAACTTTGGCTTCAGGGAAATCTTTTTCGAAATCCAAGATATTTTTAATGTCGGCACCACGCCAGCTATAGATCGATTGGTCTTCATCACCGACAACGCATAAATTACGATGAGCTTTCGCTAACATTTGCACGATCAGATATTGAATGTGGTTTGTATCTTGGTACTCGTCCACCATGATGTAGCGGAATTTTTGTTGGTATTGCGCTAAGATGTCTGGATACATACGGAATAGCTCGTAAGTCTTCATCAGAAGATCATCGAAATCCAGGCTGTTCGCTTTTTTCATTTCAGCTTCATAGGCTCTGTAAACATCGACAGTTTTTTGATCCATCAAACGCTTATTGCCTTTTTCAAATTGCTCAGGAGTTAGACCCAACATTTTTGCGGAGCTAATACGACCTTGAAAGTTTTTGGCTGGATAGATCTTGTCGTTAATGTTTAAAGCAGTCATGACTTTCTTGATTTGTGCCAAAGAGTCGGAAGAATCATAGATCCCAAAGAACGGCTTATAATCCAAAAGGGTGATGTGCTGGCGCAAAATACGAACGCAAAAACTATGGAATGTGCTGACCCAAAGCTGGCTGTGAACGGGGACTTGAAGGTCCGTCAGAATCTTGTAAATCCTGTGTTCCATTTCTTTGGCGGCTTTATTGGTGAAGGTCACGCAAAGGATTTCATCGGGGCTTGCAGCCCCCTGGCCGATCATGTTTGCCATGCGATGGGTAAGAACACGGGTTTTGCCGGAGCCAGCACCCGCCAGGATCAATAAAGGGCCATCCAGGGTCACAATAGCGTCTTTTTGCGGAGGGTTCATATTTTTCGTAACAAATTCAAGTACATCCATGCTATCTCCCGACGGACCTGATTGAGCTTTTATTAGAGTTTCCGGAAAAATCACTGTCGAACCTTTGGTGGGACTGACAAAGTTTGTCTATCCCTAAGTTTTCATTGAGTTTTTCATTGAAGTCCAGTAAAAATATAACGCGTAAGGTCATATGCCCAATGGGTATTAGTTTTATAGTGCCTAGAGAGGACTTTGTGAAGCTTGTTCTTCCGAAAATCATAGCAGCCGTTTTTGTGGCCACCGCCCTCGGTGCGTGCTCAAGCAAGCAAGATACCTCGGATGTTTCGGGATCGGTGCAGGTTTTGGCTCCGATGAATGACTCTAATGGCGGATATTCCCTCCAATTTGTGAATCTTTTGGATTTGAACAACCTTCGTGAAGTATCAGGTCGCTTTGTGCGCTTCTTTATGAGTCCGCGCATTATTTCAGACCATTTGAATGGGCCGGCTCCTCAGGGGCGTTTTATTAAAAATGTCGATGGCAAATACGTTCCGGCGAATGACCTCAGTCAGCAACTTGTGACTGTGTATGCACATATGCAAAAGCTGGCACAATTGGACGATGAGTTGGGTGCTGCAGGCGTCAATCATTGGCCTCGCGATATTGGTGTCGCAGTGAAGGTCGTTGGAGGTATGACAAACAATGCCTTCTATGATGGTAAAACAGATGCGATGCTTTTTGTTCCTTACACAAACGCCAATTTACCGATTGCTGCCAATGGTGGGATTTTGGCCCATGAGCATTTTCATTCGTTGTTTTATAAAATCGTGATCAAGAATCAAGGTCTTACGGGTGAGGCTTCCATCCATGATCGCAAACAATTTTTAAAAGCTTTGAATGTAGAGGAAGATAATACCGACAACCATCGCGTTCGTGTTGTCACAGACGATGTGCCAAATCCTCAGAGTCCTCAGGTCGAAGAAAGCAAAGTGAAATCTTACTATATGACGACGTTTGTACGTGGTCTGAACGAAGGTTTGGCGGACTTCTGGGGGTGGATGTATTCCGGCGATCCTGATTTTATTGCGAGCTCTTTGCCAAGTGAAAAACTCAATCGTTCCTTGAAGGTTGAATCGAACATCACGTTGACCGTCGCGGCCATGGAACAGGTTCGGAGTGCAGCGTCTCTTTATACTCAGTACGATAAAGTTCGCTTCGGCAATTATCTTGTAGGTTTGTCTTATAATATTGGAACTCGGTATTCACGTCTTTTGAAGCGTTTTACAGATATAGCGGCAGAGTCTCGTGGTGTTGATTCGTTGTCGATGCGCAAAGAAGTGGCCAAATGGATTATTAAAACTTTGCCTGTTTTCCGTGAGGACTTCACGAAGACTTCTGCAACCGGATATTATGCGCCAGCGAAGTTCTTGGAAAATATGGCTTCTGTGATTTCTGATATGTCTGAAAAAGAATGCAACTTCTTCGCTGATTCTATTAACAGTACGGACGCTGATTTCAAAAGAATCTGTATTAAAGACGGGAGTTACTGGAAATTGATGGAAGGCAAAGAGTAATGAAAGTCTTTGTTTTTCTTAGTTCCTTATTTTTATCCTTGAGTGTTTATGCGCAAGAGTTGCGTATGAAGCAGCCTCTACCTCCACCGGAGCCCAATCAGCTGCATCTGTATCTGCTGGATATAGAAATGCGCTACGAAAAAGATGC
>JBLMWG010000319.1:0-4698 GCA_050257115.1 Bacillota bacterium
GATAGTCCGAGGGAAACATCGAACCGGTATAAAAACGCATCCCTAAAGGGGCCACATGAGCCCTTAACTCTGCTTCGGGGGCTCTATAGGACTTGCAGTCTTTGCCCTTACCAAACTCTGGGTCCAAAACGCTCTTGCCATGACAGTAGGGAAAACCAAAATGATCGCCCACCTTCGTCAGATGGTTCAATTCGTCCGCAGGAACATCATCCCCCATCCAATCGCGCCCGTTGTCCGTGAACCACAAGCTTCCATCCACCGGGTTCCAGTCAAACCCGACGGTATTGCGAACCCCTTCGGCTACAACACTTTTAGCCGTTCCATTGACATCAATGCGATAGATGCGGCCATAGTCCGTTCCCATATCACAGACATTACAATTGGCCCCCACCGGCACATACAACATGCCATCCGGCCCAAAGCGAATGAACTTCCAACCATGATGAGTATCTTTAGGAAAAGTTTGCGGCAAAACTCTTAAAGGCTTCTGCTTGCCTTTTTTTGAAATGTCGAATTCTAAAATTCTGGAAATTTCCGCCACATAAAGTTTACCGTCACGAATCGCCACCCCGTTTGGGGTATCCAGGCCGTCGGCAAAAATTGAAACTTTACCTTTTTCAATGACATAAACTTCACTGCCTGCGCGAGTTCCAACAAAAATTCGCCCATCCGAAGCCTGCACCAAAGAGCGGGCATTGGGAACTTCAGCAAATACGGAAATTTTAAATCCTGCCGGAAGCTTAAGCTGCTCTAACGGCAGCCGGGCTGCTACGGCTGGCAGCAACCACATTGCAATACTCAGAGTGCAAAAAACGAATTTCATCATCACACATCCCTTCGTGATAACTCTAAACGCTCTTCTTTAAACTCGGCTCAAAAATCAACGGGATGGATAAAGATCAACTTTGTCTCCCCACACAGATGTCGCATTTTCCACAAGGCGTTTCATGTTCATGACCGAAATATTTGTAGATATAATTCATGCGGCACTCTTGGTCCTGAGTGGCCCAGCGAACAATCTCCAAAAGTTTGGAGTTTTGTGCACGCAAAATTTGGGGACCATTTTCGGCTGCAAACTGCTCTGCTGTGGGTTCGTGTACACATTGAAAAGGAAATGGATCTTCGGATTTTTCCAGACAGCCCCATCGTTCTAAAATGCTGACAGCAGCTTCGACACGGAAATCCCGGCGATTTCTAAAGTTCATTTGTTCACGCAAAAAATCAAAGCCTTCTTGATTAATTCGCAAGCGATTGTCTTCAATCAACTGATACACCTTGCGAATAAATTCCGGCTCTGGATGAGACCACTTTAAAAATTCCATCTGAATGCTGACGTCATCCTGATCATAAAGCAAATGGCACGACGATTCTAAACCATCGCGCCCAGCGCGACCAACTTCTTGAAAATAAGACTCCAACGTACTGGGAATTTCGGTATGAATTAACAAGCGCACATTGGCTTTATCAATCCCCAAACCAAATGCGGGCGTGGCAATCATCAACGGCGCTTCCTCATTGATGAAGGCCTTTTGATTGCGTTTACGGTCCTGAGGCGACAAATCACCATGATAAACCAAATGCTTAATCCCCAAGCGATACAAGGCTGAAGAAACTTTTTTCAAGGTTTGAATCAGCGAACAATAGATAATCGCTGTTCCGCCATGTTGATGACGAAGAGCCACCATGGCGCGAATCTTCTCATCGATTCCATAAACGTCGTGAACATTCAAAGCCAAGTTCGGCCGTTCGATCCCCGCAGAAATGATCTGTGCTTCAGGAATTCGCAATTTTGCTAGAATATCTTTTTGGACTTCCGGGGTTGCTGTGGCCGTCAAAGCCAATGTGGGCGGGTTTCCCAAAAGTTCGCGAAACTCCCCAACACGAGAATAATCCGGACGAAAATCATGGCCCCATTGCGAAATACAATGGGCCTCATCCACCGCCAACAATTGGATCTTACGTCCCTCAATGGCTTTTAAAAACTCAGGCTTACGGAACCGCTCCGGGGTGACATAAAGAAGTTTGTAGTCACCCTTAGCCAAACGTTCCTGGCGCTGTTCGCGCTCATCGCGGGTGAGGGTCGAATTCAGACAAGTGGCAGAAATTCCGAGGTCCTTCGCCTTTAAAACCTGATCCTGCATTAATGCAATCAGGGGGGAAATGACAATTACAAGACCCTCTCGGATTTTTGCTGGGAATTGAAAACACAGGCTTTTTCCCATTCCCGTGGGCATTAACGCGAGCAGATCTTCATTTGCCCATACTTTACGCAAAATCTCTTCTTGTTCGCCTCGAAAAGAGCTAAACTCGAAGTTCCTTTTAAGGAGTTCGTGGAGGTTCGTCATGCCACCAAGCTTACGCTAAAATCCTGCCTGCAGTCAGGTAAGAGAGTGCATCTTTTACAATGCTTCGCGTTGTCCTTAAGGGGTGGATTCTTTTTTTGCATCTATATGTGTTTGATGATAATTCGATTACTTTCAATTCAGTAACTAATACTTAAACGACCAATTAAGAAGGGTAATTTTATGTCCAAAAAGTGGAATATTGATATGGTCAGAAACATCGGTATCTCGGCTCACATCGACTCGGGAAAAACGACAACTTCTGAGCGTATTTTGTTCTATGGAGGCCGTATCCACGCTATCCACGAAGTTCGTGGTAAAGACGGTGTTGGTGCAACAATGGACTCCATGGATCTAGAGAGAGAAAAAGGTATCACTATCCAGTCTGCGGCGACGCAAGTTCACTGGAAAGATTATACTATCAATTTGATCGATACACCGGGACACGTGGACTTCACAGTTGAAGTTGAACGTTCTCTTCGCGTTCTTGACGGTGCGATCCTATTGTTGTGCGGTGTTGCCGGCGTTCAATCTCAATCCATCACTGTTGACCGTCAAATGAAACGCTACAGCGTTCCTCGTTTGGCCTTCGTTAACAAATTGGATCGCCAAGGCGCGAACCCATACCGTGTTACTGATGCTTTGATCGAAAAATTGCGTTTGAACGCAGTTATGATCCAAATCCCAATCGGTTTGGAAGATCAACACAGAGGTCACGTTGATTTGACTGACATGAAAGCTTACATCAACGAAGGTGAAAACGGTGAAGTTATTAACGTAACTGACATCCCACCAGACCTAGTTGAAACAGCTCAAAAATACCGTCAAATCATGATCGGTAAATTGGCTGATATTGACTCTGCTATCGAAGAAAAATTCTTGATGGAAGAAGAACCAACAACTGAAGAAATCCGCGCGGCTATCCGTAAAGGTACTATCAGCTTGAAATTGGTTCCGGTTCTTTGCGGTTCTGCATTTAAGAACAAAGGTGTTCAACGTTTGATGGACGCTGTAACTTACTACCTTCCATCTCCTGCTGAGAAAAAAGAGCAAGCTCTTGATCTTAACAAGAACGAAGAAAAATTTGATTTGTTCCCAGATCCAGCAAAACCTTTGGTTTCTTTGGCGTTCAAACTTCAAGAAACTCCATTCGGTCAGTTGACTTACATGCGTATCTACCAAGGTAAGATGGGCAAAGGCGACTTCATCATCAATCAAGTGAACAAGAAATCTGTTAAGATTCCTCGCTTGGTTCGTATGCACTCTGACAAAATGGAAGATATCGAAACAGCTTACGCTGGTGACATCGTAGCATTGTTCGGTATTGACTGTGCTTCTGGCGACACTTTCTGTGACGACAGAATCCAGGCTTCTATGCAATCTATGCACGTTCCAGATGCGGTTATCTCTTTGGCAGTTGCTCCTAAGGACAAAACTGCTGCGAATAACTTCTCTAAAGCGTTGCAAAAATTCCGCAAGGAAGACCCTACATTCCGCGTACACCGTGACGAGGAATCTAACGAGACTATCATCTCTGGTATGGGTGAATTGCACTTGGAAATCTACGTTGAGCGTATGAAGCGCGAATTCAACTGCGAAGTAATTGTTGGTCAACCGCAAGTTGCTTACCGCGAGACTATCTCTCAAGTTGCAGAATATGACTACACTCACAAAAAACAAACGGGTGGTTCGGGTCAATACGCTAAGATCGTTGGTAAAATCCAACCTCTTGAACCTCAAGAGGACGGCGCAACGTTCAAATTCGACAATAAAGTTGTCGGTGGTCGTATCCCTAAAGAATTTATCCCAGCTGTTGAAGAAGGTTTCAAAGAGCAAACTGTTAAAGGTCCATTGATCGGCTTCCCGATCGTTGGTGTTGAAGTTGTTCTTGAAGACGGCGCATACCATGACGTTGACTCCTCATACATGGCGTTCAAAATCGCTGGTATGGCGGCTCTTCGTGAAGTTTACGCTTCTGCGAAACCAACTGTTCTTGAGCCAATCATGAAGCTTGAAACAGTAGTTCCTGACGAATATCAAGGTTCAGCGGTTGGTCAAATCAACCAACGCCGTGGTACTATCGTTGGTACAACTGCGTTCGATGGTAACTGCGTTATCGAAGCTGAAGTTCCTTTGACAGAAATGTTCGGTTACTCAACTGACCTTCGTTCTGGAACTAAAGGTAAAGGTGAGTTCTCTATGGAATTCGCGAAGTACGCTCCAGTACCTCGTAACATCCAAGAAGAGCTTGCTAAGAAATACCAAGCGAAGCGCGCAGCAGAGCAAAAGTAGTTCTTTCTCTTTTATGAGAAACTTCGAAGCCTCGGTGGAAACACCGGGGCTTTTTTTTTAAGGT
>JBLMWG010000320.1:0-3278 GCA_050257115.1 Bacillota bacterium
TTGAACATAAAATCTAGCCCCCTTTGACAGTGAGTTTTTGGCCTCTTTTTGGGACCAGTCCTGTGTCGCGAATCTGTAAGTGCTAAACATCATTAGTGAAAGCTATGTGGTCCAGTGTCAACGTATAACTTTAAATTATACATGTCATTTAAATTATATATTGAAAGAATCAATTAAGGTTAGCGATAATAAAGGCACAAGGAGGTAAATATGCAAACAGACATTTACTACAGAGACATTACCCGTACTGAAAACTTAGAGGCTTACTTACTCGAGAAAGTCGAGGGAGCTTGTGAAGAATTCTTTAAGTACGATAGTGCCGCTCACCTCACCGTGCGCGTGGAGACGGATCGTCATCGTAGCCATGCACGCAAACCTAATTATACATGCGAGGTGATCTTGAAACCAACACGCTATAAAGGAGTGATAAAAATCAGAAAATCTGATGAAAGTTTCAAAAGGGCAGTAATGAAATCTGTAGATACCTTGAAGTCTGTTCTTCGCAGACGCTCTTCTCGAAAGCATCAACATCACAGAACGGACCCGATGTTAGGTTACGTGCCAACTCTGGAAGAGCTGGAATTACTAACGGTCGCGGGATGAATTAAATCTGGCCAAGGCCACGTGTGAAGGGGTAACTAATGGGTTTACGAAAAGAATATCCAATACAAAACGAGCTCGCTGCCAAAATTATGGAGCGGCTTAAATGGGATAAACGAGTAAGTCCGGCTGATTTCGATGTGGTCGTGCGTGGGAGTGCCGTAATAATCTCAGGATTTGTCGACACTTCCTTTAAAAGGCAAGCAGCTTTGGAACTGGTCTCTGACATAGAAGGCGTATGGTCCATTGAAGATCGTATTGTAGTTCCAGCTGAATACTATCGCACGGATGACGAGCTTAAAAAGATCCTTAACAGGGAATTGGACGAGATGATCAAAATCGGTGGGGAGCATATTGAACTCGATGTTATCGACGGCGTTGTAAAGCTCCAAGGTGAAGTCTTCCGTCCAAGGCTGAAGGCCTTAGCCGTCGGCTTGGCGTGGGAATTGTCGGGAGTGCGGGATGTTGTGAATGACATTCAGATCATTGAACCGCCTCACCGAGTCCCATTGTCGATGGACTTTAAAGTTATTACGGAATCAACTCTATCCTACAGGGAGGCTCTTGATGGCTAGACAGGTCTCAAAATAGTTTAGTTCTCTTCCTACTACCCTCCATAAGTGCATGGCGCCCACATCTTTCGGGCGCCATTTTTTTTGGCGATTCTTTTATAAGCAAAAGCTCGACGTGCCGAAGGCACTGTGTTTTGATAGTGCGGACAACGACTTGTAAGGATCCGTACTGTGAAAAGAAAAGTGCTGCTTTTAAATGGAAGTCCCTCTGGCGCAAGAGGAAATTGCGCAGAATTTATTCGTGGTATCAAAACAAGAACGGATGCCAAGATCGACGTTCTTCATCTCGCCAAGGAAAAATTCGATTCTACTTTTAAGCGGAAAGTGGCGGAAGCCGATGCAATCATTTTTGTTACAGGCACCTATTGGGATTCTTGGGGTAGTCCTTTGCAACGCTTTTTGGAAGATATGACTGAGATGGAAGCGACGCCAGCTATTATGGGGAAGCCCTGTGCGGTTTTTGTGTTGATGCACTCAGTGGGTGGTAAGTCTGTTTTGTCGCGTCTGCAAGGGGTGCTTTCGACGATGGGCTTTTTAATTCCACCTATGAGTGGAATGGTTTACTCACTGGTATCTGATATTGCTTTGAAATCAAAAACATCCCACGACAAAGATTTTTGGCAGTTGGATGATGCAACTTTGATTATGGAAAATTTGCTAAAGGCTTGTGATTTAAATGTCCAATGGACAACATGGCCTGTGGATAAAAAAGACCCAAGACGTAAATGGCTAAAGACATAGCTCATTTAATCTTGGATCTTAACGTCGATCGCTACTATTGTTGAGGCGCTTGCTCAACACCTTTACCTTTAAGGTTTACGGTATAGTTATCGACGGATGTCATTGCTTTCAATGTGCCTACATAGTCTCCAACAGCTTGAGGTTCAAAGTTTACTTCCACATAGCAGGTATAACCTGCAGGAAGCTCTCCTAGGCAGTCTGTTTCTGCCCAGAATCCTTTTCCATCCAAACTCATCGATGTGACATACAAGTCAGCATCATCAGGGGCGGTGATCGCATAGGCCTCATTGTCATTGGATCCAACCATAACTTCTCCAAAGTCTTTGTCCATGGTGACGTCTGCTGCCTGTGCGATGACTGAAAGTGTGCTAGCCATCAAAAAAGCGACCAGGGTTTTCATAGGAACCTCCTTATACTTGCCCTTATTTTGAAACTCCCGTGTTCGGGAACAAGTAGGGAACTGTAGTATGAAGGGAAAGTAACGGCCTGCGAGGCTAAGGGGACATGTTGTCTGTCACTGAAAATAAAAAAAGGGAGCCTTAAAGGCTCCCTTTTGTGACTTTGGTGAAGTCTGTGACTATGTCATTGATTTAGTTAGATCTTTAACTTTCTTAGAAGCGTAGCACTCAGAAACAAAGTTCCAGTTAATTTGTGTCCAGAATGTTTCTAAGTATTTCGCGCGAAGATTTCTGTAATCAACGTAGTAAGCATGCTCCCATACGTCGGCAACCATGATTGGCGCTGGTCCGTTGTTTGTGAATGGAACTGCTGCGTTGGAAGTAGAAACCAAGCTTAGCTTGCCAGAAGCATCTGTGCACAACCAGATCCAACCCGAACCAAAAGTTTTAACGCCGCCATCAACGAATTTTGCTTTCAATTCATCCATAGAACCGAAGTCACGAGTGATTGCTGCGTTCAAGTCAGCAGAAGGTGCGCCGCCTTTACCGTGTGGAGCCATGTTGAACCAGAAGAATGTGTGGTTCCAAGCTTGGGCAGAATTATTGAAGTTGCCACCTGAAGAACTTAAAACGATTTCTTCAAGAGTCTTGCCCTTCAAAGAAGAGTCAGTTTCCATCGCTTTGTTAAGATTATCGATATAGGCTTTGTGATGCTTATCATAGTGATAAGTCATTTGTTCTTCGTTGAACAATGGAGCCAAATCAGTTTTTGCGTAAGGAAGTTGTGGAAGTTTGAACATCGAAACGTCTCCTGTTTAAACCCCGACTCCGTCGGAGTAGTTTCTACACCCCGGCAACGCCGAAGTAGGTTTGTCTAAATCCGGCATCACCGGAACTGAAAAAAAGGCGACTTGGGAAGCAAGTCGCCCTTAATGAAACTATATTGAAAACAGAAGTCGGTCTATTT
>JBLMWG010000321.1:0-10280 GCA_050257115.1 Bacillota bacterium
AGTGATATTCAAACCACCCAGGATACCGCGGGCACGTTCTTCACCCAAAGCATCTACGATTGTATCTTTCGCAGAAATACTTTCAGAGAAGATATAATCTTCAGTTTCAGAAATCATTTCATAGAACTCTTCAAGTACACGCTTTGTCACATGCACAGGAACAACACGCAATTTACTCATTTGATTGATAAGTTTTCGGATATCCGCGTCGTCCATACGGCGAAGCAAAACCTTCACGGCATCCTTACCAAGATAGTTGATAAGGATTGCGGCTTTATCGAAACCTTTGAGTTGTTCGTACTCAATATGATCAGCTCTATGGAGTTTCATTAGCCATCCTTCCTAACAAGCCACATTCCAAATGCATTTGCAGCTTTTTCCTCATCACGCCCCATGGTCGCCATGATACGGTCTTTGAGCAATTCACTTTCAGCTTTTTCCGGATCAATAGATTCCTGCAGAACAGGAAGAGCCGTCGACATACCTGGGAGAGTGTTATCCACAGATTGAAGCTCTTCCAACTCTTCGATTGTACGAGGAAGCATTTCTTCAACTGAATCTTGGAAACTGTCCGTGATCCATTGCATGAACGGACGAACCACGATGAAGAAAAACAAAGCCAAAGAGAAACCCAAAAGGGCCCACTTAAACAACGCATGGATCAACTTTTTGCGTTCCAACGTGGTCAATATTTTTTCTGCCTCAGAGAAGTCTTCAGGTTGGAATTGGATAGATTCCACTTTCACTGAGTCACCGCGAGCTGCGTTGAACCCAATAGCACCTTTAATCAGGTCTTCATATTTTTTTACATCTTCAGCTGAACGAGGAGCCCACTTAGTTTCTGTCGTCCCATCATCCTTTTTGACAGTGGTCATAACACCATCAACAACAACAGCAACGCTTAAGCGCTCCAAGTTGCCAGCCGTCTCACGAATATTGCGAACTGTCTTAGGTACTTCGTAGTTAACAGTTTTAAGTTCTTTTTTTACGTCTTGTTTAAACCCAGTTTGACCCGAGTTGTCTTCCGCTCCCGGAATATTGGAGCGAGATCCTGGCACACCCGACGGATTTGTACGAGCCCCATCTAAAGATTCTTCTTCAGATTGTTGGGAACGAATGGCCGTTTTATCTGGATCCACAACTTCTTCCACAGAAGAAATGACTCTGTGATTTAAAGTCGCGTCAACCTTCGCAACTACTTTGGCGTGACCGACAACCTTAGATAAGATGTCTTCGATACGATCTTCGAAATCATGCTCAACTTTTGCTTTTAGATCCAATAACTCATTAGATCCACCTGTTGAACCATCGGACGTCTTTGTTAAAACCTTACCGCGTTCATCAAGAACGGCAACTTTATCCGGGTCCATGCCTTCAACAGCATTAGCTACCAAGTAACGGATACCACGAACTTGGTCTTGAGAAAGCTCTTTCCCTTGATGAAGTTCAACAACTACGGATGCGGATGGAGAGCTGCCTTCCTCCAAAAATGTTTTCTTATTTGGGAGAGCCAGAATAACTTTAGATTGTTTTACGGCTGTCAAGGTGTTGATAGATCTCATCAACTCCCCTTGAAGGGCTCTCTGATAGTTGATTTTTTGAGCGTAAGAGTTCACGCCAAAATCTTGCTTATCAAATAGTTCCAAACCAATATTCCCCATTTTCGGGGAACCAATTTCTGCCATCAACGTCATTTGCGTTGATGCCAAAAGCTCTTTCGGGACAGCGACAGTTTTACCGCCATCACGAAGTTGAAACGGAATATTTTTTTCATTCAACTTCGCAACGATTGTAGAAACCTGTTCCGTCGGGATATTTGTGAAAAGGGTAACGTAGTCCTTTCCAGAGGCCATAAACAACATCGTCATCAAAGCGATTGCGGCAATAACCGTAACTGCAACGACGGAAAGTCTTTTGGTCGGACCCAAATTCTTAAAGAACTCTCGGAACTGAACAACCAATCCACCAAAAATCTTATTCAAAGCAATCCCTCCGGGCTTTAACATCGGCATCCTGCCGAAGCTATCAAGTCCACTCTCTAATCCTTAGAGAGCTACGAACACAAACACACTAAAAGACTAAACTTGCATTTTCATAACTTCTTGGTACGCATCGATGATCTTATTGCGTACTTGGACCATCACTCTTAATGCGATATCCGCTTTTTCTGCAGCGATCATCGCGCCAGCGACGTCGTCTGTTTTTCCTGTGGCAACGTTCTGTGCAAATTTATCCGAGGACTTTTGCAACTCATTCACTGAAGTCACAGCTTCTTTCAAGGTGTCGGCGAAGCTCTTCCCAGATTCAGCTGAAGAACTTGATGATGAAACGCCCTCAACGGACAGTGACTTTGAGTCACGGATATTTCCCGTTTCGAGGAATCTGTTTGCATTTGATACAGTAAAACCCTCCATGGCTTCACCTCTCCTTGTACTCTAAAAATTGTATGTCAAACGACCTTAAATTTCCTGCTTTTTCAACCTAGTCCAGGAACTATCTTCCTATTTCCAAAGCACTAAGAGCCATATCTTTTGACGCCTGCAAAGCTGTCACGTTGGCTTCATAGGAACGCGACGATTGTATCATATTGGTCATTTCTTCCATGAGGTTGATGTTGGGATAAGCCACATAACCCTCCGGATTTGCATCGGGATGATCCGGTTCGTATTTCATCAAAGGCGCTTTACGATCAGAAAGAACGTCAGAGACCTGGACTCGCTGGAAGTTTCCATGAGGGTCTGTCCCAGTCACGATTTCGCCAAAATTCTTGGCGTCTGGCATCGCTTCGAAAACCACATCCTTACGACGATATGGACCACCTTCTGGGGTCTGAGTCGTATTGATATTAGCAATATTGCTGGCGATGGTATTCATGCGCATTCGCTGCGCCGCCATTCCAGAACTACTAATTCTCATCCCTGTTAAAAAATCAGCCATTAACTACTCCAGTTCCGGGCGTCCTGCCCTGCATTCTTTGCCTGCAGCGGGCCCTAGCGGCCATCGCCCGCAGCGTACTTTAGAGCTGCCATTTTTTTATTAATCAGTTGCAGAGCCGTTTTGTACATGATCGCATTCTCTGACAATGCAGACATTTCTTTTTCCAAATCCACAGTATTACCATCGTTATTGACAGCACCTTCTGGATCTTCATAGATATCGGGACGAGTTTTCGCGACAGAAACGCCTCCGACTGCAAAATGGTCTCCATTGCTAGTACTTAGGGAGTTCGCCCCATCCATATCCAAAGAGCGAGCCAAAGCTTCCTCGAAATCCATTTTCTTGGCGTGATAGCCAGGAGTCTCCGCATTGGCGATATTCGAGGACGTAATATTATTACGAAGCTGCCTCATGCGCATGGATGACGCTAAGGCATTCGTGGTCTTATCGAAAAGATCACTCATACGACACCTTCTTCTTTGTATTCGTTAAGTTTATTTCTCAAAGTTCTAATACTAATTCCCAACATTTGCGCCGCACGAGTACGGTTTTGCGCCGTTAACTCAAGGGTCTGCAAAATAAGACGCTTTTCCACTTCCGAAAGGGACATACCAGGTGCAAAATCCGCAGCGGAATCTTCTGCCACGGCTTCAAATTGTATCGCATCTGAGCTAATGGCTGGACCTTGAGCCAGAACCACAGCTCTTTCCACCACGTTTTCAAGCTCTCGAATGTTACCCGGCCAGTTCCAGGAAGCCAAACGATCATAGGCATCTGCTGTGAAGTACATACCCGAACGACCATGCATAATTTGAGAAACTTCTAAAATAAAGCCCACGATATTCTGGAAGTCAGCTCCGCGATCTTCAAGGCGGGATAGTTCCAAATGAATCACTGCAATTTTATAAAACAAATCTTGTCTGAACTGCTCTTGCTTGACCATCGCACGCAAATCGCGACGAGATGTTGAGATAAAACGAGGACGAGTCCCATCCGTTCTCTCTGCCAGCTTCATGAGCTCCGCTTGAATCGCAACCGTAGCACAATCAAGGTCTTCCACCAGTAATGTACCACCATCAACTCTAGAGAAATCAAAACTGTATGGATTTTTACATTCTAAAACGTAAAGTTTTGTAGAACGGCTTTTTGAGTAAATATAGCGAGCCAGGCTTGTTTTGCCAACACCCGCCTCACCGACAACTAAAAGACTCGCTTGAGTTGGAGCCAATTGAAGACCCAACTGCTTTGCTTCGTTCATCTTTCTGTCATCAATACGTAAAGCATCAAAATCAAAATACGACATCCTGTCCCCTACCCCTACTTGCTTTCTTTGTCTGCCATTGCTGGGATTCTTTTAATATATTTCTTATAACCTTCGCGCCATTCAGAGTTCTTCAACTGCTCTTGAGCGAGATTCTTCCAAAATCCACTCTTAGTGCCTTTGAATTCATTCCAAGTCTCCGCCGCTTGTTGAATATCGCCACGCTTGAAATAGATCTGTCCTAACTTATAGCGAATCGAAGACAGCGGACGAGAATTCTCGTATTTATCCAACAAGTCAGTGTATGCGGAAATCGCCTTGTCCTTTTGGTCTGTCTCAAGATAAATGTCCCCCATCATCTCAAGAGCCTTTGCATGAACTGCTGGAGCGACCTTTTCAGAATCAGCCATCAGTTTATCGATCATGCTCAATGCCTGAACTGCTTCATCTTTCTTGCCTTGCTTAAGCTGCAACTCCGCCAATTTCAAATAAGGTTCTGCCACCAACTCAGGTTGACCTTTCCAGGTGCGTAGCAACTCGCCCAAATAACGAATGGCAGAATCTGTATCGCCACGTCTTTCTAAAAGCTTCACAGCAACATTGACACGTTCGATTTGTTCACTTTCAGAAAGCTTTTCTGGGTTTTTAATATTTTTTAGATAATCATAGGCCTGATTGAATTTTTGTTCGCCGGTGGAAATCGCTGACAAGCGTAAATTCAATTGATCTTCAGAAGGCACTTGTTCTTTAACGCTAATTTCCTTCGCTTCCGGAGTCCCGCGAATTGCGTAAGTGCGATTCAAGACATCTTTATAATATTTTTCTGATTCAGCTGGAACACCGGCCATTTCGAAAGCACGTCCCACGTTGAATTTCGTGTCCAACCGTCTTGAGTTCTTCAGCCAAGAATCAGAATACTGATTGTGGGTTTTGAGCGCGCCAATGAAGTCACCCGCATCGACTTGGGCTTGGAGTTTGTTATTAATATTTGAAACAATCCGCCCAGTCAGCAATGATGCATCTACATTGGTTGGATGCTCCCGATAATACTTAGAAAGCAGATCAATGGACTTATCATACTCACCACGCTGAGTGTATCCATCCGCAACCATCACGGTGGCGAATTGCTCCATATTCGGTAAATCCACTTTCTTTGCCAATGCCATGATTTCTTGAACAGCATTTGCCGTCTCTTTCGGCTTCATGCCTTTCATGCGCGCACTTAACAAACGCAAACGAGCAATGACTGCACTGGGCGTTTCACCGTAACGGAAGTAGGTTTCAAGGTAAGCACCCATCACACGGGATTTATCTGCACCTAAAATATCAAGCAACTCGCCCAAGCGGGTCATGGCGTAAGGAGCGTGGTCGCTGGAAGGAAACTTCTTAACAAACTCACGATACAGATCCAAACTCTGCGGATATTTTTTCAGTCCGAACAAAGACTCGGCCTGATTGTAATAAGCATTCGGGAAGAAATTTTGACCCTCTGGATACTTCTTCAACGACTTTTGATATTCATCAACCGCTTTCGCATAATTTCGCGCTCTGACCCACACGTCTCCACGACGGTAGGAGGCTTCCACTTTGAGGTCATGATTTTTTGTGTTCTTTTCAACATCCTCAAATTGAGCAACTGCATCTTCCCATTTATTTAAGCGCATGAAAGCCAAGCCCATCCCCATTCGAGCGAGGTCTTTGGAAATCGCGTCTTTAGCAAAGTTCTTATTTTCAATATGTTCTTTGAATGCGCGAAGAGCGTTCAAGTTGTCGCCGCGATCTAAGGTCAAATAACCCACCTTCAAAGACGTGCGTTCTGCCAAAGGAGATTGCGGATACTTGGCAATCGCTTCTTTATATCTTTGAATCGCTTCATCAAAATTTTGCTGGCGATTTTGCTCTTTCCACAACGCCAACTGAACGTCGGCTGTCATAAAGTCAATAATTTCGCTATATTCTGATTTAGGGTACTTTTCCTTAAACCATTCCTGAGTTTTCAAATAAACGGCGTAGCGTTGCTTTTCAAAAAGAGTCAAAAGCAAACGCGCTTGTTTGTTTTCATCAGTTGATTTCGGACTAATCTCATAAAGGGTTGGAGTGATCTTTAGCTTTTCCCATTGTTCAACCGGGGTTTCTAGCATTGGAAAGGCGATATAGTAGTTATCTTTAGAACGGATGACCGCTTCTTCTTTGATATCATAAGGCTTGATTGAAAAACGATCATAATTGGGATCACCGCCATCAAAAATACCAGCACGGACGCCGTTTTCATTTTGAGCAACAGTCACTCCGTTATTTGCAATACTCAGAGCATCTGCCGTTGCAGGCTTTCTGCCTTTATCAGTTTTTGTTTTCGCAATTGGTTTCGCATCATTAACTACTGACGAAACCTTTGCAGTTTCCTTTTTTGCTTCTTTTTTGGACGCCGACTTATTGGCGCCAGGATTCAAATAGAAATCCACGATCAAACGTGAGGGCTGATCCGTCAAATAGTCAAAAGAATCAACGTCTTCTCCAGACAACATGAAAGACACAATGGATTTTCCATCAGGACCTTTCCTATCAACAGAAACATTGGTGACCATTTCGCTTTTAAATGTAGAAACTTGCTTCACCGTAGCGTCATCCAAGCTAGGAATGATCATTTGCACAACGGTTTGGCCTTTTTGAATTAGACGTTTAACGTCATAATCCCAATTCTGCTGACCGGTAAGCTCAAGATGGACCGTGTCCCCTTGAAAACTGATCACACCATGTACTTTACCCGCAGCCAAAGCGTCTGAAGCTAGACCAAGGATCAGGCATCCTGCCAACATAAGATTTCGCAAAGTGTTCACTCCTAGAACCCCTTCTTCAACATGACTGTGCGATTGCACATACAGTGCCAGGCCTTTCCAAGGTCTATTGGCAAATATGTTCAAGATGGGCAAAAAGTTTCATAGAATAATTGTCAGGCCTGACAATACGATGACATCGACTTTGGTCTTGATTCGCCAAACAGACTGAATTATGTCTCTGATAATTCCGATAGATAGGCGTTATGAGAAACCACTTAAAATATTTCATCATGAGTTTACTTCTTAGTAGTTGTGTTTCAGTTGAACTGCCTAGCGGTAAGATCACGCCTGCAAAGGATGTGGTCTTTAATGCACCAAGCGGTGCCTTCAGCGAAATCAAACCTAAAAATGCCGATAAAACTTGGCAAAGCCAAAAGACGGGCAATACCATTTCCTATCTTTCTGAATGCGGCAACAGCGCTGACCCTAGTTTACAAACTATTGAGACCGAATCATTAAGCGCTATCAGCAAATTGGAAATTCTTAAGTCGGAAACCACCTCCTTTAATGGTCGTGAAGCTCGGCAGTCCATCGTCACAGGAACCGTCGACGGCGTTCCTGTAGCGATGTCACTGTTAATTTTTAAAAAGAATGGGTGCAACTACACTCTGAGTTATGGCGGTCTAGAAAAGCAGTTCAACGCAGAACAATCAGAGTTTGAAAAATTCAAACAAAGTTTTAAGGCGCCTTAGATGTTACAACTGCTGATGCCACTGACAAACTTTACGATCGAAATCCTCCACTTTATCGGCGGGATCGGTCTTTTGACTCGGGAGATCTTTCGTGAGCTCTTCTCGAGTCGTGTTTACTGGCGTCTCCTGATTGAACAGATATTTCAAGTTGGGGCCCGTTCAGCTCCCCTGATCATCGTGACAGCTGTTTCCGTTGGGATGGTGATGTCCCTGCAATTTGGTCTGGGCCTAGAGAAGTTTGGCGGCAAAATGTATGTGCCAAAATTGCTCGCTGTAACGATCCTGCGTGAGATGGGTCCGATGTTCACAAGCCTTATGCTTGCCGCGCGCGTGGGGGCGGGTATCGCGAGTGAGGTCGGCAGTATGGTGGTGACTCAACAAATAGATGCGATCCGAGCTCTGGGAACCTCTCCGATCCGTAAGATCGTTATTCCTCGTGTCCTCGCGTGTTTAATTACTTTGCCAATTCTTTGTTCTATCACCAATATCGTCGCCAATGCCGGAGGCATGTTTGTCGGCGCAACGGAATTGAATTTAGATCCCCGCTTTTATCTTTTGAAGGTTCTGAGCACTTCAAGTATTTCAGACTATCTTTCTGGGTTCGGTAAGACATTCTTCTTTGCTTTATTTATTTCCATTCCCGCTTGCTACTTTGGTTTGAACGTTAAAAACGGAACCAAAGAGGTCGGCATCGCAACAACCAAAGCGGTGGTGGTGTCTTCCATTTTAATTTTAATTGGTGACTTCTTTCTATCGAAGCTTTTCTGGATAGTGGAGAAGATTCTATGAGTGAACAGAAACCACAAAGCTATATCGAAGTGATTGATTTCCACAAGTCCTTCAGTGGCAGAAAAGTTCACAGCGGCGTCAGCTTTTATGTTCGCAAGGGCGAATGTCTAGGATTGATTGGTGGCTCTGGAACCGGTAAATCCGTTTTATTACGTTCGCTCGTAGGCCTTGAAAAACCTGATCAAGGTAAAGTGATTGTCGACGGCGTTGATATAGGGCCACTGAATGAAAATCAATTGACCGACATTCGCAAAAAAGTTGCCTATGCTTTCCAAGGTGGAGCTTTATTTGACTCGATGACGGTGTATGAAAATCTCGCGTATCCCTTAAGGGAGCATTTCAAATTGTCAGAAAAAGAAATTGCTGACAAAATCCACGCACAACTCGAAGAGTTCGGTTTGGCGGAAGGTACGGATAAACTTTATCCAGGAAATCTTTCAGGAGGAATGCAAAAACGCGTGGGCTTAGCCCGTGCAATGATGATGCACCCTGAAGTTGTGCTTTATGACGAGCCCACTGCGGGCTTGGATCCATACAACACCAAAAAGATTCAAGAATCTATTTTGAAATTAAAAGCCAAAGGAGTGACTTCGATCTTGGTCACTCACGACATGCCAACGGTCTACGCGGTATGCGACAAGGTGGCCTTGCTTCAAAACGGCCGTATTGGAGAGCAATACACCATCGATAAACTCAAACAAGAACCGAGCGGCGCAATGACAGAATTCATCAACGGAGAAAGTGCATAATGGAATCCAACGCCAGCACACAACTAAAAGTCGGCATCTTCCTTTCCTTAGGAATCGTTTTCATTCTCGGATCTATTTTTTTTATTGGTGCTGACAAGTCCCTGTTCAAGTCCTACGCACGCCTGCACTCTCACTTTGAACAAGTCACAGGACTGGCAGAAGGCTCAGTCGTATCTCTTTCGGGTGTCACCGTCGGTAACGTCGAAAAAATCACATTTTTGCCAGATCAAAACTTCCTTGATGTTACCTTACGGATCGACCAAAAATATTTAGAACGTATCCATGAGGGTTCTCAAGTGGAGATTCGCACTCAGGGTGCCCTCGGTGACAAATTTGTCTTTATTATTCCTGGAGACCCGCGCGGTGCCGCAGTCAAAGACGGCTCCGTTCTGGGGGTCGCAAAGGCAACGGATCTTTTGGGAATCATTTCTGAGCGCGGCAAAGAAACTGGCAAGCTTTTCGATACCATTGATGAGCTTTATAAAATGGCTCGCACGATCAATGACAACAATCGCTTGCACAAAATTATGACGGGCTTTGAAACGGCTTCTATGAGCCTTGCTCAGGCCAGCCAAAATGCACAAAAAATGACATCACAATTGGCCGACGGCAACTCTGGCGAAAAGCTTCGCCATACCATTGATAAACTCGATGCGATTATCTCTAAAATTGACCGTGGCGAAGGAACTCTGGGAGCTCTTATTAATGACCCTAGTATTCACAACCAGCTAAAGAGTCTATTAGGTGGCACCCAACGTAAAAACCACGTAAAAAGCCTCCTTCGTACCTCTATCGAAAAAGAGGACGAATAGCCTTCATTTCTTCCCCAAGATAGGCCCTCCTCTTGCAATACAGTCCTCTGAATTGTTTTAATTGCGCGAGGATCAACCTATGGCAACTCACATCGATTCTGACAACCAACATTGTCACCCTGTCTCAGTTTTAGACACTCTCTTGGATGTGGCGTATCGCGAAGAGGGCTCTCTAGAGAAGGTCTGCACATTACTTTTATCAG
>JBLMWG010000322.1:0-5348 GCA_050257115.1 Bacillota bacterium
CCGAAATCAAAAATGAAGAACCCGCTGAAGAATAGGAGAATTCATGACTTATGATCATTTGCCGGAAGGCGTAACTCGCGAAACTATGGACGTTGATGTTCTTATCGTCGGCGGCGGCTCTGCGGGGCTTTCTTGTGCTTTGCACTTACAAAACCAAATTCAACAGCACAACGAAGCGATTGCTGCTGGAAAAAAACAAGGTCAGCAAATCCCTGAGCAAATGATCGTGGTGATTGAAAAAGCCTCGGAAGTTGGCGCGCACAGTTTCTCGGGTGCGGTTTTGAATCCAAAATCTTTGCGTGAACTTGTGCCAAACTTCTTGGCTGAAGGTTGCCCAGTTGAATCGGAAGTTAAAAAAGATGCCGTTTACTATCTAGGCTCTGATTACTCTTTCAAGTTGCCGATCACTCCTCCACCGTTCCACAACAATGGTAATTACATTGTATCTGCCAGCAAATTGAATCGTTGGTTGGCAACAAAGTGTGAAGAAAAAGGTATCAATATCTTCCCAGGTTTCGCAGCGGTTGAAGCTTTGTATGAAGGTAACAAAATCGTAGGTGTGCGCACGGGTGATAAGGGTCGTGATAAAAACGGCAATCCAAAAGCGAACTTCGAGCCAGGTTTGATCTTGAAGTCAAAAGTCACTATTTTTGCCGAAGGAACTCGTGGTTCTTTATTCAAAAAAGTGTCTGAAAAATTGAACCTCCGTGAAGGCAAAAACCCTGAGGTTTTCGAAGAAGGCGTTAAAGAAATCATCCAGATGCCAAAAGGAACTGTCGAGGCGGGGCAAGTGATCCACACGATGGGCTTCCCTTTGTCTAAATCTATTGGTGGTACGTTTATCTACACTTTGCCGGACGATAAAATCATCGTGGGCTTGGTGGCGTACCTTGATACGAACGATCCTTTGCTGGATCCACATCGTGAATTGCAAAAATTGAAAACTCATCCGTTCATGCAGAATATGCTTAAGGGCGGTAAAGTGATCGCTTACGGCGGTAAGACTCTTCCTGCCGGTGGTTGGTACTCTATGCCGAAACTGCATGGCGATGGCTGGATGGTTATCGGGGACTCGGCGAGCATGGTCGACGTGCAAAAGCTGAAGGGTATTCACTTGGCGATGAAAGCTGGTATGTCAGCGGCAGAAGCCATTGTTGAAGGCCTTGTTGCTGGTGCGGAATTTACTGATTCTGTTACTAAAGGTTACGCGGATCGTGTTGAAGCTAGCTTTGTTAAAAACGAGCTTTATAAGGTTCGTAATTTCCACCAAGCGCTTTCTAAGGGAATGATCGAAGGGATGCCTTTGATCGCTCTTCAAGAGATGACGGGCGGTCGTGGTTTGCAAGATCCTATGCCGATTGAGCATGTGGATGCGGCAACGACTGAAAAAGTGGTTGATGTTTGGGGGCCTAATGGGTTTGAGGAACAATTAGGCGGTCTGCCAAAAGCGGATGGTCAGCTTTTCTTTGATAAGCTTTCTAGTGTTTATTTGACGGGAACTATGCATGATGAGGACTCTCCGAATCACTTGATCCTGAAAGATGGCGATATCTGCCGCTCTGTATGTGAGCCTCAGTATAAATCACCATGTAATCATTTCTGCCCGGCGTCTGTATACGAAATGGTTCCGTCTACAAAAGAAGCAGGCAAGAAAGACCTACAAATCAATTATACGAACTGTATTCACTGCAAAACTTGTGATATTAAGTGCCCTTTCGAAAACATTGAGTGGACGGTGCCAGAAGGTGGCGGCGGACCACAATATCGCGAGGTTTAGCCCTTATAGGTATGAGGGTGGGGCCTTGACGGTATAGGGAGCTGGGCGTGGGACCTGGCTTCCTTAACCAACAGAAAGGCCCATCCCCATGGCAGAATTTTTTGCGTCAACAGCACGCGGTCTCGTAGAACCCCTTGAACAAGAATTGAAAGATTTAGGACTTAAAGTTACAGGCAAAACCGCAGGTGGTGTCTACTTTGAGAGCAACTGGGAAGGGTGCTACAAAGCTAATCTTCATTCTCGTATGGCGAGTCGTATTTTGAAACCGACTCAGGATTTCACGGCTTATCAGCCAGAAGAATTGTATACTCAAATTCTTCGTCACGATTACACGAAGTACATTAATCCGAACAAAACAATCAGCATCGACGTTTCTGTTAAAGAATCAAAAATGCGCGACCAACGCTTTATCGCGATGAAAATCAAAGACGCTATCGTGGATCAATTCCGCGATAAATATGGCGTTCGTCCGGACGTTGATAACTACAACCCGGCTTTGCGTATCGTTGTTCGTTGCGTGAAAAATCAGTTCAACGTTTCTATCGATACTTCTGGTGATTCCTTGTTCATGCGTGGCTATCGCAAAGACGTGGGTGAAGCTCCGTTGAAAGAAAACTTGGCAGCGGGTTTGATCAAGCTTGCTGAGTGGGATGGTAAATCAGCATTGGTAGACTTCATGTGCGGTTCCGGTACTTTTATGATTGAAGCAGCGATGATGGCTAAAAACATCGCTCCAGGTATCAACCGTAAGCGTTTTGGTTTCATGAATCTTTTGAACTTCGAAAAAGAAGCTTGGGAAAACGTCGTTAACGAAGCTATTGAAGGCGAAAAAGAAGAAATCGAAGCAAAGTTTTATGCTTTCGATATCGATAATAAAGTTTTGAAAGCTGCAAAAGAAAATGCGAAAGCAGCTGGCGTTGATGACGTCATCGAATTCCGTAAGGAATCTGTTGCGACCGTTGAGCCACCTGTTGAAAAAGGCTTGATCATCGTAAATCCTCCATATGGTGCGCGTATTGGTGACGAAGACAATCTTCGCGACGTTTATCGTGACCTTGGCTTCACTTTGAAACACAGATTCAAAGGCTGGGATGCTTGGATCTTGTCTGGAAATAAAGATTTGATCGCTGACTTGAAGTTGAAATCGACTCGTAAGCATTTCGTGTTCAATGGGAATATTGAATGCCGTTTCCTCAAGTACAGCATGTTTTAGGGCTGAATAATGAAACGAATTTTGCCTTCACTTTTATTTATAGCGCCCTCCCTAGGGATGGCTGCTATAACGAATATTCAGGATTACGGGAAAGTGGTCTGTGGTTTCTATCAGACTGGAAATCTACTTCAAAAATTTGAAGCGACGTTGATGACTATTTTTGTGGATAATATCCCAGCAAAATTTCAGCAAGTTCGATTTGAAGTGAGGGGTGTTCAAGTTCAGTATCAAGTTTTGATTGAGCAAACCGAGACAACGAAGATTGATGGAAATATTCAGCTTTTGCAGAACTTAAAAATTGATACAAAGGAAACTACTTTGGATGTTCCGGGAAAAGACCTTGGACAGATTGAAACAAAGAACGGTGACTATCAAGTAAAGTGTCTAGTTAAAAAGATAGATTAGAAAATATTAAATAAATGAGAAATTAAAAAGGGAGACAAACTGTCTCCCTTTTTATTTGATACGCTGTAGACGCCAGGCCCCTTTTTAGAAAGGTTTAGTGATGGCTAGGTAGGCGGCCGTTGTGCCGAGACCTATGAGCAAGATGGCTACAGGCCAGCCGATGTAGCCTTTTCTTTTAACGACAGAAATACCTGCACCCATGAGGACCCAGATCCCTAGTTTGCCATAAACCCAGCCTGGCATTTGTGCCATCAGACCCAGTTTTGCTAGCATACCGAAGCCGCCAATCAGAATAAGCAATAAGCCGATACCGTGTGTGGCAAAGCTCATTGCGCGAGCTTTGGAATTCAACGTTACTCCAGCATAGGCCGCAACCAAGAGGCCGCCAAAACCAAAGAACAAACATGCAAGGCCAGTCAAATGCATGATTTTATAAAACTCGTAAGACATTTTTACCTCTATTCTTCATTCAGGCCCAGGTGTTTCAGCACGCGAGCCAGGTCTTTTCTAATTCTTGTAAGATGGGTCTTGTTCGCCATGGTTTTTAAGGCATCGCGAAGTGGTTCTAGCGGATAGCCGCCATATGCACCTGGCGTTAGCACGTCGCTGGTTACGCCCGAGCGGCCAGCGATAATCACGCGATCGCAGATAGTAATGTGGTCGGACACAGCAGCTTCGCCGCCGAACATGCAGTTGCTTCCGATGCGGCTGGAGCCTGCTACTTTAAATCCTGCTGCCATGACATTGTTTTCGCCGATAATCACGTTGTGGGCAACATGGCAGAAGTTATCCATCTTGGTCCCGCGACCAATGCGTGTCTCTGTCAGAGCGGCGCGGTCGACGGCGCAGTTAGCTCCAAGTTCGACATCATCGCCGATGATCACGCGACCGATTTGTGGGATTTTTTTATGGGTTCCATCTTTTGCCATTGCAAAGGAAAAGCCATCCGCGCCAATCGTTGTATGAGGGTGGATTTCACACCGAGCCCCTAGTTCGCAATGGCTGCCAATGAACACATGAGGATGTAAGAGTGTATGGTCGCCAATGATAGCAAAGGATTCCAAAACCGTATGAGCGCCAAGAGTCGCACCATCGCCAATGCGTACCTGCTCCCCAACAACCACATAAGGCCCAATTTGTACATTTTGACCCAAATGTGCTGTTGGATGAATCAGGGCTGTGGGATGAATTTTTTCAGCCTGGTTGAAACGATTCATTTTGCCGTCAAACAACGGAAGAATCGCCGCCATTGCCAACTGGATATTTCCAGTAGAAAACAAAGTTGCTGAGATTTCGGCAGGGATCGCCAAAGCTTTATGTGCAACGATAATTTTAGATTGGCTTTTTAGGGCCATTTCTAGCTGCTGAGGTTTGGATACAAACACAAGGCTTTCAGAGTCTGCAAGCTCCGGCGGGAGCACCTTGGTTGCTATGGTTTGTTTGGAGCCAGAGATGTATGTCAGATCCGGCGACTGAAGGTCATTAATAACGTCTGCTGTAATCATAGTGATGCCTCGCGCTAACACTTTCAGTTTATTTTTTTGATGTCAAGACACTGGGTGATAGTATAAGTCTGCATATAAACACTTTTCGATCATTTCTCACCTTTAAAAATTAGAGAGGAATTGAGATGGCAAAAAAGGTCGCAAAAAAGGAAGCACCTGCGGCAAAGGCGAAAAAGCCAGTAGCCAAAGCAGCTGTGAAACCAACGAAGGCTACGAAGCCTGCGCCGAAGTCTGTTGCAAAGTCAGCAGCAAAGCCCGTCGCTAAAAAGGCAGTTCCTGCGAAACCTGTAGTAAAAGCTCCGGCAAAGGCCGCGAAGCCTGAAGCAAAATCAGTAAAAGCAACAGAGAAAGCGAAGGCTCCTGCTGTTGTGGAAAAGGCACCGAAGGCTGAGAAAAAGCCTGCGGCACCGGGTCCTGTTGAGATTGAAGCTCCTAAAAAGGAAAAAAA